>JBIITV010000056.1:0-27040 GCA_044340325.1 Lysobacteraceae bacterium
GGATAACGCCTTCCAGTCTGGCACCTAGATGCCGAAGAAGTGGGAGGAGTCCATTCCATTGGGCTTTATGCCCACCGCTTTTTGCTTGAACGATGACGGAAATCATTTTGCTCGCGTACGGTTTTTGCTTCGATGATTGTTCGCGGCGGCGTACGCATTGCGATGGTGGGCATAAAGCCCACCCTACGCGACTGGGCAATTCCATTACATTAGGGAAATGGAAGATAGCGAGAAAGTGGGTGTCCTGGTCTTTGTCTGGTCTTTCGAAAAATCGACTGGAAGCAGGTTTTTCAGCAACCTGTTAGAGCGCAGCCGCGTGCGCCAATCCCGTCACCACGCCCAGCGATGCGTTGCCCATGACCAGCTCCGCATCCGGGAACATCTCCCTCACGAGCTGCGGCACATAGGGCGAGCGCGACATGCCTCCGGTGAGATAGACCGTCTCCGGCGGCTGCGTCAGTTCGGCTTTGGCGCTCTCCATGAGCGTGCGCACATGGCGGAGGAACGGTGACGCGGCATCGTCGAGGCATGCGGTGTCGAGGGTCCCGACCAAGCCTGTCTCGATGAAATCGAGTTCCAGCGTGACGCACTCGGCTTGGCTCAATTGGATCTTGGCGCGCTCAACGGCACGATTCAGGCGAACGGTCTGGCCCGGCGCCCTCAGGCTTTCCAGTCGCTGGCCATAGGGCGCTTCGACATGCGCGAACGAGGCCTCGCGGAACCGGGCCTGACGCTGCAGGTCCTGCACGGCGGACGCTTCATAGAAGCGGTGCACCGGCGTGTTGGTGACGTTTTTGCCGAACAGCGGCATGACCGCGCGCATGCTCAGCTCGATGTCCACATCGGTTCCGCCCACCGGCTCGCCCCATGAGCCATGCACGACCGGCGCGTTTTCCGCACCGCCGACATCGGCAAGGGCGATGTCCGTCGTTCCACCGCCGATGTCGAGGATCAGCGTCCTGCGGGGGCGTTCGCTGCGCTGGTGATACCCGTACGCAGCCGCTGCCGGTTCTTCGAGGAACGCCACTTCGTCGAAGCCTGCGGCATACGCCGCGTCGGTCAGTATTTCGAGCGCCTGTACGCCGCCTGCCTCTTTCATCGAGCTTCGGAATTGCACCGGGCGACCCAGGAGGGCTGCCTTTACGTCGTGGCCCAGCTGTGCGCTCGCCGTGAGTCGGATGTGACGCAGCAACTGTGTGGCGATACCCAGCAGTGTGTCGCGCGCATGCGCCTCCAGCCGGTAGCCCAGCATGGACTTCGGAGAGACCACCAACTGGCCCGTGCTCTCCTCGATGAAGGCATCGACCGCCTCTTCGCCATACAGCGCGTGCTGCAGGTCCACGCGCTCGTGCATGGCCTTGCGCATCTCCTGGGCCGCCCAGCGCCGACGCACGAGCGCAAGCGCGTCGCGCTGCAGTTCCGGCTCGCTTCGAACGCGTGGCGACGGAATCATGCCCAACTCGCGCGACCGCTGGGGTTCGGAGCGCTGCATCGCCTGCTCGCGGCGTGCACGAAGGTCCGCGTGCAGCATGGCCTGATCGCGCCGGAGCTCACCCATCAGTCTCCGGGTCTCGTCGTGCATGTCGTCGGTGAGTACGAAGTCGGACAGGTCCGGCAGCCGCTGCGGGAAGTAAACAGTGGTACGGAACTGCAGCTCGTCGCCAAACCGGATCAACTGCAACTCGCCATCGATCACAGCACCGGCGGCCGAATAGCTCGTGCCGAAGTCGATTCCGATGCGCATGCACGTCCCGAAAAGCAATGATGAGGCAGACCATTCTGCCGCAAACGGGGCCGCTTGGTGGCCGTTGGATCAATCGAGCCTGCTGTGTCTGTTTCAGCGAGTAGCCCGGGTAAGATCGAAGACCGCACCCGGGGCTTTTGATCTTTCACCGTCACACAGGCTTGGCAGCCTGCGTTTTCCCGGGTGCGTGCTGCGCACTTACCCGGGCTACGAAAAACCGAGTATCGGTAGGTTTGCCTTGTCGGTCCGCCCCTCATCCGACCTTCGGCCACCTTCTCCCCGCAGTGCGGGGAGAAGGAAATCGACCAACGGGGTCCATCAACAGGGTCAGTTTGGCTTGTTGCCATGCGCTTGCCCGACGCGCCCCCGGCCTTTCTCGTAGGCGATCCGCGGTATCGACCGACCGCATTTTTGTGCTGTACTCGCCGGGTATGGAAGCTTCGCCTCGGCGCGGAGCCATGGCGGGCCAGTCGATCACCGGGAGGTCGTACAGATGCGTGCAGAACCAATGCGTCGGATTCGTCGAGGGCAGTGTTTCCGGATGTCAGTCCTGCTCGGGATCGGGTCGCTGCTGACCGGATGCATTCACTACGAGATTCCCGAATACGAGCCGGTCGCTCTCGATCTGGACGGCAAGAGCGAGCTGCATATTTCGACTTACCCTGCGGGCTATCCCCGGACAACATCAAGTATCCCGTTCCTGTACAAGGCCGAACGAAGCCCGGAGTCGGTTTTTTTTCAGGTGTTCGTGAGAGACAAGCAGAAAAAAGTCGGCCCGAACGCGCATGTGAAGTCCATCCGGATCCATTCGTTTTCCTATCAGCTCGACAACGATGCGCTTGTCGTACTGATGTCGCAGTACGACGATCATTTCTGGATGCAGGACCAGCCCAATTACAACAAGGGCGAGCGCACGCCGGTGCCGTGGGTGTCCGGCAAGCCGCTCGCCATTGAGGTCTCACTGACGCTCAATGGCAAAGACTACGCATTGAAGACCCGAATGCAGCCCGTCGCGCGCAAGCGCACCGGGTCGCTCGTGGCCGATACGTTGCTTCGATGACATCGGGTCAGTGTCTGGCTCGGTACAACGCTATGCTGCAGCCCGCGCTGCCGCGAAACAACGGTGTCAGCCTGGCTGATCGCCATGCGCTTGCCTGCCGCGATCCCGGGTCTCGCCGTTGCTGAGGCCCGGCTGCGAAAGCCAAGCGTCGCTGCGCTTCGGTTCGTCCGCCGGCCCACGACCCCTCATCCGGCCACGCATATCGACGAGGCGTCATGCGCCGACCATGGCGATCATGTAACGTTGGCCATGCGTGGTCGAAGGCGGCAGCCAGACGTGCTCGTGGCGACTGCGACCACTGAGCGCCGGGTACGATCTGTCCCTTCTCTCCATGCGTTATCGTGGGAGGCGTTTTGGCTGAAAGATCACGGTCTTTGATGTGGAGAGATAGGATGCTCGTTGACTTTATCGGTTTTTTTCCGTTCATTATTCTTTTCGTTTTCTATCTGTTCGTGAAATTCCATCCTCAAAAACCGCACGACTCCGCAGACCGCATGGATGAGGGCAGTGTCATGCCTCCGGTGTCGGGCGAAAGGCTTTCGACAGCAAACAATGAGGACAGCAACAAGACATCCGCAGGCGTTTAGCCATCTTCACGATCAACGCTCCAGCGTGATCTTGCCGTCGCAGATCGCGCAGGGTTGGAGATGCGGCGCAGGGTGGCCTTTGGCGTTCGGAGGTGGGTCGGTCATTGCCTGGCGAGATCCCGGCTCTCGCCAAAGGCGAGCGCGCCACTGTTCCCATGCGCGCAAACCAAAGGCGCCATCGCTGGCGCCTTTGGTTTCGATGAGACTGAATGGATCATCCATGTCTCATCTGTTGCCACCCGCCGGTGAGGGACAGAACTGCGTCTTGATCGCTGCTTTTCAGCGGGAGTGCTGTCCCGACGGTGTCGGGGTCTTCGCACCTTGGGTTGAGCCGTGGAGGAAGGCGTCAACCGGATCGTGGCGCATGTTCGTGTCACGCTGACCGTCCGGGTCAGGCGGCGGGCCGGCCTGATCGGTGTGGATCATTGGTATAGATCAGCGCTTGCTGTCGCTGGAACTCTTGTGGTCGTCGGCTTTCACGGCCGGCTTGTCGCTGCCGGTCTTGTGGTTGTCGTCCGTTGTGGCCGGCTTGGCGCTGGGGGTCGAAGGATTCGATGGATGCGTCGACGGGCTGGACGACGGGTCCTTGATCGACGGGTCCTTGATCGACGGATTCGGCATGTCTTTCTTGTCGCTCTGGCTCATGAGTGTTTCCTTGGGGGACGTGCGCTGATCGCGCACATCCAAGAGCACTGCAAGGTCCGTGCCAGATCTTGTTCTCAGTTGATTCAATCACTTGGAGGCCAGGCTGCGGCCCGGCATCATGCATTGTGCGGAATGCTTCGTGCGCGACGGATCACAGCGACGCGTCTTCTTCGCGAAAGACATTCAGCGGAAGCGTCACCACGAATTCGCTGCCAAGCCCGATGCCTCGACTGGTGACGACGACCGTTCCGCCGTGTCCTTCCACCAGTTCCTTGACCACAGTAAGCCCGATGCCCAGCCCCTGGCCGTTGAAGCCCGTGGCATGGGCATCCTGGGCAAAGGGTTCGAAGACCCGCGACAGCGCGCCGGCGCTGATACCGATGCCGTTGTCGCCGACATGAATCGCGACATGCTCTGGCTGCACATGGACCCGCAGACTGATCTCGCCGCCATCCGGCGTGTATTTCGAGGCATTGTCGAGCAGATTGCTGAGGATCTGGCTCAAGCGGATCGGATCGGCTTCCAGCGTGACCTGCTGCGCGGGTATGTCGATGCGGAAATGCTGCAGCCGCGCGTCCATGGCCGGTCTCGATGCGCTGACTGCATCGTCGATGGCCTCGGCAAGGTCTACGGTACGAAAATGCAGTCGGAGTTTGCCCGTACTGGAGCGAGACAGATCCAACAGGTCGCCGATCAGTCGGGAGATGTGGGCGACCTGCTGCTCGATGATGCGCTGCATGCGCTGCAGATCGTCGGCATTGGAGCTGCGCAGCAGGGACGCTGCGATACCCAGGGGCGTCAAGGGGTTGCGCAGTTCGTGCGCAACCAGCGCCAGGAATTCCTTGTGGCGCTGCTGCGATTCCTCCGCAGCTGCCTGAAGCTCCTGCGCGTTCAAAGCCGCCAGCACCAGGTGCTCGTTGGCTTCGCGCAGCAGCGCGGCATTGCGCTCGTGATCAATCAGCGCTTCGTCGTGATGAATCAGCGGCGCCTGGAGCGAAACCAGGGCGGCGTGCGGCCTGAGCGCTTTCTGTTCGGCATGCTCGTGGTGAAAAACGAAGCTGCCCGTGCCGAGGCGCTTCGCCCGGTACATGGCCGCATCGGCGCGATCGATCAGCACTTGCGGCGTATCTCCATCCTCGGGATACAGACAGATACCGATACTCGCGGTGAGCCGAAGGATATGGTCTCCGATGCGGAAAGGCATTCCCAACGCGGAGATCACCTTGTGCGCCACGACGATGGCATCGGAACGGCTCCCGATATCCGTCAACAGGATCAGGAATTCATCGCCACCGTGCCGACTGACGGTGTCCACTTCACGGACGACCGAAGACAGACAATGCGCAGCGCGTTGCAACACCTGATCGCCGACCGTGTGGCCCAGGGTGTCGTTGATCATCTTGAAATTGTTCATGTCGACGAACAGCAGCGCAAGCTGACCGCCATTGCGCCGTGCCATCGCGATCGCATGCGCGAACCTGTCGAGGAGCCGCTCGCGATTGGGAAGCTCCGTCAGCGAATCCAACTGCGCGGATTGGGCTGCGTGTTTCAACGCATCCGCGCAGAATTCCGCATCGGCCTGGGCGCGCAAGCTGGACATCACCAGATTCTGGTTCGCTTCCAGCAGATGCGCGGCATCGCTGCTGCCTAGCTGGTGCTCGGCGGCTTCGATCTGCAGATTCAATTCGGCGAGATGGGCGCGCACTTCGGTCACTTCAGCCCGGGCTTCATCGCCCTGGTGTTTGAGTTCGGCCAAGTCGCGCGCAGCCCTGGCTCCTTGCTCTTCGATGGATGGGCGATGTCGGGGGACAGTCATCGAGCTCTCCCTCAATTGGGCGATCGATCTGTGCCGTCGCCCAGGCTGAGCGACTGCGATATCTCGCGGGTCGGTCGGCCACCGAGCAGACCTTCCTGCCCGGACAGGCGTTCCCCAATCTGAATGCCCGCGTCGTCGATACTGAACAGGCGCAGCTCGTTGGAGTGCGCACTCGCGCGGACCTTCACCACCGCGATCACCCGCAGCAGGCGGCTTTCGACTTCGATATAGCGTTGAACGATGATGGCATCGGTCATGAACGCCGTGCCGTAGGGGCTGAAGCGCAGATCGGTGTATCGATCCTCCAGTTCGGAGGTCATCAATACCGTCACGCCCGCAGCGGCCAATGCCATCACCATGCGCGAGAGATTTTCCCGGAAGTCTTCGCGGAACGTCGGCGCCAGCGCCAGCTCGAAGCCGGACAGCGAGTCGATCACCACGCGGGTGGCCTTGAGGCGGCGCACCTCGCTCAGCAGCAGACGCGTGGTTTCATCGAGAGAGAGATCGGGTGCCCAGCTGTCGACCAGGCCGATCTGGCCATTTTCGATCAAGGCCGCAATGGCGGGCGAACGGCCACGCGTCGGCCGCTGCTCGAACGCTGCGATGACCCCCGTTTCGCCGATGCGCGCCCCTTCGACCAGGAATGCAGCGGCCAACAGGCTCTTGCCAGACCCGGATGGCCCGGCGACGAGCAGCGAATAGCCTTGCGGCAGACCGCCTCCCAACATGTCATCGAGTCGAGGCACGCCCATATGGAGCCGCTTGATGGGCAGGACATCGAGCGTATTCGATTGCGGGTTCAGCGCCGACGCGGCGTGGAAGGGCGCGAACACTTCGATGCCCGATCCGGAAATGCGGAAGGTATGCAGCCCCGGCAGTGTGGGCTGGCCGCGCATTTTCATGATCTCCATTTTCCGGACCATGGAGTTGCGGACCACGCTTTGGCGCAGCCAGATCAGTCCATCGGAGACGGTGAACACCGGATTGGCATCCGCTTCGGCGAAATATTCCCCGATCAGGAACGTAGTGGCCTGCCAACTGGTCATGGCCATGCCCAGCTGTTGTACGAACTGCTGCAGGGTATTGCGCGGGTTGTCGTTGCTCGTGCCGGCGAGAACGATGGAGCGGAAGGAATCGACGAAGACCAGGGTCGGGTTGAAAGATTCGACTTCGTCGACGATACGCTTGAGCACAAGGTCAAGATCGCCGCCCAGAGTGTCGTCCGAGAGATTGACGAACCGGATGGTTTGATCGACCGCGTCCGTGTCGAAGAAGTCGAACTGTTGCTGGTATCGCAACATTTTGAGCGGCGGTTCGCCCAGCACCGTGAAGTAGAGCGCACGGCGCTGCGGGTTGGCCAACGAGAACATGATCTGGTGAGCCAGCGTGGTTTTGCCGCAACCCGGGGGGCCTGCGATGAGATTGAAAGAAAATTCCGGAAGGCCGCCCCCCAGGATTTCATCGAGGCCGGGCACGCCGGTAGGCAATCGATGGATGGCAACTTTGGTCGTCATGGCGTGGGTACCGATGCGGGCGGGTCGCTCAACGGGCGGTCCCACAAGGAGCTGAGCAATCGCTCCGTGAGCGAATCTCCCACCAGGCTGGCGAGCAGCTCGTAGAAGGACTGGAGGAGTGCGGCGCCGACGGTGTTCGCCTCGCTCTCGCTGAGATCGGCCAGTACTGCCGACAGGCGCGAGAGTTCCATCGTCGATTGGACGCTTTCGTGCAGGCCCGAGAGCACCGGATGCTCTCGGCTGGTGAGGAAAAGGCTGCGTTTGAACAGCGCGGCCACGCCACGAGGGCCGACGATCGGGTTCAGCGCCACGCCGATGTCTTCGCACAATGAGACCACGCACCTCGAAACGCTTCCGGCGCCGATGTCGTTGCGGGTTCGATGCGCCAAGAGCGCCGCGATGCGGAGTGACGTTTGGCCTTCCATTCCCAATATCCGATGGCCATATGGTGATGCGACACTACTCCATTCTTCAGGCGTTTGTTCGATTATCGTCGTCAGCGTCAGCGTCAGCGTCAGCGTCGAAAGCGATGCCACGGACATGCCGCCGGTCAAGGTGATCGTGCCGATTGCACGACAGGGTTTACGAGGTCAATCGATGATGCCGATCGTTGGACGACAAACGTTGGCGTTCGTGAATCGCCAGTGCAGATCCGATCTGACGAACGCAGTCGAATGCGATTTGCGATTATCGATGCCGCAGCCCGGATCGGGTTTTGTCGGGCGTACAAGCGAAGTGTCTTGCGCCTGCTTCGGCGATCCGATGATCCGACAACGCCCTGTTGATGGCGCATGACGCTTCAGCTGATGCACCCCGCAGAATGGCTACACAGGCGACGCAGCGGTTGATCGCAGCCGATCGTTTTCTACGGCCATGAGTAGTGCGCCGAGAATCCCGCTGCGGTCGCCCAAGCCCGGCGCGACGATGTAGTCGTCGATGCCGGCTTCGACTTCATGACGTGCGATGTAGCCGCCGAGCCAGTGTCGGGTGCGCGTGCGGATCGACGGAAACAGCCGTGCATGCTGCATGACGCCGCCGCCGAGGATGATGCGCTGCGGCGAAATCGCCAGCGTGAGCTGCGCGCAGAGCTGGCCCAGATAGTCGGCTTCGATGTCCCAGATCGGATGATCGGGCGGAGCGTTGCCGAGTTCGTGGCCGAGCCGCGCGACGATCGCGGGCCCATTGGCCAGGCCTTCGAGACAGTCGCCGTGATGCGGACACACGCCTGCGAAACCGATGTCGTCGGGATGCCGGCGCGGAAACAGGTGGCCCAGCTCCGGATGCATCATGCCGCGCAGCGTGCGGCCATGCACGATGACGCCGCCTCCGATGCCGGTGCCGACGGTGACATAGATGAGCGTGTCGAGCGGCGTGCCATCCGGCCGGCGGCCTGCGCCCCATACCGATTCGGCGAGCGCGGCCGCATTCACGTCGGTATCCAGCGTTACCGGAATGCCCAGGTGCGCGAACGGTGCGATCAGATCGGCATCGTGCCAGCCTGCTTTGGGCGTGCGCAGCAGGCGCCCGTACAGCGGTGCATCCGGGTCGAGTTCGAGCGGGCCGAAGCTGGCGATGCCGAGCGCGCGCGGTCTGCCGTGGTTCTGCGCGGCGGCTTCGAAGAATGCGCGCGCTTCCGCAAGCGTGTTGTCGGGATCGCGGGTCGCGAAGCGAACGCGTTCGCGCAGCGTACCGTCGGCGGTGCCGATGGCGCAGACGAATTTGGTACCGCCGGCTTCGATGGCGGCGTAGACGGGTTCGGTCATCGATAGTCGCCTGTTCGCTTACTCACGGCGCAGCCAGCGTAGCGCATAAGGCGGCAGGACGGCCGGCAGCGCGATCGTGGATTCGTCATCGCCGAGCATGTCGCGCCAGTGCGCCCCTGCGAGTTCCGCAGGCGGTGTTGCCGCTGCTGTTTGCGCGCTCAGATTGAACAGCGCGACAAAGTCGTCGCCGCGCGCGATGCCGAGCAGGGCGGAGTGCTTGAAGTCGAGCACGCGCATCGGCGCGTCGGCGCGCAGTGCCGGCGTGGAACAGCGTGCTGCGATCATGTTTCGCAGCGAGCTTCCGATGCGATCGGCGGTGGTGCAGGTGCTGTTCCCGCCAGCGACGGCATCGGCGATCGGCCAGTCCATCATCGGACGATGCAGCCAACGGCCTTCGATCGCACGCAGCGGATCCTCGATGTATGCCTCGTCGTTCCCGAGCGCGATTTCGTCGCCCATGTACAGTGCGGGCAATCCCGCTGCCGCGAACACGATGCCGTACAGCATCCGCAGCCGCTGTTCGGCCAATGCCAGCGCGTCCGCGTCGCCACGCGCCTGCGCATCGGCGATGCCGGCGAGTGCGCTGGCCATGCCGTTGGTGCCGTGAACGTGATCGCCGCCGGCGCTCTGGAAACTACGGCCGCGCGCGTAGGAATCGACAGTGTCGCCAGCGTAAAAGCGCGCGATGCGTGCGAGATCGAACGGTGCGCGGCCATCGTCGCCTGCGGCTTCTTCGCGCAGCACGTTCCAACCGATGTCGTCGTGACAGCGCAGATAGGTCAGCCAGCCGCTGGAGTTCGGCAATGCGGGCGTGGTCGCGATCACATCGGCGAGCAAGTCGCTGCGCTGTTCCGCCAGCGCCGCCCACAGCGCCGCCATCAGCGTGCTGTGGTAGGCGATATGGCATTCGCGTCCCAGTGCGGTGCCGCTGCCGAAGTAGGGCGGCAGTTCGCGCGCGGGCACGATCGCCTCGGCCTTCAGCAGCACGCCCGGTGCGACGATGTCGCTGACCGCACGCAGCGCCTGCAGGATCGCGTGCGCTTCGGGTTGATTCATGCAGTCGGTACCGCAGCGCTTCCACAGATAGGCGGTGGAATCCAGACGGAACGCTTCGACGCCGCGATTCGCCATCCGCAGCATGGTCAAGGCCATCTCGACGAAGACATCGGGATTCGACCAGTTCAGATCCCACTGATAACCGTAGAACGTGGTCCACACCCAACCAAGTTCGGGCACGTGGGTGAAATTGCCCGGTGATGTCTGCGGAAAAACCTGATTGAGGTCGCGTTCGTAGCGGTCGGGCAGGGTGCGGTCCGGGAACACGTGGTAGTAGGCGCGATGATGCGCGTCGCCGGCGCGCGCGGCCCGGGCCCAGCGGTGATCGTCGGCGGTGTGGTTGAGCACGAGATCGGCGCACAGGCTGATGCCGGCGTCGCGCAGCCGGGCGGTGAGTGCCTTGAGATCGTCGTTGCTGCCCAGCGACGGTTCGATCGCGTCGTAGTCGCGCACTGCGAAGCCGCCGTCATTGTCCCCTTCGCGCGCCAGCTGGAAGGGCAGCAGATGCAGATAGCGGATGCCGAGGGAGTGCAGATACGAGACCCGTCCGGCGACGCCGCGCAGGGTGCCGGCGAAGCGGTCGACGTAGGCGGTGTAGCCGATCATGTCCTGGGCGAGAAACCAGTCGGGACTGCTTTCCCGCGCTTCATCCAGCGCGCGCAGTGCGTCCGGGCGCACATTGGCGCAGGCGGCCATGCCGGCGAGCAGCCGATGCAGCGCCGCGTCGAAGCGCGGGGCGTCCGCGTAGAGCGAGGCGAAGGTCGCGACCAGATGCGGTCCGTGCGCGTTCCAGCGCGACAGCATCTGCGCACGCCGCGAAGCATGCACGGTCTCTGCGAACCGCTGCCGGTGGCGGTCATCGCCCTTGATGGAAACGTGTGCGTTCATGTCGATCCGATGATCCGGATTCTGGAGGCCGGACGGCGACGCGCACCGGAGCGGAGGGGTGGCTCCGATGCGCGCCGCCGCAGGCTCAGAACTCGTATCGCACGCTCAGCGACGCGGTGCGGCCGGGGATCGAACGTGCGCGGATGATGTTCTGTGTGTTGGCGACGATGCTGCCTTCCTCCGCTTCGGTGATGCCGAAGGTGTCGAACAGATTGTTGACGTTGAGGCCGACGACCCAGTTTTCGGCGAAGCGGTAGTCCGCGAACAGATTGACCTGGGTGTAGCCGGGCATCACCAGTTGGTTGTTGTCCTGCGCGAAGGCATCGCCGGTGCCGATGATGTTCGCGCCGACAGTCCAATTGGTCGCCGCGTATCCGCCGGTCAGCTGATACACCACGTCGGCCTGACGCCGTGGGGTGTTGCCTTCGTTGGCCGGAGAGATCTGGTCCTTGCTGATCTCCGCATCGGTCCAGGTCAGGCCGCCGTTGAGGAAGAACTCGTTGAAGCGCAGCGAGGCTTCCAGTTCGATGCCGCGCGCTTCGTACACGCGATCGAAGAAGCGCTGGCTGGTGAGTTCGAAGTTCTGCTCTTCGGTTTCGGCGAAGAATGCGGTCGCGAACAGGCTGAAGCCTTCGCGCCGCCACTTCAGGCCGAATTCGTATTGATCGACCAGATCGACGGCGTCCTGTGCGCGCACCGAACCATCGGGCTGGACCACGCCGAAGAGCAGGCGGTCGGCGTTGGCGCGGCCGCCGCGGCTGATCCGCGCGAAGCCCGCGAGGTCGTCGTTGATCAGATAGTTCGCGCCCACCGAGTACGAGGTGTAGCCCCAGTCGTAGTCGATCGGCGACGCAGCGGCGTTGTTGACCTGCGATACGCTGAGCTCCGGCCCGGAGATGCTGCCGTCGCCGTCCACATCGACATTGGTCGCTTGCACGCTGCCGGCATAGTTGCCGGTGGCGTCGCCGCTGTCGCGGCGCACGCTGGCGTCGATGTCGAGCTTGCCCAGCGAGAACGCCAGCGACAGATACGGCGCGCCGATCTCGTATTTGGCGTTGTAGCTGCGCGTGCAGCAGTTGCCCCAGAACGGAACGCCGTAGGCATAGAGACCGTTGTCGGACAGGTTGACGCTGGTGGCGCTGATCACGTCGATCAACGCGGAACGGCCATCGCCGCGCAGTTCCTGCAGATAGGAATTCCACACCCAGTCCATGTCGATGTTCTGTCGCGAGGCGTAATACCCGGCGCTGAGATCCAGATTGCCGCCGTCGCCGACATCGAAGCTGCGGGTGAGTTTGAGGTCGTTGGCGTAGTTGCCCAGATCGTTGAGCGTGGTGTTGAACAGATGCGTGCGCACCACCGTACCGGTGTATGCCTGCCCGGTGTTCGGGCCGTTGCTGTAGCGCAGCGTGGCACCGACGCCGCCGATGGTTGGTGCGATCGCCGCTGCGGTGCCGATTTCCGCCGGGAACTGGCCGACGAAGCGGCCGCTGGTGTCGGCATAGCGGAATTTCTCGTTGATCCTCCAGCCATCGCCGAAGCGGTATTCGACATCGGCGCCGACCACGGTGCTGTCCGGATGCATGCCGTCGGCGATGTCGGTGCTGCGACGGTTGTTGTTGCCGTCCAGGCCGATATCGGTGAGGAAATAGCGGCTTTGCAGCGTATCTTGCGCGGGATCGAAGCCCTGGATCGAACCGAGGCTCGGGCTGCCGTTGCTGCCGCTGGCGCGCGTGGGCACCGGCAGATAGCCGATGGCGCGGTCGTCGAGGCGCTTGAAGTAGAAGCGCGCGTAGCCGTTGTCGAATTCCTTGGTGAGGTTGGCTTTGATCTGGCCGCCGTCTTCCGCGTTGTAGCCGGCATCGCGCACGCCATCGCCGCGGCGATAGAAGCCGGCCACGTGGAAACGCCAGCCGTCACCGAAGGGCATGCCGTAGCGGAAGTCGACGCGATTGCTGCCGTAGTCCAAGCCGGTGGTGAGGCCGACCGCGCCGCCCTGCTGCTCGCCGGTGTTGCTGATGAAGTTGATCACGCCGCCGGGCGAGTTGCTGGCGAAGGTCGACGCCGAACCGCCGCGTACCGCTTCGATGCGATCGATCGACCAGTCGTTGCGCAGGAAGATATCGGCATTGCCGAAGGCGATGTCGCCGAACTCCAACACCGGCAGACCGTCTTCCTGCAGCTGCAGGAATTTGGCGCCGCCGGACGCCACCGGCAGACCGCGCACGGCGATGTTCGCGTTGCCTTCGCCGCCGGTGGATTCGGAGCGGATGCCGGGGATGTTGCGGAAGATTTCGGCGGTGGAGCGCGGCGCCGAGCGTTCGATGGTGTCGCTGTTGATGCTGCTGGTCGACACGCTGGTGCGCAGTTTCGATTTGCCGCCGGCGGTGGCGGTGATGACGATTTCGTCGAGATCGTTGCTGGTGTCGACTGGCGCCTCGCCGGCAGGCGCTTCGACGGTTTGCGCGGCAGCCAGACCGGGGGCCAGCATCAGGCAGACGGCCCACGACAGGGCCGAAGTGAGGGCATGGGGGCGCAGCGCTGACAGTTGGCTGCGGAACGACGGGTTCGACTGGCGACGCATGACGGTGATTCCTCCGGAGTCCGAGGCGGGCGGCTGCCCGAGTCCGGCATTTGATAACCAATCGTGCAAACGATTGCAAGTTGCGGTGCAGCGAAAATAGCTCCGTTCGTCGGAAGCGGCAGCCACGGGGTGTGAATTCAGCCGTCGCCGTATCGTTGTTTAATGCAGGGATTATCCGCTGATTTCTGCGTCGGATAAACTGTGCCCGCATCATTGGCGTGTCGGAATGCTGTCGGTTGTTGCTGCGGCGCAGCATGTACAATCGATTGCATTGATGCAATATCGCTGTGCCGGCGATGCGCGAAACCGGCGTCCGTTGCCTCCGGAGCCGAATGTGAATGAATTGAATGTGCACTTGGCCGGCCTCGATCTGGCCGTGATCGCGCTGTACGCGCTGGGCATCATCGCCCTCGGTCTGTACGTCTCCAAGCGCCGCGCATCGGCCGAGGATTATTTTCTCGCCTCGCGTTCGATGACCTGGCCGGTGATCGGGCTTGCGCTGCTGGCTTCCAATATTTCGTCGACCACGCTGATCGGCCTCGCCGGCGCGGCCTACGGCAACGGCATCTCGGTCTACAACTACGAGTGGATGGCGACCGTGGTGCTCGCCTTCTTCTGCGTGTTCTTCCTGCCGTTCCTGCTGCGTTCGCAGGTGTACACGCTGCCGGAATATCTCGAACGCCGCTACGATCGGCGCGCGCGCGTCTATTTCTCCGCGCTGACGATCTTCCTCAACATCGTGGTCGATACCGCCGGCACGCTATACGGCGGCGCGATCATGCTGAAGCTCATTCTTCCGCAGTGGCCGCTGTGGCAGATCGTCGCGGTGTTGGCGCTGTCCGCAGGCGTGTACACGGTTGCCGGCGGCCTGCGTGCGGTGATCTACACCGAAACCGTGCAGGCGGTGATCCTGCTGGGCGCGTCGGTATTCATCGCGTTCTTCGCGTTCGACAAAGCCGGCGGCTGGAATGCAGTGATGGCGGCCGTCGATCCGGCCAAGCTGTCGCTGATCCGTCCGCTGGACGACTCCGGCGTGCCCTGGCTCGGGCTGGTGCTGGGCGTGCCGCTGCTCGGGTTCTATTTCTGGTGCACCAACCAGTTCATGGTCCAGCGCGTGCTGTCGGCGAAAGACGAGAACCACGGCCGCTGGGGCGCGCTGTTCGCCGGTCTGCTGAAACTGCCGGTGCTGTACGTGATGGTGCTGCCGGGCACGGCGGCCATCCTGCTGTATCCGCAACTGGACAAACCGGATCTCGTTTATCCGACGCTGATCTTCGATCTGCTGCCGGCGGGGCTGGTCGGTGTCGTGATCGCCGGTTTCTTCGCCGCGATCATGTCGTCCATTGCCAGCACCTTCAATTCCGCAGCGACGCTGGTGACCATGGATTTCGTGCGTCCGCGATTGCCTGATGCCAGCAACGCGACGCTGGTGCGCGCGGGACGCATCACCACCATCGTGTTCATGGTGCTGGCGGTGGCGTGGGCGCCGCAGATCGAACGCTTCGAATCGCTGTGGCAGTACCTGCAGGCGGTGCTGGCCTATGCGGTGCCGCCGGTGTGCGCGCTGTTCCTGATCGGCCTGTTCTGGCGCGGCGCGAATGCGAAGGGTGCCTTCGCGTCGATCGTCGCCGGTCTGCTCGGCGGCGCCGCGCTGTTCTACGCGAACGTGATGGCGCCCGAACCGCTGGGTCTGCATTTCCTGTACGTCGCGCCGATCCTGTTCGTGCTGAGTGCGGTCGTATTGGTGGCGGTCAGCGCCGCCACCGCGCCGCCGTCGATGGCGCAGGTCGGTGCGCTGCTATGGACACCCGCGTTCTACCGCGACGAAACCCGCCAGCTCGCCGGTCTGCCGTGGTGGCAGAACTATCGCGTGCTGTCGGTGCTGTTGCTGGTGTTGACGGCGGC
This sequence comes from Lysobacteraceae bacterium, assembly GCA_044340325.1. GTDB lineage: Bacteria > Pseudomonadota > Gammaproteobacteria > Xanthomonadales > Xanthomonadaceae > Lysobacter_I. Next base: position 15,563 of record JBIITV010000056.1, read on the forward strand.
GATCGTTTGGAGTTTCCGTTGAGAGCGCCCCTCACCCTCGTTCGCTGCGCTCGCTCTTCCCTCTCTCCGCAACACGGAGAGAGGGTGTCCGACAGGGCGGGCGAGGGGCCGCTTTACGCCGACGCTCTCACGATCAGACTCGGCGCCAGCGTCGTCGATTCCGGCTTCTCGCCGCGGATCGCGGCAATCACGGTCTCGACCAGCTTGATCGCGCCCTGGGCCAGCTCCTGACGCACCGTGGTCAGCGGCGGATGCGCGTGCTCGGCGAGCAGGATGTCGTCGAAGCCGACCACCGAAACATCCTGCGGCACGCGTCGGCCGGATTCGGACAGCGCGCGCATCGCGCTGATCGCGATCACATCGGACGCCGCCATCACGCCGTCGAAATCGGCGCCGCTTTCGATCAGCGCGCGCACGCTGGCGTAGGCGTCTTCGCTGCCGAAATGGCTGCGCACGTGCAGTTCGGGATGCGCCTTCAGCCCGGCGCTGCGCAATGCGTGGCGGTAGCCCTCGTGGCGATGACCGACCTCGGGCAGTCGTTCGTCGCCGAGGAACGCGATCCGGCGGCGGCCATGGCGGATCAGGTGTTCGGTGCCGATCTGGCCACCGAGACGGTTGTCGGTGCCGACCACCGGATACTTCTGCGCCGGCAGCCGCGTGCCCCAGGCGGTGAGCGGAATGCCGGCGCGCGCGGCTTCGTTGATCGAGCCGTGTTCGAAACTCTGGCCGATCAGGATCACGCCGTCGCTTCGCCCGGGCTGCTGCAGTTTGCGCACCCAGCCGTCCTGATGCGCGGCGACCTTCGAGAACAGCATGTTGTAGCCGCGGTCGCTCAGCGCGTCGGCCAGATGCGCCAGCATCGTCATCATGAAGGGATCGACCAGATGCGCTTCGCGTTCGTGCACCAGCGGCACCGCCACCGTGATCACGCCGGTCTGGCGCGAACGCAGGCTGCTGGCGACCGGATTGACCGCATAGCCGGCCTGCTCGGCGAGGCGCTGGATGCGCTCGCGGGTGCTCGCCGCGATCAGTGGGCTGTCCTTGAGCGCGCGCGAGACGGTGGACTCGGACACCCCCGCCAGCTTGGCGATATCCGCCATCTGCAGGTTGTTGGGGGGTTGCGAAGTCCGGCGGCGAGGGCGAGTCATAGCGGCCTAGAGTCCGACGATCCACGCTGCGGATCAAGCACGGCCGCAGGTGGCCGGGGTCGAGCGGGCAGGTAGCGGCAGGCGATACCGGCGGCTCCCCGCTGCGCTACGCGGGGCCGGAGCGGTTGCAATTCAGGACCGCATGGGGAAGGCTGCGGCAGTGTTCGCCCGAGGCATGCAAGCGGTGGCGGACGATGGGGGAGTGCCGCATGAGGGCGGCTGCCGATGATGGATGATTTCGCTGGAATCCTGATCCTGCTGGGCCTTGCGGTGCTCGCGGTGCCCCTGCTGCTGGTGATGGCGTTGATCAAGATCGGCAATGCCAAGGCGCGGATCGACACGCTCGAACGCGATGTGCAGCGGCTGCAGGCGCGCGTGCTGAACGTGGAGTCCGCCCGCGCGGCGCCGGCCGTATCGAAGGCTGCGGCCCCTGTCCCGGAGCAGGCGACATCCGCCGCAGGACCACCGCCGTCCCGCACAGAAAGCAGGCCCGCGCCCGAAGCTCCGATCACCGGCCGCGCGATGTACGACGTCCCGGCTGATCCGACCTCCGAAACCGGCGAAGCCGCCGTTTCCGCCGAAGCCCCCCGAAAGACCGAATCCGTAATGCCGCCGCCGCTGCCCGAGCGCGCGGCGCCGGTCGCCGCGCGCGCATCGGCCGCACAGACGCCGCCGCCGCGCCCGCAGGCGCCGCGCGTGCAGCGGCCGCCGCCGCCGTCCGACCCCTTCGCGCCGATCATCGATGGCGTGCGCCGCTGGTTCACCGAGGGCAATGTGCCGGTGAAGATCGGCATGCTGGTGCTGCTGGCCGGTGTCGCCGCGCTGTTGAAATACGCCAGCGACCAGCGCTGGCTGGTCGTGCCGATCGAATTGCGTCTGGCGGCAATCGCCGCTGCCGCCATTGGCGGGCTGCTGTTCGCGTGGAAACAGCGGGAAACGCGGCGAACGTTCGCGCTCTCGCTGCAGGGCGGCGCCATCGGCGTGTTGATGCTGGTGACGTTCGCGGCCTACAAGCTCTACGGCCTGATGCCCGCCGGCGCCGCATTCGGAATCACGATCGCGCTGGTCGCCGGTATCGGCGTGCTGGCCGTGCTGCAGAACGCACTGGCGCTTGCAGTGTTCGGCATTCTCGCCGGTTTTCTCGCACCGATCTGGCTGTCCACCGGCAGCGGCAATCATGTCGCCCTCTTCGGCTATTACGCGGTGTTGAATCTCGGCATCTTCGGCATCGCCTGGAACCGGCCTTGGCGGCTGCTCAATCTGCTCGGTTTCGTGTTCACCTTCGGCATCGGCACACTGTGGGGCGTGCTGCAGTACAAGCCGGAGAAATTCGCGACCACCGAGCCATTCCTGTTGCTGTTCTTCGCGCTGTATCTGCTGATCCCGATCTTCTATGCCTATCGTCGCAGCGAGGGCGGCCATCGTGGGCATGGACACGATGGCAATGCGCATACGCTGGTCGACGGCACCCTGGTCTTCGGTACGCCGCTCGTGGCGTTCGCGCTGCAGGCTGGTCTGTTGCATGGCGACCGCATGCCGCTGGCGTTTTCGGCGCTGGGCGCGGCCGCGATCTACGCCTTGCTTGCCGCTGTGCTGCGCGGGCGCGAACGCTTCGCGTCGCTGGTCGATACCTATGCCGTCCTCGCGGTGGGTTTCTCGACGCTGTCGGTGCCGCTGGCGCTGTCGGCGCGCGCGACCGCAAGCGTGTTCGCTCTGGAAGGCGCGGCTCTGGTGTGGTTGGGCGTGCGCCAGTCGCGTCGTCTGCCGGAAGTCTCCGGCCTGCTGCTGCAGCTCGCTGCGGCGGCCGCCTACATCATCGGCGTCGGCGGCATCAGCACCGGTTTCTCGCCGGTGGAGACGGTCGCGCGCACGCCCATCGCCAATCCCGCGTTCATGGGTGCGCTGCTGATCGCGCTGGCCGGCTTCGCCACCGCGTGGACCTATCGCCGCGAACGCGGCGGCGTCATGACCGGCCTGTTCGCGCTGTGGGCCTTCGGCTGGTGGTCGTTCGCGGGTATCCAGGAGATCGTCGATTTCGCGCCGGATCGGCATCGGGTGGAGATTCTGTTCGCCTTCGTCGCGTTCACCGGCTGGATCGCGGCGGAACTTCGTCGATATGAAATGACCGTGCTCGGCGGTATCGCTGCGGCTGCACTCGTGCTCGGTATCCCGTTCGCGGTGGCGATCACCGGCATCCACGATCACCCGTTCGCGCAATGGGGCGCAGCGGCGTGGGCGGCGTATGCGGTGCTGGGCTGGCGCAGTCTGATCTGCCTGCGCGAAGCAGGCACCGGTGTGCGTTTCGTCGCCCATGGCGGTTGGTTCTGGTCGTGGATCGCGGCGATCGCGCTCACCGCATTCCACGTCGTCGATCGCGCCGGGCAGGGCGATGGCTGGCAATGGTTGGCATTGGCGCTGCCGGTGCTGGGCTTTACGGCGCTGTTGCAACTGCGGCCGGCGTTGTTGGCACCGCCGTTGGCGCGAAGCCCGGGCAGCGGCAGCTTCGAGAGCCGCACCTTCGAGAGCCGCAGCTTCGACGATTACCGCCGGGCGCTGCTCGCATCGGCGTGGCTGATGCTGGCATCGGGTTGGGCGCTGTCGCTGTTCTTCCCGGGCGAGAGCACGCCGCTGCCCTGGGTGAGCCTGCTGAATCCGCTGGAGCTGTTCCAGATCGCGGCGCTTGCATTGCTGGCGCAGTGGATCTGGGCCGAGCCGTCGCGCGCATCGCGCGGTGTGCCGCTGTTCGCGCTGGCGGCGTTCGTGTGGATCACCTTCGCCACGCTGCGCGCCGCACATCAATGGGGCGATGCGGCATGGTCACCGAGAATGCTCGACGACAACGTGGTGCAGACGGCATTGACCCTGGTCTGGAGTGTGCTGGGCGTGCTCGGCTGGATTTTCGGTTCGAAGCGCGGCGACCGTCTGCTGTGGACAGCCGCTGCGGTATTGATGGGCGTGGTGTTGCTGAAGCTGCTGTTGATCGACCGCAGCCATCTGGGCAATCTGTTCGGTATCGTCTCGTTCATCGCCTACGGCCTGCTGTGCACGGCGGTGGGCTATTTCGCCCCGGCGCCGCCGCGGCGTGCGGCAACTGCGGAGGTTTCGGCATGAAGCGCGGCAATCGGACATGGACAGTGGTTTCATCGATCCGCGCGGCGGCGCTGACTGCAGCGCTCGGCGCTGTCAGTGCGGCCAGCGCCGCGCAGCCGGAGGTGTCGGCGGTGGCCGACGACTACGCCTACCGCTGGCCGCTGAAGGCCGAGGGCCAGAATGCCGCCTGGCAGTTCGAGCTGACGCCCGAGGTCTATGCGGTGCTGATCGATCCGGACCTCGGCGATTTCGATGTGGTGAATGCCGACGGCCAATCGGTGCCGGTGGCGCGGCTGACGGTCGATCCCGATGCGCAACCGGGCGTGGCCCAGGTCACGCTGCCTGTCTTCGCCCTGCCGCGTCGCGAGGGTGCGGGCGGCGGCGACGATCTGTCGCTGCGGCTTGAGCGCGATATGGACGGCCGTCTGCGCATGCTGCAGGCCGATGTCGTTTCTGCCGCGCCGCAGACGCGGATCGACTATGTGATGGATGCGGATATCAGCCGCGATCCGAAGCGGCCGTCCAGCGTCGATCGCCTCGATCTGACTTGGCCCGAAGCAGGCGATGTGCGTGCGCGTTTCGCGGTGGAAGGCAGCGAAGATCTGGAGCAGTGGCAGAGACTGGTGGATGCAGCGGCGGTGGTATCGCTGCGACGCAGCGGTGCGGTGCTGCAGCGGCGGGATATCGCGCTGCCCGCAACCTCCCTGCGCTATCTGCGTCTGAGACAGCTCGACGGCGACCCGATCGCCGGGCTGCAGATCACCGCGCGGCGCACCCGCGCCGGCGCAGCGTCGCCGCAGTGGCGACGGCTGCGCGCGGATTTCGTCGACAGCGATCGCGACGAGTTCGGCAAGGATCAGGTCTACCACTACCGGCTGCCGGCCAGGCTGCCGGTCGCCCGCATCGACGCCACGCTGGGTACCGACAACGGCACCGCCGAGGTGATCGTCGATGCGCAGAGCGGCACGCCCGACAATGAAATCTGGACGCCGATCGGGCGAACGCTGCTGTTCCGGCTGCAGCAGGACGGTGTGCGGATCGACAACGACGACTACGTACTCACCGCACCGCTCGCCGCGCGCGAATGGCGTCTGCGCAGCCCGGTCGTGCTCAATCCGACGCCCGTGGTCGAAGTAGCGTATCTGCCGGATCGTTTCGTTTTTCTCGCCCAGGGCCGTGGCCCTTACGCATTGGTGGCGGGCAGCCGCAGCGCGCGACGAACTTCGCTGCCGGTGGAACAGGCACTGGCACCGCTGCGCGCGCGACTCGGCAATGACTGGGCGCCGCCGGTTGCGATCCTTGGCGCGCGCACGGCCGCTGCGGGCACCGCCGCTTACGCCAAACAGGAGACACCGACCGACTGGCGCGGCTGGCTGCTGTGGGCGTTCCTGATCGTGGGTGCGGCGATCGTCGGCGGTTTCGCGCTGAGTCTGTTGCGGGCACCGAAGGCCGAATCCTGAGCGGCTGCGACATCGTTGTCATCCCGAATCCCGGTTTTATCGGGTGAGGGATCTGCTGTCGCTTGCCCGGCAGCGAAGCACAAGCAGATCCCTCCGCCCGCTGCGCGGTCGTTCGGGATGACAACGCGGGGGTTGCGAGCCGATTCGCGACATGAGGTGGTTATTCATTCACCACACATCGCCACCATTGCCCGCCAGTAAGCGAGCGCGGACAATGCGCGTCTGTCTTGAGGAATCCCCGCATGTCCATTACCCGCATGACCGATCTGGACCTCGCCGGCAAGCGCGTCTTGATCCGCCAGGATCTCAACGTTCCTGTCGCCGAGGGCAAAGTCACCTCCGACCAGCGCATCGTCGCTTCGCTGCCGACGCTGAAGCTCGCGCTGGAGAGCGGCGCGGCAGTGATGGTGATGTCGCATCTGGGCCGGCCGAAGGAAGGCGTGTGGAGCGAAGCCGATTCGCTGGCGCCGGTGGCGAAGCGGCTGGGCGAACTGCTCGGGCGCGAGGTGCCGCTGGTGAAGGAATGGATCGACGGCGTCGACGTGGCACCCGGCCAGCTGGTGCTGCTCGAAAATTGCCGCATGAACGTCGGTGAGGGCAAGGACGACGAAGCCTTGTCGAAACAATACGCCGCGCTGTGCGATGTGTTCGTGATGGACGCCTTCGGCACCGCGCATCGCGCGCAGGCGTCCACGCACGGCGTGATCAAGTTCGCGAAACAGGCTGCAGGCGGCCCGCTGCTGATGGCCGAACTCGACGCGCTGTCGAAGGCGCTGGAGCACCCGGCGCGCCCGCTGCTCGCCATCGTCGCCGGCAGCAAGGTCAGCACCAAACTCGAACTGCTGTCGTCGCTGGTATCGAAAGTCGACCAACTGATCGTCGGCGGCGGCATCGCCAACACCTTCATCGCCGCGATGGGGTATGGCGTGGGCAAGTCGCTGGTGGAAATGGATCTGCTCGATACCGCGCGGCAGATCATTGCCGATGCCAAGGCGCGTGGAGCCGATATTCCGATCCCCAGCGATGTGGTGGTCGCCTCGGAGTTCAAGGCCGATTCACCGGCGACGGTCAAGACCGTCGATGCGGTGACCGCAGACGACATGATTCTCGATATCGGCCCCGACACCGCCGCACGCTATGCCGCGCTGATCAAGCGCGCCGGCACCGTGGTCTGGAACGGTCCGGTCGGCGTGTTCGAGTTCGATGCCTTCGGCAAGGGCACCGAGACGCTGGCGCGCGCGATCGCCGACAGCGATGCGTTCTCGATCGCCGGCGGTGGCGACACGCTCGCGGCGGTCGACAAGTACGGCATCGAAGACGAGGTGTCCTACATCTCCACTGGCGGCGGCGCTTTTCTCGAATTTCTCGAAGGCAAGGCGCTGCCCGCCGTGGTTGCGCTGCAGGCGAGGGTGGGGTGATTCCCGAGAAGTCTGTCGTCCCGAGCGCATGCGAGGGACCTGTTTTTAAATCGCCGATGCATCTGCCAAAAACAGATCCCTCCTCAGGCTTCGCCTGCGGTCGGGAGGGCTGGTTTTCTTTCTGCCGGGATCATTGACCTGAATGCAAACCCTTTTTTTCGACCTTGACGGCACCTTGATCGACTCCGCCGTCGGCATCACCCGCTGCGTCGCGTATTCGCTGGAGCAGATGGGCCATCCGGGTCTGCCCGAAGCCGAGCTGCGGCAATGGATCGGCCCCGCACTGCGGGTGCGTTACGGCCAACTGTTCGACAGCGCCGCCGACATCGAGCGCGCAGTCGCACTGTACCGCGAGCGTTTCGAGATCGAAGGCTGGCGCGAGCACACCGTCTACGCCGGCATCGGCGAAACAGTGGAGGCGGTCCACGACGCCGGACACCGGCTTGCAGTGGTCACCGCCAAGAACGAACCGCACGCGCGCAAGATCGTGACCACGCTGTCGTTCGGTCACCGCTTCGAGGACATCATCGGCGCCACTCCCGACGGTCGCCTCAGCCACAAGCCCGAGCTGATCGCCGAAGCGCTGGCGCGGCTCGATCTGCGCGCCGGGCACTGCACGATGATCGGCGACCGCCACATGGATATCGAAGGCGCGCTGCATCACCGCATGCGTGGTATCGGCGTGCTCTGGGGCTTCGGTAGTGAGGACGAATTGCGCGATGCCGGTGCGTACGCATTGGTACGGACGCCCGATGCGCTGCAGGCGCTGTTGCTGGGGCTTTGAGTGGTGCCCGGCGCGCTGTGATCGTTTGCAGCGACCCTGCGCGGTCATTGTCGCGCCGGCGTGATAGCGTTGTCGGAGCCCCGCTCCGAACGCAGACGACATGACCGAACAACGCCGCCGCACCAAGATCCTCGCCACCCTCGGCCCCGCCACCGATGCCCCGGGGGTGCTCGACGCGCTGCTGCGCGCCGGCGTCGATGTGGTCCGCCTCAACTTCTCGCACGGCGATCCGTCCGCACAGATCGCCCGCGCCGAAGCCGTACGCGCCGCAGCCGCGCGCGTCGGTACCGAGGTCGGCATCCTCGCCGATCTGCCCGGCCCGAAAATCCGCATCGAGAAATTCGCCAACGACAAGGTGCAGCTGCGCGCAGGCGAGCGCTTCGATCTGATCGCCAGCGAAGACGCGCCGCTCGGCGACGAGCATCAGGTCGGCGTGAGTTATCTCGGCCTGCCCGGCGATGTCGCGCCCGGCGATACCCTGTTGCTCGACGACGGTGTAGTGCAGTTGCAGGTCACTGCGATCGATGGCCCGCGCATCGTCACTACCGTGCTCAACGACAGCGAGCTGTCCAATCGCAAGGGTCTCAACAAACTCGGCGGCGGTCTCTCGCTGGGCGCACTGACCGAGCGCGATTGCGAATTGATCCAGGTCGCCGCACAGCTCAACGCCGACTTCATCGCCGTGAGTTTCTGCCGCAACGCCGCCGACATGAACGAGGCGCGCCGGGTCGCACGCGCCGCCGGCAGCGCCGCCGCGCTGGTCGCGAAGATCGAACGCGCCGAAGCCATCGAGAATCTGGTCGAGATCGTCGACGCCAGCGACGTGGTGATGGTCGCGCGCGGCGATCTGGGCGTGGAAATCGGCGACGCCGAACTCCCCGGTCTGCAGAAGAAGATCATCCGCGTGGCATTGGAACGCGACAAAGTGGTGATCACCGCCACGCAGATGCTGCAGTCGATGGTCAGCAGCCCGATTCCCACCCGCGCCGAGGTGCTGGATGTCGCCAACGCGGTGATCGACGGTACCGACGCGGTGATGCTGTCGCAGGAAAGCGCCGCCGGCATGTATCCGATCAAAGCGGTCGAAGCGCTGGTGCGTATCTGCCTGGGTGCCGAGCGCCAGTTCGAACACGACACCGATTTCGAAGCCGCCCCGCGCAACCTGCAGCGCGCCGACCAGGCCATCGCGATGACCGCGATGTTCCTTACAGAACATATCGGCGTCGGTGCCATTGTCGCGATGACCGAATCCGGCGGCACTGCGCGCTTCCTTTCGCGCTTCCGCGGCAAAGCCCCGATCTTCGCCTTCGCCCGCGACGGCGGCGCTCGCCGCCGCATGGCGATGATGCGCGACGTGTTCCCGATGGACTACGACAGCCGCGGCCAGACCCCACGCCAGGCCGCGCGCGGCAGCATCCGCAAACTCGTCGAAGCCAACCTGCTCAAAGCCGGCGACCGCGTGGTGTTTACCAGCGGCGAGCATATGGAAACCCATGGCGCGACGAATACGCTGCGTTTGCTGCAGGTGGGCGAAGACGGGATGGCGGAGGGGTTGGGGGAGTTGTAATTGCCGGTGACATCTCATTGTAGCGATGAGTTTGCAAGGTAGCGGTGTGCTTCAGCCAGCTTGAGCGATTTGGAACGCCGCTCGTTTACGAGACTTGCATTGCACGACACGCCGAGCTGTATCGCGCTCACAGCGTCGAAGATGTGTTTCTTCATCCCGCACAGCGAGAGAAGTTGGCGCGCAGCGCCGGATGAGGGGTCAAGGCTGCCTTCAGGGTGCGATGAGCGCATCGCTTCCTGGAGTGCGGGCTTGAGGGTGCAGGTTCAGTGTCCCCTCACTGCTGAGTGGGTGTCCCCTACTGCTCCTGCCCGTGCTTTCCCGCCCTCACTTTTAGGGCAAAGGCATTGGCAAGCCTGTTCATCGTTTGTCTAAAACTGACAATTCGCGCCTGCTATCGGTTTTTTGTCGTGTTCAAGCCCACTGGGTTGAGCGAAAACGAGTGCTTGTGGGTAGCGCTGAAGCGCAACAAACAACGGCGTCAAAGCGCGTCCCCCGTGATATCGATCTGAATTACGGGAAAGAAGTTTGCCTTCGTGGCATGAACCTTGCTTTCGATAGGTTCAGGCAATGGCCGCGAACCGTCTACGCGCCATGGTGGTCATCCCCATACAGCATCGGCATCAAGTTACGGAGTGTGTTCATGCGTTGGCTAATGGATCTCGGCAAGTACAAGACAATCGTGATTTCGGTTGCGCTGTTCCTGGTTTTCGACTTGGGTGTGCTGGTCCTCAATTTCTATATCTCGACACAAATCCGCCAGGATGCGGTTGCGGTCAACCTTGCTGGGCGCCAACGCATGCTCAGCCAGCGCATGGCAAAGGAAATGTTCATCATCGAGGAATCTGTACGCACAGGCACAGTTCCAGGCGATACCCTCAAGAGTCTCGAACAAGCCAGTCAACTCTTCGAGTCTACCCTCAACGCTTTTGATCGAGGAGGGTCAGCAACTGGCGGCGACGGGAGTTCAGTAGTTTTGACGCGGGTGGAAAGTGCCGATGGACGCGCAGCAATCGAGCGGGCGCGGACCGTCTGGGCGCCAATACAGGTGCAGCTTGCAGCAATTTCCGGCAGCAGCGCCGCATCCGCCACAGCAGTAGCCGCTATTCTGCCGGTATACAAGCAAGCCAATGGCTTGATGCTCAAAGAAATGAACAACCTGACCACGCAGCTGGAAAGGGATGCGCAGAAAAAAGCGAACATGCTGCGTGCTGCGCAGGTCATCGGAATCACTTTGGCCACGATCAATTTCTTCGTGATTCTCTTCCACTTTGTTCGCCAGCTGCGAGAGAACGACCAGAAACTGATTGTGGCCAAGCGCGAAACAGACAACATTCTAGCGACGGTTGATCAGGGGCTGTTCCTGATCGATAAAGAGGGTGTGATCGGGCAGCAGCAGTCGAAAGCGCTGGGGAAGATCATCAACGATAACAACCTCGCCGGACGAAGGCTGAGTGATGTGATGGGCCGGACGCTGAAAGAGAGTGCGCGGACGCTGCTGGATGATTTCATTGGGATCCTATTCAACGCACGAGTGAAGGAAAAGCTGATCGCCGATATCAATCCGTTGAATCAGATCGAAATGAATTTCGAGCGTGAAGATGGGCGGATCGAACGCCGCTATCTCAATTTCAATTTCAAGCGTGTATCCGGTGCAGAAGAACAGGACTCTTTGTTGGCGGTGGTGACCGACGTTACCATGCAGACAGAGTTGAGCATTGAGCTTGAGCGGAGTCGTGCGCAGCGTGAGCAGGACGTCGAAGCGATCGTGAGTTTGTTGCACGTCCCACCCGAAAGGCTCCGTGCCTTCCTGGTTACTTGTCGCCAGTCGATCGACGCGATCAATGAACAGTTGTCCATAGGCGCGACCACGTCATTGGGCCTGAGTCAAATGCTTATTGAGATCGGCAAGCCTGTGCACCGAATCAAAGGTGATGCTGCTGTTCTCAAGCTCGACACTTTCGAAACTTTGGCGCATGATTTCGAAGAGGATATCGCAATGCTCCGCACCAGG
>JBIITV010000188.1:0-7625 GCA_044340325.1 Lysobacteraceae bacterium
AGCTGATGGCCGATATCGACAAGGACACGGTCAACTTCCAGCCCAACTATGACGAAAAGGAACTCGAGCCGACGGTGATGCCGGCGCGGTTCCCGAACCTGCTGGTGAACGGTTCTGCCGGCATCGCGGTCGGTATGGCCACGAACATTCCGCCGCATAATCTATCGGAAGTGATCGACGCCACCATCGCGCTGCTGGACGATCCGGAGATCGATGTCGAAGGCCTGATGCAGCACATCCCGGGCCCCGATTTTCCGACTGCGGGCATCATCGTCGGCGGCATCCACGTCGCGTATCGCACCGGGCGCGGCCGGGTGCGCATGCGCGCCCGCGCCGAAGTCGAAGTGGCCGATAACGGCCGCGAAGCGATCATCGTCACCGAGATTCCGTATCAGGTGAACAAGGCGCGGTTGATCGAGAAGATCGCCGAACTGGTGAAGGAAAAGAAGCTCGAAGGCATCAGCGAGCTGCGCGACGAGTCCGACAAGGACGGCATGCGCATCTTCATCGAGGTCAAGCGCGGCGATTCCGCCGAAGTGGTGCTCAACAACCTCTATCAGCAGACGCAGATGGAGTCGGTGTTCGGCATCAACATGGTGGCGCTGGTCGACGGCCGCCCGCAGTTGCTGAATCTCAAGCAGATTCTCGAAGCCTTCGTGCGCCATCGCCGCGAAGTCGTCACCCGCCGGACCATTTTCGAGCTGCGCAAGGCCCGCGCCCGCGCGCATATCCTCGAAGGTCTGACGGTCGCGCTGGCGAACATCGACGAGATGATCGAGCTGATCAAGACCTCGGCGAATCCGAACGAAGCGCGCGAGCGGCTGCTCGCCAAGACCTGGGATGCCGGACTGGTCGCGTCGCTGCTGGCCGCTGCAGGCAGCGATGCTTCGAAGCCGGAAGATCTGCCGGCCGGTGTCGGTCTGATCGATGGCCCGGACGGCCACCGCTATTACCAGTTGACCGAAATCCAGGCCAGGGAAATCCTGGAAATGCGCCTGCATCGCCTCACCGGGCTGGAGCAGGACAAGCTCACCGAGGAATACAAGACGCTGCTCGGTGTGATCCGCAGCCTGATCGAGATCCTCGAAAACCCCGACCGTCTGCGCGAAGTGATCCGCGACGAGCTGCGCGAAGTGAAGGAAGCGTTCGGCGATGAGCGCCGCAGCGAGATCCGCGCCAGCGAAGAGGATCTCGACATCCTCGACCTGATCGCGCCGGAAGACGTGGTGGTCACACTCTCGCATTCGGGTTATGCCAAGCGTCAGCCGGTCACCGCCTATCGCGCGCAGAAGCGCGGCGGTCGCGGTCGCAATGCCGCCGCGACCAAGGACGAGGACTTCATCGACCAGCTGTGGCTGGTCAACACCCACGACACCCTGTTGACCTTCACCAGTAGCGGCCGCGTGTTCTGGCTGCCGGTCCATCAGTTGCCGGATGCCGGTCCGAATGCGCGCGGTCGCCCGATCATCAACTGGCTGGCGCTGGAGCCGGGCGAGCAGGTGCAGGCGGTGGTACCGGTGCGCGACTACGACGAGGGCCGCTTCGTGTTCTTCGCCACCCGCGACGGCACGGTGAAGAAGACGCCGTTGACCGAATTCGCCTACCGTCTGGCGCGCGGCAAGATCGCGATCAATCTCGACGAAGGCGATGCCCTGGTGGGCGTGGCGCTGACCGACGGCGATCGCGATGTCATGCTGTTCGCCAGCAATGGCAAGGCCGTGCGTTTCCACGAATCCGAAGTGCGCGCGATGGGTCGAACCGCGACCGGCGTGCGCGGCATGCGTCTGGTCGCGGGCATCGAGCCGGGCGAAGCGCTGGAAGGCGAGGACGCGATCGATGCCGACGCGGAGGCCGATGCCGTTCACGATGGTTCTTCGGTCGTGGTGAGTCTGGTCGTGGTCGACGGCGACGGCGACATCCTCACTGCAAGCGCACGCGGTTTCGGCAAGCGCACCCCGGTGGTCGATTACCCACGCAAGGGGCGCGGCATCAAGGGCGTGATCGCGATGAAGACCAGCGAGCGCAACGGCAAGCTTGTCGGAGCGATCCAGCTCAGCGACCACCACGAAGTGCTGCTGATCTCCGACGGCGGCACACTGGTGCGCACCCGCGCCGCCGAGATCTCCCAGGTCGGCCGCAATACCCAGGGCGTCACCCTGATGCGCCTAGCCGGCGACGAAACGCTGCAGGCGATCGAGCGGTTGGATGCCTCGCTCGAGGAAGATGAGGCGGATACCCCGATCATCGGTTCCGCTCCCGATGTCGAACCGATGCCTGCGCCGAAGGCCTGACCGGCCATGGGCACCGCTATGCGCACGAAGCCACCGGAAGGTGGCTTCGTGCGTTATGGGCAACCGGTTTCGCGCAAAGTCTTCCGGTGGCCCCGCCATGAAAGCGTGGGTGACGGGCGAGCAGTAACGGAATTGAATTGGGTTCCAAATAAGCCCCGTACGTAGTTTCCGGTTTGGACCGGCCAAAAACGCGAGACAAATTCCGGTTCTGACTGAAGTTAAAAAAAAGTCAAAAAAATGTTCAAAAAAAGTAATTCATTGTCAAAAACCTTGCCTATACTCGCCACCACATCCAGGAGGCCATATGTGTCGCACGTTGCGGTTTGAAGAGTCGGGTCGGGTAGGCGGTTCGCTTCGTCGGTGGGGTTCGGGAGTCGGATTGGCGCTTGTACTGGCAGCCCTGACGATGCTCCCGGGCTGCGGCAACAAGGAGACCGGACAGCTGCCCGAGGTCAGCGGCGAGGCGATCAAGGCCAAGCGCGACGAGATCAAGGAATTCGCGCTGGTCCGGGCTTATCCCGACCAGGACGGCGACACGCTGGCGATCGCGCTGGAGTTCTCCCGGCCGCTGGTCGGCACCCAGGACTTCGACAAGCTCATCACCTTCGCCACCTCGGTCAACGACAAGAGCAGTTGGACGTTGGACGACGGCGGCAGGATCCTGCGCTTCCCGTTCGTCACGACCAATACCGAGTACACCCTGACCGTCTCCGGGAAACTCGCCGCCGCTGACGGCAGCGCGCTCGGCCGCGATGTCGAACAGAAGGTCTACACCGGTGAACTCGACCCGGCGGTGGGCTTCGCTTCGCAGGGCAGCGTGTTGCCGGCGCGCGACAGTCGCGGCCTTCCGGTGGTCTCGGTCAACGTGCCCGAAGTCGACGTCGAATTCCTGCGCGTACGCGAAAAATCGCTGCCGCAGTTCTTCGCCGAGTACCAGCGCGGCGGCCGCCGCAGCGGCTGGGAGCTGGACAATGATTATGGCGACGGCACGCCGCTGTCGAAGCTGGCCGAGCCGGTCTACACCAATCGCTTCGTGCTCGGCGGCAAGCGCAACGAGCGCGCGGTGACCTATCTGCCGATCCAGGAGATCGAAGAACTGCAGGAGCCCGGTCTGTACTTCGCGGTGATGAAGCGCACCGGCCAGTTCCGCGAACAGTTCGAGACCACCTTCTTCACGGTCAGCGACATCGGTCTGCACGTACGCGCCTACAAGGACAAGCTCTTCGTTCACACCGCATCGCTGCAGGACGGCGCCGCCATCAAGGGCGTCGATCTGCAGATCATCGACGCCGCCGGCGAAACCACGCTCAAGGGCCAGACCGACCGCAACGGCAATGCGATGCTGCCGTACAAGCTCGACGCGGCGCACGTGCTGATCGCCCGTCGCAGCAGCGATGTTTCGTTGCTGCCGTTCAACCAGCCGGCGCTGGATCTGTCCGAATTCGCGGTCAGCGGCAGGGAGCCTGCGTGGTTCGACGTGTTCGCGTGGGCGGGGCGGGATCTCTATCGACCCGGCGAAGTGGTGCGCATTTCCGCGCTGCTGCGCGACAACGACGGCAAGCCGGTGCCGATGAAGGGCAAAAAGGCGCAGCCGCTGTTCGTGCGCCTGAAACAGCCCGACGGCAAACCCTTCATCGAAAGCCGGATCGAAGCCGGTGCGCAGGGCTATTACAGCTTCGACAAGCTGATTCCGGTCGAAGCGCCGACCGGCCGTTGGCAGGTGGAATTCCGCACCGATCCGGCCAGCAGCGAAGCGGTACAGGGCATGAGCCTGCGGATCGAGGAGTTCCTGCCCGAACGCATGAAGCTCGATCTGGCCACCGCAGATGCGGTGCTGAAACCGGGCAAGCCGCTGAAGCTCGAAGCCACCGGCGCCTATCTCTACGGTGCGCCTGCCGCCGGCAACCGTTTCACCGCCAAGCTTGCGGTCGCGGTGGAGCAACATCCTGTCGAAGCCATGCCCGGCTATTTCTTCGGCGATCCGACGTTGACGCTGCCGAAGGACGCCAAGGATGTCGTCGACACCACGCTCGATGCCCAAGGCAAGCTGTCGCAGGACATCGCGCTGCCCGAGGAAGCGAAGCCGGCGTCGCCGATTGCCGCGATCGTGTCCGGCAGCCTGTTCGAAACCGGCGGCCGCAGCGTCAACCGTTCGATCAAACGCGTGCTGTGGCCGGCGGATGCGCTGGTCGGCGTGCGTCCGATGTTCGACGACAAGGAAGGCGCCGACAGCGACAGCAATGCCGGCTTCCAGCTGATGCGCGTGGGCAGCGACGGCAAGCCGCGTCCGGCGAAAGGCCTGAAGGTCACGCTGGTGCGCGAGCACCGCGATTACCACTGGAACTACGACAACGACGAGGGCTGGGATTACGACTTCACTTCGCGCTTCGACAACGTCGAGACGCGCACCGTCGACGCCGGCACGACCGCGATCAAGTTCGATTTCGCGGTGGAGTGGGGCGCCTATCGCGTCGACGTGCTCGACCCGACAACCGGCCTGACCACGCGTTATCCGTTCGAGGCCGGCTGGAGTTGGGACGACGAGAACCGCGGCCTCGACGCGCGCCCCGACAAGGTCAAGGTCGCGCTGGACAAGACCGCCTACAACACCGGCGACACGGTGAAGGTCACGCTCACGCCGCCGCACGACGGCAGGGGGCTGCTGATGGTGGAAGGCGGCGACCGCATGATCTACGTGCAGGACATCGACGTGAAGCGCGGCAGCAGCTTCGAGATCCCGGTGACCAAGGACTGGGAGCGGCACGATATCTACGTCACCGCGCTGGTGTTCCGCGGCGGTAGCGCCACGAACAAGATCACGCCTGCGCGCGCTGTAGGCGTGGCTCATGTGCCGATGGATCGCGCCTCGCGCCGGGTTGAAGTCGGGCTGTCGCTGCCGAAGCAGATGCGCCCGGAGCAGACGCTGACGACCATGGTCGCAGTGCCGAAGCTTGCGGGCCAGGAGGCCTTTGTGACGGTGTCTGCGGTCGATGTCGGCATCCTCAACATCACCCAGTTCCCGGTGCCCGACGCCAACAAGCATTTCTTCGCCCAGCGCAGGCTCGGCGTGGACGCCTACGACGTCTATGGGCGCATCATCGAGAGCCTCGGTGGCGAGATCGGCAGGATCCGCTTCGGCGGCGACATGGCGCTGCAGCCGCTGGCGCAGGCGCGCAGACCGACGTCGAAAGTGCAGACCGTCGATCTGTTTTCCGGCCCGGTGAAACTCGATGCCAAGGGGAACGCGAAGATCGCATTGAAGGTGCCCGACTTCAACGGCACGCTGCGGGTTTCCGCATTGGCGTATTCGGCCGAGCGTTACGGCAATGGCGACGCCGAGATCATCGTGCGCGCGCCGATCGTTGCCGAGGCGAGCTATCCGCGCGTGCTCGCACCCGGCGACCGCAGCAACGTCACCCTCGATCTGACCAATTTCACCGGCAAGGCCGGCGATTTCGCGGTGAAAATCGAAGGGCTCGGTCCGTTGACCGTGGCGCAGGGCGCGCGCAGCGCGAAACTCGCCGTCGGCGGCAAGACCACATTGACCTTCCCGCTGTCGGCGGGCGAGGGCTACACCACCGCGAAGATCCGCGTGCAGGTGAACGGCAACGGCTTCAAGGTCGATCGCCGCTTCGATGTGCCGGTGCGTCCGGCCTGGCCGAGCGTCCTGCGAGTGAAAACGCAGACGCTCAACGAACTCGGCACGATTGCGATGGACGCCGGGTTCGCCGATGGCCTGATGCCCGGATCGGTCACTGCGCAGATGACAGTCAGCGCTTTGCCGCCGATTCCGTTCGCCAGCGCTTTGAAGGATGTGCTCGAATATCCCTACGGCTGCGCCGAGCAGACCACCAGCAAAGGCTATGCCGCGCTGGTGATGGATGCGGACACCGCGAAGATGCTCGACGCCAAGGGGCTCGATGCGGCGACGCGCAAGGCGCGCATGGACGGCGCGTTCGGACGTCTGGCTTCGATGCAGATGTCGAACGGCCACTTCTCGATGTGGGGCGACGACAGTTACGTCAATCCCGCGTTGACGCCGTACATCGTCGAGTTCCTGCTCGACGCGCGCGAAGGCGGTTTCGCGGTGCCTGAGGCGATGCTGCAGAAAGCATTGCAGCGACTCAGTGAAGATCTGTTGGCCGGCGGTAACGAGTTCTACGGCCAGACCTATCGCGATCACCTGAAGTTCGCGTATCAGGCGCATGCGGGCTACGTGCTCGCGCGCGTGAACCGCGCGCCGCTGGGCACGCTGCGTGCGCTCTACGACAACGAACGCGGCAAGGCCAAGAACGGACTGTCGATGGTGCATCTCGGCCTGGCACTGTCGCTCCAGGGCGACAAGAACCGCGGCAACAAGGCGATCGCCGCCGGATTCGCGTTCAAGAGCGGCTACGAGTATCTCGGCGATTACAGCAGCCCGCTGCGCGACAGTGCGCTGATGATCGCGCTCACCCATGAGCGCGGTCTGGCCAAGCCGGAATACGATGCCAAGGTGGTCGCGCTGGGCAAGGAACTCGATGTCCGTCGCGACTATCGCTGGTTCTATCTCAGCACCCAGGAACAGGTCGCGCTGGCCCGCGTCGGCAAGGCGCTGTTGGCCGATCAGAAGAAGTTGGTGTCGGGCATATGGCGCATGGGCGATGCCAGCGATCCGGTGACCGAACGCCGCATGCAGGGCCGTCGCGTCGACTACACCTCGCTGGCGCGCGGCTTCCGCTTCGAACCGCAGGGCGCGGTGCCGCTGTACGCCAGTCTGGAAATCGCCGGCGTACCGCGTACGGCTCCGGCCGAAGACAAATCGGTGATCGGGATCGAACGCAAGTGGTACACCACCGATGGCAAGCCGTGGAAGCCCGGTCCGATCACCGAGGGCGAAGCCCTGATCGTTGCGCTCAATATCACCGCCGATCAGTACATGCCCGACGCGCTGTTGACCGACCTGCTGCCGGCCGGTCTGGAGATCGAGAACTTCAACCTGAGCGATGCCAAGCAGTGGGCGGACGTGGTGGTCGATGGCATCGAGATCACCGACCGCGGCAGCGCCGCCGAGGTGCTGCACGAGGAGTATCGCGACGACCGTTTCGTCGCTGCGATCAAACTCAACCGCGGTCAGACCGCGCGGGTGTTCTATCTCGTGCGTGCGGTCACCCCGGGCACCTATACCGTGCCGCCGTCGCTGGTCGAAGACATGTACCGCCCGCAGTTGCGCGGCGTAGGCAAGTCGACGCCGGCCACGATCACGGTGGTGCAGCCACGGTAGGAGCGGCTTTAGCCGCGAGTTTTTCGCCCGCGGTCCCCTCGTCCTCCCTCGCTGCGCGCGCTCTTCCCTCT
>JBIITV010000189.1:0-7597 GCA_044340325.1 Lysobacteraceae bacterium
CGGCAGCACCACGCCGATGGTGTGGGTGCGGCGGCTGCTGAGGCTGCGCGCGGCGTGATGCGGGCTGTAGCGCAGCTCGTTGGCGACCGCGAGCACCCGTCGGCGGACGGCATCGGCCACATTGTCGTGACCGTTGAGCGCGCGAGAGACCGTGGCCACCGAGACCTTCGCCACACGCGCCACGTCTTTGATCGTCACACTCAATGCCATCGCCTCGATTCAGTGGAGGAGCAGATCGCGCCGGAGCAATGTAACCGTTTTCACAAAACGATGTAAAGGATTTGTCACGGCTCCTGTCCCGACTCGAAAGAAACAGGTAACCGATTGAATTAAATAAACATATTCACAACTTCGAAAGCCGCAGCAACGCCATCCTTCATGCTGCGCCGCAACAACAGCGCCCGCTCGTTTCGTATTGAAGCCATCGGGCTAGTTGTCTCGCGTCATCGACGAGCGCGATTGACCGACCGCCTGAGGTTTCCGTATTCGAAACACATCCCATCCGACAGGCTTGCAGGGCCCGAACCGCTGCGTCGCAATATCCTTGCGACACCGGAGTTGCCGTGTTACTTCTCGTCGGACTCGTCGAGAAAAGAAGGATCCCTCATGGGCGACCCCACCGATCAGCAAGACCCCAGGTACACGGCGATCATCAAAGGCGTGCAGGACTCTGGGCGCTGGACGCCCGAGCAGAGCAGGAACATCGCTGATCACCTGTTCAACGAAGTGCGCAACGACCCGGTGATGAAACGGGTCGATCAGGTTCTCATTACCGGTCAGGGCGCAGACGACGCCAGGATCTTCGCGATCTACAAGCCCAACAGCGACCAGCAGCCGATGTTCTCCAAGCATGTCGACAGCGCGGTACGCGACACTCCGCTGCCGCCACCGGCACCGGCAGTCGACAAGGACGGCTACCTGACCGATCCGGCGATCACCCGGAAGACGATCGCGGCCCTGGAAAAGGGCGACCTCGCGCAAATCAATGCCGTCGTGCTGCACCGTACCGAGGGCGCCAACGCACAAAGCGCCTTCGATGCGTTCAAGAGCGGGACCGGCACGCATTTCCTGATCGACAAGGACGGCACCATCTATCAGACCGCCAGCCTGAACGAGAAGACCCAGCACGTCGGCAAGATCAGATCGCGCTGCATGGAAGAAGGCACCTGCACCCCGGAAGAGGCCAAGACCATCACGGACATGGGCTGGGCGCCGGGAAAGCTGCACACCCACGAAGCCAAGAAGGATTACCCGGACCGGTATCCGATGAACGCGGACAGCGTCGGCATCGAAGTGGTCGGCCGCTATAACGAAACAACCAAGACGTGGGACGCGCCAACGCCGCAGCAGCAGGCCTCCATCGCCAAGCTCGTCGGCATGCTCCAGACCACCTACGGGCTAGAAAACAATGACGTCTACCAACACGACAAGATTTCCTACAAGACCCAGGGCGAAGGCGCTGGTCTGTGGCAGCCTCCTGCCCCTGTCGTGGATACTCCAGGGGTGCAGCCCCGCCAGCAATAGCCTCAAACCCGAAACGGACCTCGTCGTGATCCGGGTCGATACCGCGCGCTATGCCCCGCCCACGGACGGTCGACGCGAGGATCCGCAGCTCAGACAGGCCTGCGCAGACTGGACGCTCGACAAAGCCCAGGTCGCCCGCTTCTTTGCCCTCAGCCGCGAATACACCGATCGCGAAAAGCCCCAGCGCTATGCGCGGTTCTACGATCTGCCCTGCACGATCGAAGGCGAGCTGCGTACGGAGGGTCGGCAGTGGACATTCCGGATCAATGCCGCCGCAACCGCGACGTGGGAATCGGGAGAGCAGGTTCGCCATTGGGGCTGCGCGGTCCGCGACTGTGCGCCGCTGGTCCTGATGATGCCGGACGAACAGGCGCCCTGATCGGACGCGACGATCGCCGGACACCCATCAGAGCATGCTTATCAGGGCATGCTTATCAGGGCATGCTCAGCCGGCGACTGGAGGCGGCGGTTCGCTCAAGGCTTGGATCGAGAGCGCGTGGATATCGGTCTGCATCAGCTCGCCGAGGGCCGCATACACCGCCCGATGGCGCGCCAAGGGCGCCATGCCGGCGAAGGCCGGGCTCACCACGCGCACCGTGAAATGCCCGCGACCATCCTTGGCGCCTTCGTGACCGGCGTGGCGGTGGCTGTCGTCGATCACCGCCAATTCGCTCGGCGCGAACGCGCTTTGCAACCGATGGCGGATGGCCTCGACGCGGGCCTCGCGGGGCAGCGGGCCACCAATCTCCTGCACGCTCATGGCAGCACCGGCCGGAATGGGCGGACGTCGACCCGGGCATAGACTCCGGCACCGACATAGGGGTCGGCATCGGCCCAGATGCGGGCCGCTTCGAGCGAATCGAACTCGGCGATCACGATACTGCCGCTGAAGCCGGCCGGGCCCGGATCCTCGGCATCGATCGCCGGGCATGGGCCGGCCAGCAACAGGCGGCCGGCGTCCTTGAGGGCAACCAGACGTGCCAGATGGGCGGGCCGCGCCTGTATCCGGCCCTCAAGCGATTGCGGGGCGTCATGGCCCTCGATGGCGTACCACATACGATGCTCTCCCTCTGTTCAATGCGCCTATCCGCAGACGGCGCAGGATAGTGGATCGACATCGACACCGCCCAGCCGATGCGCCGTCGGCTGGACAGCGACGCCCCCACCCCGTACTCTTGGCACCGCATCGTTTCGAGGCCGGCTGCGGCGCCGTCGAATTCGCGCAGGATCCGCTAAGACGGCATCCGCGTTCGATCCGCCGCCCCCACCCGGCCCTGGCCCACGACTCTCCGTTCGCAGCATCCGGCCACCGCATGGAATGGCTTCGATGGTGTTGTCGTTGTTTTGGCTTGACCTTGGATGTTCCGTTTCGCATGGTCCGCACCCGTCCGAACGGGCCATATGTGTTCAATCGTTCGACCTGAGCCGTTGCTCGCCCGGCCCGCGGTTCGCCGCCTCCCTGGGTGTGTTCGGCAGCGTGATACCGGGATCGGCCCTGCAAGGCCGGCCCGTACACGTCCTCTACGGCCACCCTCCGACCGCGCATGCGCCGTCGACTGCCCACGTTGCCCCGAATGTCCACGTTGTCATGACCCTGTCGCTGCATGAGCATTGAACCCGCGCCCGACGCGACCGTTCCGGTCGATACGGCGGTTGCGCCCGCGCCGCCGCAGGCGCATGCGCCGCAGCAGCATGAAATGCGATTGGCGACCGTGCTGGGACAGCCGGTGCTGCAGATTCCGCAAGACCTGTACATTCCACCGGACGCCCTTGAAGTCATCCTCGAAGCCTTCGAGGGCCCGCTCGACCTCCTCCTCTATCTGATCCGCCGCCAGAACCTCGACATCCTCGACATTCCGGTCGCCGAGATCACCAGGCAGTACGTGCAATACATCGGCGTGATGCGCGAAATGCGCTTCGAGCTGGCCGCCGAGTATCTGGTGATGGCCGCGATCCTCGCGGAAATCAAATCGCGGATGCTGCTGCCCCGCCCGCCCAGCGACGAGGGCGACGAGCACGACCCCCGTGCCGATCTGGTCCGCAGGCTGCAGGATTACGAACGCTTCAAACAGGCCGCCGAAGACATCGACAGCCTGCCCAGGATGGAACGCGACACTTCGCCGGCCGCCGCCTTCGTCCCCGAGCGCGCCAGCGTCAAACTGCCTCCGCCGGTGCAACTGAAGGAAATGCTGCTGGCCCTGCACGACGTGCTCAAGCGCGCCGAGCTGTTCACCGGGCATTCGATCAAACGCGAGGCGCTCAGCGTGCGCCAGCGCATGACCGACGTGCTCACCCGCCTGGGCGACGGCAGTTTCCACCGCTTCGAATCGCTGTTCGATCCGCGCGAAGGCAAACTAGGTGTGGTGGTGACGTTCCTCTCGATCCTGGAACTGGCGAAGGAGCAGCTGCTCGACATCGTCCAGGAAGGGGCGCTGGCGCCGATCTATCTGAAATCGCTGGCGATCCGGGAAGGCGGCGACATCGTCGTGCCGGCGCTCAGCAGCGAGTTCGACGACGCCATCGAATCCGCCGCGCCGCTTGCGGCCGCCAACGACGACACCCAGGCATGAGCTGCGCCCGACATTGTCCGTCCCGCCCGCGTCAGCGGACTTGACGGCGAACCGACCGATCACGACCCGGTACCCATGGATCAACACTTCATCACCCGCATCGTCGAAGCCGCCCTGCTCGCGGCCAACCAGCCGCTGACCATCGTGCAGCTGCGCGGCCTGTTCACCCTGGACGAACCCGCGCCGGACGGCTGCGTCGAACAGGCAATAACCGATCTGCGCGCCGCATGCGAGGAGCGCGGCATCGAACTGGCAGAGACCGCGTCCGGCTACCGCTTCCAGATCCAGGCCGATGTGCATGCATGGGTGGCGCGGCTGTGGACCGACCGCCAGACCAAGTACACCCGCGCCACACTGGAAACGCTGGCGATCATCGCCTACCGCCAGCCGATTACCCGCGGCGAGATCGAACAGGTCCGCGGCGTGGCGGTCAGCAGCAACATCATCAAGGCGCTGGAAGAGCGCGAATGGATCCGGGTCATCGGCCATCGCGACGTACCGGGCCGGCCGGAACTGCTGGGTACCACCCGCGGCTTCCTCGATTACTTCGGTCTGAAAAGCCTCGACCAGCTGCCGCCGCTGTCGGAACTCAAGGATTTCGGCGAACTCGACCCGCAGCTGTCGTTCGTCGACCCGGATGCGCCGAAGCCCGCACCCATCGTCGCCGGCATCAGCGACGATGCCGAACCCGACGATCCGAGCGACGAAGACGACACCGATCCGCACAGCGGCGAAAACAGCACTGAAGCAAGCAACGAAGACGGCAATCAAGACAACAACGGTCAAGACACCGCCGATGACGGCAACGACACCGGCATCTCCCCCGAAACCCGAAACGACGACGCCACACCGGCGTCCGACGACACCCACACCGCCCTCGTCGACGACGACGACAGCACCGGAGCCTGACATGACAGAAAAACGCCCCTCGACCCTATCGCTCAAGCGCGAGAAGGACGCCCCCTCCGAAGGCCCGCGCCTCGAAGAACGCCTGCACAAGGTCCTGGCCCAGGCCGGACTCGGCTCGCGCCGCGCGCTGGAGCAGCGCATCGCCGAAGGGATGGTGAAGGTCAACGGCGAAGTCGCCCAGACCGGCATGAGCGTC
Source organism: Lysobacteraceae bacterium (assembly GCA_044340325.1). Classification (GTDB taxonomy): domain Bacteria; phylum Pseudomonadota; class Gammaproteobacteria; order Xanthomonadales; family Xanthomonadaceae; genus Lysobacter_I. Next base: position 5,200 of record JBIITV010000189.1, read on the forward strand.
AAGGGCGGCGACCGCATCGAGATCGACGGCAAGACCTTCGTCGCCAGCGCGCTGACCGAACCGGCGCGCGTACTGATGTACAACAAGCCCGAAGGCGAAGTCACCACCCGCGAAGACCCGGAAGGCCGGCCGACCATCTTCGAAGCGCTGCCGGTGCTCAAAGGCGCGCGCTGGATCGCGATCGGCCGCCTCGACATCAACACCACCGGCCTGCTGCTGCTCACCACCGACGGCGAGCTGGCCAACGCGATGATGCATCCGTCGTTCGAGATCGAACGCGAATACGTCTGCCGCGTGCGTGCGCCCGAAGGCGAAGACACCGTTTCCGACAAACTCGTCGACCGCCTGCGTCGCGGCGTCGCGCTGGAAGACGGCCCGGCGAAATTCGACAAGATCGAACGCATCGGCGGCACCGATTCCAACGAATGGTTCCAGGTCAGCCTCAGCGAAGGCCGCAACCGCGAAGTGCGCCGGCTGTGGGAATCGCAGGGCTGCCAGGTCAGCCGCTTGAAGCGCGTGCGCTACGGCGATGTGTCGCTGCCGCAGCAGTTGCTGCGCAGCCAGAGTCAGGAGCTGGCGGCCGCCCAGGTCGACACGTTGCGCAAGAAACTCAATCTGGAAGAAGGTCCGCCGCCGGCACTGACGCTGCAGCCGGTGATCGGCCAGCGCAAGGCTGCCAAGTCGACCGTGCACGTCGGCCGCGAAGGCCGCAGCAGCCAAGCCTACGTCAATGGCCACAATACCGCCGACGAAGGCCGCGAACTGCGCCGCTTCGACAATGTCCGCGAGGATCGCGGCCGTTTCGGCAACAAGAAGAAGCGCGGCGATCTGACCGTCAGCGGCGAATCCGCCGCGCGCCAGTCGCAGAACAAGCCGTTCAAGCAGCGCACGGTCAAAGGTCCGAAGCCGCTGCCGGAAGGCAATCCCGCCGCATTCCGCAGCTGGTTCGTGCCCGAAGGCGTCAGCACCGGACCGACCGGCCATCGCAACGCCGATCCCGGCGCCCCCAGAAAACCCTACGGCAACAAGCCCGGCGGTCCGCGCCCCGTCGGCAATCGTCCTTATGGCGACCGTCCGGCCGGTGCCGGCTATGCAGGCGAGAACCGTGGCCCAGGTGGGCCCGGTGGTCCGCGTCCCAAACGACCGTATGGCGATCGCCCGGCCGGTGCTGGCGAACAGCGCGGTCCGGGTGGCCCCGGCGGCCCGGGCGCACGCCCGAAACGCCCTTACGGCGATCGTCCGGCAGGCGCCGGTTTCGCGGGTGAAAACCGCGGCCCGGGTGGCCCCGGCGGTGCATACCCGAAGCGCCCGTACGGCGATCGTCCTGCCGGCGCGGGTTTCAACGACGACCGTGGCCCGCGCGGCCCCGGTCAAGGCCCGAAGCCCGCGCGCGCGGGCAAGCCGTACGGCCATCCCGGCAACGCGCCCAGCTTCCCCTCGGACCACGCCAATCCCAGCAGTTTCAACGCCTTCGACCGCCCCCGTGGCCCACGCCCGGCCGGCGCGCGTCCCGGCGGCCCGCGTCCGAACGGTCCACGCCCCGGAGGCCCGCGTCCGGGTGGTCCGAAACCCGGCGGCAATCGTGGTCCGCGTGGGGGTGGGTTTGCGGGTGGGGATCGGTAAGCGGCGAAACGCTTTGATCGTCAAGGATTAGAAGTTCTTGGACTTGATCGAAATACAGAGGCTGGCCGTGAAGATGAGAGGCGGAATCGAGTCGATTCCGCTCTCGGAGCGCCCTGCAGGGCTCGAAGCTTTTCCCTCGGGCGCATGCTCCGATGCGTCGCTACTCCTCGGCGCTTACCTGAAGGACTGTGGGCACGGGAAATTCACATTGATATCTGCGGAGCGAGGTCGCTTTGAAGATGACTCAGAGGTCTCTCACGCATGGTTGATGCAGGGAAGCCTGATCGTCGACATCACTGCGGATCAATTTGAAGACGCGCCGAAGCAACTGATTTTTACGTCTGAATCTTTTTGGCATAAAACATTTAAAGTCAAAGATAAAGGGCCGGGAGATTTTCGCGACTGGTCCGGGCCGAGCATTAATAAATTAAGCTGGCTTTATAAAAAGTTGAAAATCTGAAGTTTCACAGTCTGAGAGTGATGATGTCCGGGTAAGGCTTGGAATCTTTTCGCGCTGGTGCGCGAGTCACTTTCTTTGGCGCAAAGAAAGTAACCAAAGAAAACACTCAAGTCCAATTCGAAACTGCCACCTGAAGGGTCGCCGGGATTTTTCGATGAGGCGTCCTGCCTCATCGAAAAACGATGCACATCCTGTGCATCGCCCTCCGGGTCGAATAGCACTTACTTAAGCTTTTTCGGGTGGCCGTGGACTCTGACGGCTTCGCGAGCAACCGCACGCGGTTTGGTCAGTAGTGGATATGGCTTTGGCCTTTGT
>JBIITV010000057.1:0-26790 GCA_044340325.1 Lysobacteraceae bacterium
ACAGGTCCAGAGCCCTTCCCGTACCACGCGTGGAGGGCTCCCTTGTGCTGTCGGGGGGAGTGACGGATGGCGCATGCCGATCCCCCAGCGGATCGGCACACTGACCTTCAAGACGTGACCTTCAAGACACCCAAGGAGATTCCCCATGAACGAACCGCGTCGTCGCGGACCTGTCGCCAGTATCCTGATCGGGATCTGGGACGCGATGAATTTCACCCGGCGGATGATCCTCAACCTGCTGTTCTTCGGACTGTTGCTGGTCTTCCTGGCGGCGCTGGGGACCAGCGGCAAACGGGTGATGCCGGTCCAGGATCGCAGCACCCTGGTGATCGCGCCGGAGGGCAGACTGGTCGAACAGTATTCGATCGACCCCACCAGCCGCGCGCTCGCCGAGGCCATCGGCGACGACCGCGCTGCCGAAATTCAGCTGCGCGACCTGCTGCAGGTGCTCGATTCCGCCAAAACCGACAAGCGGATCGAACGCGTACTGCTGCGGGTCGACGGGATGTCCTTCAGCGGTTACGCCTCGATCCGCGAAGTCGCCGACGCCATCGCCGCGCTGCGCGCGTCGGGCAAACAGGTCGTCGCCTTCGGCGAGACCTTCGACCAGGCGCAGTATCTGCTCGCGGCACAGGCCAACGAGGTATATCTCGATCCTCTGGGCGGCATGGTCCTCGAAGGGCTGAGCCGCTATCGCCAGTATTTCCGCGAAGGTCTGCAGGACAAGCTCGGCGTCGATGTGCATCTGTTCAAGGTCGGCGAGTTCAAGTCCGCCGCCGAACCCTATGTGCTGGACGCGGCCTCGCCGGCGTCGAAGGAAGCCGACCTGTACTGGATGAACGATATCTGGCAGCGCTATCTCGGCGACATCGCCAAGGCGCGCAAGCTCGATACGAACCAGCTCGCGGCCAGCTTCGAGACCCTGCCGGCGGACATCGCCGCATCGGATGGCGACCTCGCGAAATACGCACTCAAGCAGAAGTGGGTCGACGGCCTGAAAACGCAGGAGGAAGTCGAGAATCTGCTGATCGAGCGCGGCGTCGCCGACGAGCAGGCCGAAGGCGGCTTCCGCCAGATCTCGTTCGGCGGCTATCTCGCGCATCTCGACGGCAGCCTGCCCGCGCTGGGCGGCGATGATCACATCGCAGTGGTGGTCGCCGAAGGCGAAATCACCGGCGGCGAGCAGCCCCCGGGCAGCGTCGGCGGCGAATCCACCGCCGCGATGCTGCGCGAAGCCCGCGACGACGACAGCGTCAAAGCGCTGGTGCTGCGCGTGGATTCGCCCGGCGGCGAAGTGTTCGCTTCCGAGCAGATCCGCCGCGAGATCGTCGCGCTGAAGAAAGCCGGCAAGCCGGTGGTGGTGTCGATGGGCGACCTGGCGGCATCGGGCGGCTACTGGATCAGCATGAACGCCGACCGCATCTACGCCGACCCGTCCACGGTCACCGGCTCCATCGGCATCTTCGGGATGATTCCGACCTTCTCGCGCACGCTCGAGAAGATCGGTGTGCATACCGACGGCGTCGCCACGACATCGATCGCCGGTGCGTTCGATGTCACCCGCCCGCTGTCGCCCGAAGTCGGCCAAGTCATGCAGGCGGTGATCGAGAAGGGGTATCGCGACTTCACCGGCAAAGTGTCCGAAGCGCGCAAGAAACCTGTGGCGGATGTCGATGCCGTCGCACAAGGCCGCGTCTGGAGCGGTGCGCAGGCGAAGGAGCGCGGTCTGGTCGACGCTTTCGGCGGATTGCGTACCGCGATCGCCGATGCCGCCAAACGCGCCAAGCTCGGCGACAAGCCCGGCGATTACCACGTGCGCTACATCGAACGCCAGCTCACCCCCTGGGAGCAGTTCTTCAGCGGTTTCGCCGTCTCCGGCGCGGGTCGGGCCATGCTGGGCGATTCCGCGATCGCCCGCAGCATGCTGGCGAAGGTCGCTCCCCAGGCTGATCGCGATCTGCGCATCATCGAGCGCGCGATGGAGCCGCGCAGCGGCGGCGCGCCGGCGAAGACCCTGGCCTACTGCTTCTGCGGGTTCTGATGCTGTTCCACATCGCATAACGATCGAAGACGACGCCCGGCATCGCCGGGCGTCGTCGTTTGCGTCGCCATGAATTGCCCTTTCAGTTGCCGGTCGCGGCGTCGATGGCTTTGCGCTGTTCCTCTGCAGCGGCGTCGACCGAGGCCTGCGCCGCTTCGGCCTTGTCGACCGGCTTGCGCATCGCTTCGCGCAGTTGGGTCGGTGGGGCGCTGGCGGCGGCCGAAGTCTGCGGCTCGGGACGCTTGTCGTGTTCCGGAACCTGCGGCTTGGAGCATGCGACCAGACCGGCGCAGCAGACCAGAGCCACTGCAAGCGATGTCAATGACGGCTTAAGGCGCACGATCGTTCTCCTTCAAGGTATCGCGGCTTATCCTACGCCCAACTCCGCAAGCCCGGTCACGTCCCATGTCCCCGCAGCGCTGGCGTCTGGATGGACAACTCGCCCTCGTCACCGGCGGCAGCGCCGGCATCGGCCGCGCCATCGCCCGCGAGCTGCTGGGCTTCGGCGCGCGCGTGCTGATCGCCGCGCGCGACGCGAACGGCCTGGACGCAGTGCGCAGCGAACTCGAAGAGGAATTCCCGGACGGCGAGGTGCGCACTTTCGCCGCCGACGTGGCCGACGACGATCAGCGTCGCGAACTGTTGGATTGGGTCGAGGATATCGAGGGCGCGCTCAATCTCCTGGTCAACAACGCCGGCGGCAATCTCACCAAACCCGCCATCGACTACAGCGAGGACGAATGGCGCAAGATCTTCGAAGTCAACCTGTTCAGCGCGTTCGAACTCGCGCGCGGCGCCTATCCGCTGCTGACCAGACATGCGGCGTCGTGCATCGTCAATGTCGGCAGCGTCTCCGCCATCACCCACGTCCGCAGCGGCGCGCCCTACGGCATGAGCAAAGCCGCGATGCATCAGATGACCCGCAATCTCGCGGTCGAATGGGCCGAGGACGGCGTGCGCGTGAATTCGGTCGCGCCCTGGTACATCCGCACCCGCCGCACTTCGACCAAACTCGCTGACCCCGACTACCTCGACGAAGTGTTGCTGCGCACACCGATGGGCCGCATCGGCGAACCGGAGGAAGTCGCCGCCGCCGTCGCGTTTCTCTGCCTGCCCGCGTCGAGCTATATCACCGGCGAATGCATTGCCGTGGACGGCGGTTTTTTGCGCTACGGATTCTGATCTGCGCGCCGGCGCTACATCTTGGGAATGTCGGCTGCCGCTGACTGCTCTTCCACATCCGCCTCGAACAGCTGTTCCAGTTCGCTGCGCGCCTGTTTCGCGCTTTCCATCAGCGCTTCATCGTCGTCGTAGATCAGATGCTGGCTGGCCAGCAGCAGTTCGTCGTGCCTGCGGAATTTGAGCGCGCGCTCTGCCGCCTGCTCCGGCGGCATACCGAGCGCGATCAGCACATCGCGACCCATCTCCAGTCCCGAAGCGAAGGTTTCGCGGGTCGCAGCCGCCCCCAGATCCATCAGTTGCCAGGCATGGCGGCGGTCGTGGGCGCGGGCGAAGATCTTCAAGTGCGGATACAGCCGGTGCACGACACGGGTGGTGCGCAGATTGGCTTCTTTGTTGTCGATGGCATTGATGAACACCCGCGCGTGCTGGGCGCCGGCGGCGCGCAGCAGATCCGGGCGGGATGGATCGCCGAAGTACGCGGTGTTGCCGAAGCGGCGCACCGTGTCCAACTGTTCGGCATCGGTCTCCAGCGCGACGAACGGAATTTTCTGGGCGATGAGAATACGCGCCACGATCTGGCCGAAGCGGCCGAAGCCCGCGAGGATCACCTGCGGCTGGTGGTCGGGAATCGCGTCGAATGCGCGTTTTGGTGCGTTGCTCGGAAATCGTCGCAGCACTTGTGTCACCGCGATCAGCAACAGCGGCGTGAGCGCCATCGACAGGCCGACGACCGCCACCAGCTGGTTCTGAAGCGTGGTGTCGATCAGACCGGCCTTCACCGACTCCGACATGACCACGAACGCGAATTCGCCGCCGAGCGCCAGCACCGCGCCCAATTGCAGCGCCTCGCGCCAGTCGAGCCGCCCCGGGCGCAGGCCGATGCCGAACAGCAGCGCGGATTTGATCGCCAACAGCCCCAGCGTGCCGAGCACGATCATGCCCGGCTCGGCAGCGATCAGGTTCAGATCGATGCTCATGCCTACGGCCATGAAGAACAGGCCCAGCAGCAACCCCTTGAAGGGTTCGATCTGCGATTCGATCTCGTGGCGGAATTCGGAATCCGCCAGCAGTACGCCGGCGAGAAAAGCACCGAGCCCCATGCTCAGGCCCGCCAGCGACATGATCCATGCGGCGCCGAGCACCGCGAACAGGGCGCTGGCGGTGAGCATTTCGGGCACGCCGATGCGCGCGGCAAGACGGAACAGCTGCCGCAACAGGTAGCGGCCACCGATCACCACCGCGAAGATCGCGGCCAGCGCCTTGAGCATGTCCTTCCAGATCGGGTCCGGACTGGCGGCGGCGACGCCGAGCAGCGGAATCGCCGCGAGCAGCGGAATCGCCGCGATATCCTGGAACAGCAGGATCGCGAAGGCCAGACGGCCGTGTTCGGTATTCAGCGCCTTGCGCTCGGACAACAGTTGCAGGCTCACCGCCGTCGACGACAGCGCCAACCCGATACCGATCACCAGCGCCGCCTTCCAGCCCAGCCCCAGCGCCAGCGCCACCGCGCCCAGCACCAGACCCGTCAGCGCCACCTGCAGCCCGCCGGCGCCGAACACCGGCCTGCGCATCACCATCAGCCGGCTGGGCGACAGCTCCAGGCCGATCACGAACAGCATCATCACCACGCCGATTTCGCTGGCCGCGAGCACCGGTTCGGCGTCCTTGATGACCTTGACGCCGAACGGGCCCAGGACTACGCCGGCGGCGAGGTAACCGAGCACCGCACCCAAGCCGAAACGCTTGAACAGCGGCACGGCGATCACCGCTGCCAGCAGGAAGACCAACGCGAGTTGTAGACCGTGACCGTGCATGCGCACCTCCGCCGGGGACCTTAACTGGCCCTCATCATTGCCGCAATCTCGTTATGCTACATGGCATATTCGCTTCGACCGGAGATCGACCCATGCGCCGCCTTCTGTTTCTCTGCGCTCTGCTCGCCTGCAGCTTCCCCGCCTTCGCCGGCAAAGGTCCGGGTGCCGCGCGCAAACAGATCGAATCGTCCCTGTCTGTCACCGGCACGATCGATATCACCCCGGACGGTAAGGTCATCGGCCATGCGCTCGATCAACCGGAGAAACTGCCCAAAGGCATCGTGGACATGACCGCCCGCATTGTGCAGCAGTGGACATTCGAACCAGTCGCACTGCAGGCCAATGCGATCAGCCGTTCGAAGATGTATCTGCTGTTCGTCGGCAAGAAGCGCGACGACGGCAACTATTCGCTGGAATTGCGCAGCGCCGCGTTCAGCAGTGACGATCTGGGCGAAGGCGTCAAGATCGCGGAAGGAAACCGCAAACTCGCCTACCCGATGATGCTGCTTCGGGACGGCGTGACCGGATCGGTCTTCCTGCAGCTGAAGATCGGGCGGGATGGCAAAGTGATGAACATCGACGCCAGCCATGTGAATCTGCGGGTGCTCGGCTCCGAAGCGGAGATGCAGCGCTGGCGCGCAATCTTCATCCGGTCCACGATCGCCACGGTGAAGGACTGGAGGTTCGTCGTCCCGCAGTCCGGGCCCGATGCGGAGGCCGGCTACTGGTTCGGCACACTGCCGATCAGTTTTGTATTCGAAGGCGAAAAGCCCAGCGAATACGGCCGCTGGGAAACCTATGTGGCCGGGCCGAGGGCGTTGATTCCATGGCTGCAGGACACGCCGCTCGCCGACGGCAACACCGACGCGCTCACGCCCAACGACTTTCACGCCGCCGGCAGCGGCCGCCGCCTGCTCACGCCGCTGACCGGGGGCTGAGCCCCGCGCGCTCAACGCGGCAGCGTCTGCAGGGGTCGGGTGATTCCACTGCGAATGCACCAAGTCGATGCGCTGGAACTTCCGCGCAGCATCCGCATCGATGCGGTCAGCCCGAACGTGCTGCAGCAATCGATGCCCGGCTATGCGCCGTACTTCCGCGGTTTCGAAGCGGTGCCGGCCGCACGCGCGGCGCTGGGCTTCAGCCGCAGCGTCGAAGGCGCGCAGACCGGACAGGTCTACAAAGTGTTCTGACTGCAGCGGTTGACCGCCTGCCCGCAGCGATCCCGTTATGCTCCTGACGGGATCGATTCCTGAGGGGCCGCAATGACACCACAACGATTCGCACTGCTGGGACTTGGGCTGGCGCTGTTCGGCTTGGCGGGCACGGCAGGCGCGGCACGCACCGCAGATACCGGCAGCGGGCATTTCCGCATGGGCGAGAGCGGCCTGCAGCTGCGCCATGCCATCGCCGTGCGTCGCGAACGGCAAGTCGACCCGGCCGAGGACGAAGTCTTCGTCTACCTCAGCGACCACCCGATCGATGCCGCGAAAGCCGCCGCCGCATTCGACCCCGACGACAGCGTGAGCGAACAATACGGCGAACGCACCGGCGGTTATGTCCGCATCTGCATCACTGCGGACGGCAGCGAGTGCGGCATGTACTACCGCCGCCGCGACCCCGACGATTCCTTCAACACGTCCGGCTACGGCGAACTGAAGCTGGACACGCAGACCCCCGACCGCATCGCCGGCCGCTGGGTGCTTGGCAAGCCGGAAGATTTCTTCGGCAAAACCTACGACTACGACCTGCGCTTCGACGCGGCCATCGTCTCGCCGCCCGGCGCATCGCTGCCCGCCGATGGCGGCGACCCCGGCAAGGCCTACCGCGCCTACGCCGACGCGGTGACCCGGGGCGATCTGGCCGCGCTGCGGCGGATGCTCGGCGAATCCGCAGGCTGGCGGATGCCCGGCAACGACGACGCCCGCGCCAAAGAGACCCTCAAGGATCTGCGCAACGAACAGCCGATGCAGCCGAAGATCCTGCGCGGCCGCAGCGACGGCGACCAGGCGGTGCTGTGGGTGGAAGGCGTGGACCGCGACGACATCCGTCAGCGCGGGCGGGTGCTGATGCGGCGCGACGGTAGCGGTTGGACATTCGTCGAGGCGGATCTGGACAGCGTCGAGGAGTGAGCGGCGGTGACAGTCGCCTGACCTTTCGTCGTCTCATGCGGGCTAGCCACGACCCATCAGGGTTTCGATCGATCGGGTCCTCGCCGTTTAACCCGGTTTTAACCCGACGGATGGTCTACTCGGTCACTGACTATTCAAACAGGCGCAGAGGATGAGCAACCCCGTCAACGGCGACGACGCCACCACACTTGCCCAGGCCAATCTCCTCCGTCAACCGGCGCAGACTCCTGCCAACACCAGTGCACTACCGGTTTCCCCGCAACAACCCGAGCTTCTCAGCGCCGACGCAGAGAAAATACTGCGCCAATATTTCAAGGCCGTGCCGATCACCCAGGCCGACCTTTCTTTCCAATACCATTCTTTTGGTCGCGACCCGCAGGGGAATCCCCACCCGAATACCGGCGGGGTGACGCTCGCACGTGACGCCAACAATCGCATGGGCGCCTACGCTGCGGTCAACAGCGACCAGATCCCCCTGCAGTCCGCGTCCTTCGGCCTCATCCCGGCAGGCGCGATCGACAGCAATAACCGCGCAACCCCGAACAGCTTGCTGGATGCGGTCGCCGCTCAGGAAATCAGCCAGAAAATCATACAGACCAATCCGAAACTGCAGGGAACGTCAAAGGCGAACGAGGAGCTCATTGGCGAAGGGGCGATGCTTGCGGTGATGCCGGAAACGTACTCGCGTACTTTCCTGCGCTCGTCACTGGCGCTGAATCAAACTGGAAAAACAGATTACGACACCATCGCAGCGCAGACCGTTGCCAGCACCGACAAGGCTCTGCAGAGTCAACCGGGGTTGAATATCAAAGGTGAAGATCTGGTTCGGAATCTTGTGCCATACATCAACCAGAACGGAGGTACGTACAGCGATCGACTCTTCAACAATTACCTGACCAATGCCGGCATCCAGGACCCGGCCGCATTCCGCGAAGCGCTGAAGAACACGATCTCACAGGATTTTCAGACCACTGGTCGACAACTGATCAACGATCAAGCGCAGATCAATCAGCCAACGCAGACCACTCCTCGCGGAAGCCAACCGCAGACGATGGCACCCGAACCGGATCGTGCCGATATCACCGTGGCCGGCGCACCAGGCAACCGGCTTTACGAGCAAGCCTACGCGGGCGTCAAGACCATCGGCAACGAAAAGCTTGGCCTCAAGAGCGATCAGGAAGCCATGAATGTCGCGGCGGCGCTGACCAAGGAGGGCGTCGGCCAGAATTTCAACCAGTTCGCGATGGTGGTTCCGGGCGGCAACGGCAAAGTGTTTGGGCTGGACAGCGACCCGCAGACCAATCCGGGGCACAAGCATGTCAACGTCGATGTCGCGCTGGTGGCGACACTGCCTGTCGAGCGCAGTTCGGCCGAGGTGCAGAAGCAACTGCAACAGCAGCCCTCATTGGAACAGCCGTCGCAGCAGCGCGAACCACGCAGCATGGGCATGGCCTGAGCCGCGGCGCCCGGCACCCCTTTCGCCGCTCGTTCACACAGCGACGACCACCTTCCATATTCCGGCAGCGGTTTCCGACCACACGATACCTACCGCCAGAAATTTCTCGATCAGCCGGGCATTGCTGCTCAGATGCTCGCTGATCGTGGGCACGGTGAATGCGCCACCGCCGGCCAGCGCCATCGGCAGCAGCAACTGGTCCGAGAGGTGCTCACCGACGCAGGCGCCGCTGCGCAGATAGGTCTTCGCTTCGCCTGCGAGCCTCGTAGCAACCTTTTCCGCACTCAGGCCGCGCTCGCCGTGACCGGTGAAAGTCTCGGCATGGTGCTCGTGGCGTACACGCAGCAAGAGGGCGTTGCCCGGCCCGTTGGAAGGCCGGACCTCATGCAGGTGCAGGGCTTCGGCATTCAGCTGCAACCGCTTCGCCAGCGTCTGCAGCTCGCGCTCGCCGATGCTTGCGGCCAGCCCCGACAGCATCGCCAGCGCATCGATCGACAGCAGCTGGCCGCGTTCGATGAACGCCGCATGGCGCAGCGACGGTGCCGGCGACACCGTCGCATGCACAACACCGCCGCCAGCCGGAAAGAAACCCGGGCGTTCGAGTTCGATGGAGGCATCGATCCCGATCTTCGCCAATGCGGGCAGATAGGTATCGGCGATGAAATCGGCGCTGGGTGCCAAGGGATTGTGGGTACCGCCCTCCAGACGCAGACGCGACGGCGCGTCGCAGCGCCACAGCGGCGGCAATACGGTCTGCAGCACCAATGTGGCCGATCCTGCGCTGCCGGTGGCGAACGCATAGTCACCCGCTACGACCACGCCAGGCTCGAAGCGCAAAGTCGTCGCACCGAGTTCGGCCCCGTGCGTGCAGGCATTGCCGATCCGCGCCGCTGCGTTCACTGCAGTGAGATGCTGGCGCATCAGCCCCGGCCGCGAACGCTTCGCGCGGATCTGCTGCATCGTGAAGCCGATGCCGGTGCACAGGCTGAGGCTCAGCGCGGTGCGCAGCAGTTGGCCGCCACCGGCTGAGCCGTCGATTTCGATCATAAAACCTCTATTCACCGATTTTTTTTAAGAACTGTGTCGGCGGATGATTGCGCAACCAGTTGCGGATTATTTTTAGTAAACACCCATCCGCTTACGTATTCAAAAAGAATATCGGTAATCGCCAAAAAGGCCTCAACTAATTCCTGCCATAAAAAAGGTGGAATACTCTGATCAAGTCTCCCGATTCTCATTGAGAAAGATCCGTTTTCGTCGCAAGATTCAATCATTGAAAGGATGTGCTTCTCGGAGAGATGGATAAAGCCAGAAGCGTTTTGATAGACACTGGAAACCCATGGATATTTTTCCGAAAGACGCTCGACGAGATATTGATCTGTCATCAATTTCCCAGCGCTATCTTTTTGTTTTCGGATAGCGACACCTTTCAATACCATGCTCGCCATTTCATGGGGCCTATCGACCAGAAAGGCGGAAAACAATCGGAGGCAGCTATCCAACTGCAACCTAAGTAGCGACGCTGCACACAGATAATTATCTGATCGCACCATTGTTGAAAATCCAGAACATAAAGAAAGTGAACGCTTTATTGCTGCTGACGCAAGAAGGTCCACGGGATACATTTTTCCTGAGTCAGCAGACAGCATTTCTCGTGACGCACAAATATGAAGGGATTCGAGGGATTCAATTCGAGCAATGCGGCTTTCAATAATTTCATCCATATCACCACCCAATAGTTGCAATTGTTCTCAGACATTGTCTTTTAATTGAAAACAAGACAATCGTCAGCCCTTCACGCACACCACCTGGCGCAGGGTATGCACGATCTCGACCAGATCCTTCTGCGCCTCCATCACCGCATCGATCGACTTGTACGCGGCCGGCGATTCGTCGACCACGTCCGCGTCCTTGCGGCATTCCACGTGCGCGGTGGCGGCGATGTGATCGTCCAGGCTGATCATCTTCTTCGCCTGGGTGCGGCTCATCACGCGGCCGGCGCCGTGGCTGCAACTGCAGAAACTGTCCTCGTTGCCGAGACCGCGCACGATGAAACTCTTCGCGCCCATGCTGCCCGGGATGATACCCAGCTCGCCCTTGCGCGCGCTCACTGCGCCCTTCCGGGTCACCAGCACGTCCTTGCCGAAATGATGCTCGCGGTTGACATAGTTGTGATGGCAGTTCACCGCTTCGGCTTGGGCCTCGAACGGCTTGGCAATGACCTTGCGCATCGCTTCCACCACGTGACGCATCATGATTTCGCGGTTGATGCGCGCATAACGCTGCGCCCAGTCGACCGCGAATACGTAATCGCCGTAGTACTGGCTGCCTTCGGGCAGATACGCGAGATCCTGATCGGGCAGATTGATCATCCAGCGACGCATTTCCTCCTTGGCCAGGGTGATGAAATGCGTACCGATGGCGTTGCCGACGCCGCGCGATCCGGAGTGCAGCATGAACCACACCCGCTGCGCTTCGTCGAGACAGATTTCGATGAAGTGATTGCCGGTGCCGAGCGTGCCGAGATGCTTGAGGTTGTTGGTGTTCTTCAGTCGCGGATGGCGCTCGCAGATCTTCTCGAAGTCGGCGACCAACTGCGACCAGCCCTCGACCGCGAGCGTGGGCGCGTTCTCCCATGCGCCCTTGTCGCGCGCATGGCGCTCGGCGGTGCGGCCGTGCGGGACCGCACGCTCGATCGCGCTGCGGATTGCGGACAGGTTGTCCGGCAGATCACTCGCGGTCAGCGTGGTGCGCGCCGCGATCATGCCACAGCCGATATCCACGCCCACCGCCGCCGGCACGATCGCGCCGATGGTCGGCACGACCGAACCCACGGTCGCGCCCTTGCCCAGATGCACGTCGGGCATGACCGCGATCCAGCGATGGATGAAGGGCAGTTTGGCGATGTTCTGCAGTTGCTTGCGGGCTTCGTCTTCCAGCGGCACGCCGCGGGTCCACAGCTTGATCGGCGCTGCGCCCTGGTCCTGGATGACATCGTAGTGGTGGGTGGTCATGGTGCATTCTCGCATTGATGAAAAGGTGCGGCGACGAGGATGGCGGGACTCTGCGAAGTGGCGCTTCCGCCACGACACAGTGGGACTTGAACCCAACTCCCGAAGGAGGAACCTGTATTCCCGCCGGCATTCGCCGCGAAAAACTTCGAACAACAGAAACTCAAGCGGATTACGCTTCCTCGATACAGCGTACGGAGGACGGGCGTATGAATGCTTTTTTTCCAGAATCGAGCAGGATCACGAGCATCAGCCCCCAATCGCCGAGTGGCGACTGGCCCAGCTTGGGATCGGTGGTACCCAGAATCCGGACATCCATGAACTTGCGTCCATCAGACATTAACAGGTTGTGCCTGCGATCCGGAACGATCGTTTCATCGAGGTAGGGAAGCATTTTTTCGCGCGCTTCACGCTGCCGCCTTGCGCTCAACTTCGACGAAACGATGCCGTAGACGATCAACATCAGAATCACGATGACGATGACGGCCCAGACTTCAGACATGTTGTTCTCCCTGGTGCACTGCATGATGCGATTCTCCACGATGGAAACGATGGCGCTATTCGAGAAACTATCGATGATCGCGACAAGGCGTATGGAAAAATCCTGCTCTGACCGACTGAGCTACCGTCTTGCGACGGACGGGACTCGAACCGGCCCAGGCAGAATGTTGTCTACGACGAAATCAGTGCCGCGCCTGCGGCCGACACCAATGAATCGCCGCTTTGTAAATAAAGCCATCGGTGATTGCGACAAAAGTGAGAAAACATCCTGCTCTAACCAACTGAGCTACCGCCGCTCGGATTCGCGGCGGGCGGGACTCGAACCGGCCCAGGCAGAACCTTGTCTGCGACAAGAACGATGCCGCGCCTGCGGCTGACGACAACAAAACGATGGCGCTCTTTGAAAAAACTGTCGATGACCGCGACAAGAGGTATGGAAACATCCTGCTCTAACCTACTGAGCTACCGTCTTGCGACGGGCGGGACTCGAACCCGCGACCCGGAGATTAATAGTCTGTAGTTCCCTAAGCATTCGCAACCACCGACAGCACAACAATAAAAGCACCTCCCCTTGCCCGACCGGCCCCATTGCCGGCCGGGCATTGAACAACGTTTACAACTTGATACTGGCGATCTTCTCGACCCAGCGCTGCGCGCCGGCGCCTTCCGCAGCGAAACTCGCGATCAGATCGAACACCGCATCGCTGAACCCGCCCACGTGCAGCACGTCGCCGCGCTCCACGGTCTGACTGGTCGCGTAGGGCTGCAGATCGATACACACCAGCTTCGCCTGCGGACAACGCGCCTTGATCTGTTCCCATTGCCGCATGGTCTCGGTGGCGCCGCCGCTGCGGGTATCGCGCCAACTTTCGTTATCGGATACCAGCACCAGCAGATCGACCTTGGCTTTTTCGCGATTCAACTTGGCGAGCGGCGCGCTGACATTGGTACCGCCGCCGCACAACTTCGCCAGCTGTTGCGCCTGGGTCATCACGGTGTCACGCGGGTTGAGCCGCAGATCGCGCACCTCGGTGTCGAACGGCAGCACGCGCGCGTCCGGGCGGGTGCGCTGGATGCAGGCTGCGATCAACGCCGCCACATCCACGCAGCGCGTGGTCGCGGTTGCGCCCTTGCGATGACCGGTGACCGGCGACGCCATCGAGCCCGACACGTCCACCGCCACCACGACTTCGCCCTGCAACACAGGCACGTTGCGGGTCGCGATTTCCATAGCGTCCTGCAGCGCCGCACCGATCGCGTTCGGCAGTTTCGCTGTTGCCTGGAACGCGGTCAGCAGCTGATACGGAAACACCCGGGCACGACGGATCGCTTCGGAATCGCGCAGACGGTCCGCGACCATCGCCAGTGCCGCTGAGTCCGCAAGCACGCCGTTGCGCTCGAACGTATTGAGGTTCATGCGCAGCGACTGCCACGACGCACGACGCGCCAATACAGTCCACTGCGCAACGCTCAACGGCAGCGAGGTGAAGTACTGGAACGGCAGATCCGGCAATTCAGCCTCACCGCCTCGCTTGAATGCCTCGTAGGCACGCAGCGTTTCCGGCAGCTTGACGTCGTCGTACGGCTTGCCGATCACCCATGCATACAGCGCTTCGCGTTCGGCATCGACCGGCTTGGGGTGGACCATCTTGATGACGTCCGCCAGCGACGGCGCATTGCCGATCGCGGCGTGGACGATCTGCTCGACCGGCGCGCGCTCAATCCACTCGCGCACCAGACGCTTCGGCAACGAGCCCAGCGACTTCCGGCCGACGCGACCGCTGCGCAGGATCTGCACGACATTGCGCAGCAGACGACCATTGTCGACCACGCGCGGAAATGCTGCGGCGAATGCGTCGCGATCGCGCATCGACAGACTGGCCAGCAACAGCGCAGGCATGTCCTTCATGTGCGCGAGCTGACGGGCATAGATGGCGGTCTGTGCGACGAAGCGCGGGTCCACTTCGGTGCACAGCTTCAACACCAGCGCCAACTGTTCCTCGGCGTTCGCATAGAAGGTGCCGTTGAGGCAGCCGGTCGCCGCATACAGCGCCAGCGCCGCCTGGGGCGTGCGGGCATAGGCGAGGCCGCCGGCCTCGTTGCGGGTGGTCGCGGCCGGCAACATCGGACCGGGGGTGGAAGCGAAAAGAGAGGTGTTGGCCATGATCGGCTCCTTGCGGGAATGCCCGTTGGGTTCGAGCCGTGTATTGCAATCGCCGTGCCAACCTTGACTTCATTTACTTATCTCATTGTTTCAATTGAAGATAATCTGATTTCAGGTGTTCGCCTTGATTTGTGTGTTGGATCATGTTGTATATTTTGATCTAGCTTTTTATCTGGAAAGATCGTGCGCAAACAGCAGATCGTATTCGGCATGCTCGGCACCACGCTCGATGCGGGCAATGGCCCGGGGCGATGGGAAAAATGGCGGCCGACGGTCTCGCTCGGCATGCACGAGGACTTCGTGGTCGACCGTCTGGAGCTGATGGTCGACGAGCGTCGTTACGGCAAGCTGGCGCAGACGGTCGCGGAAGACTTTGCGCAGATATCGCCCGAGTCCACGCTGCGTCGGCACGACACGTATCTGGCCGATCCCTGGGATTTCGAAGGCGTCTACGCGACGCTGCACGATTTCCTGCGCGGCTATGCATTCAAGCCCGAGGACGAGGATTACTACATCCACATCACCACCGGCACGCACGTGGCGCAGATCTGCTGGTTCCTGCTCGCCGAAAGCCGGCACTTCCCCGGTCGATTGCTGCAGACCTCGCCGCCGCGAAAACAGGAGGTCGGAAAGCCCGGAAGCTTCGCGGTCATCGATCTCGATCTCTCGCGCTACGACCTGATCGCGCAGCGCTTCCAGCAGGAACAGTTGGAAGATCGCGCGCTGCTCAAGAGCGGGATCGCCACGCGCAACGCGGCGTTCAACCGGATGATCGAGCAGATCGAAACCGTCGCGACACGCTCGAAAGCGCCGATGCTGCTGATGGGCCCGACCGGCGCGGGCAAGAGTCAACTCGCCAAGCGCGTGTTCGAGCTGAAAAAACTCAAACATCGGCTGCCGGGACGCTTCGTGGAAGTGAACTGCGCCACGCTGCGCGGCGACGGCGCGATGAGCGCGCTGTTCGGCCATGTCAAAGGCGCCTACACCGGCGCAGGCAGCGATCGCGCCGGCTTCCTGCGTTCGGCGCATCAGGGCTTGCTGTTTCTCGACGAGATCGGCGAACTCGGTCTCGATGAACAGGCTTTGCTGCTGCGCGCGCTGGAAGAAAAGCGCTTTCCGCCAGTGGGCAGCGACAGGGAAGTGGAGAGCGACTTCCAGCTCATCGCCGGCACCAACCGCGATCTGCAAACGGCCGTCGCCGAGGGGCGTTTCCGCGACGATCTGCTCGCGCGCCTGAATCTGTGGACCTATCGCTTGCCGGGTCTGGCGGAACGCATGGAGGACATCGAGCCCAATCTCGATTTCGAACTTGAGCGCTGGAGCCGCGACCAGCATCAGCGCGTCGCCTTCAACCGCGAGGCGCGGGCGCGGTTCCTGGCGTTCGCGACCAGCCCCGAGGCGCGATGGGCCGGAAACTTCCGCGACCTCGGCGCGTCGGTGATGCGGATGGCGACGCTGGCGAATGCGGGCCGCATCCAGAGCGAACTGGTCGACGAGGAAATCGCGCGTCTGCGCGGCCTGTGGCGCGAAAACGGGGCGCCATCGCCGCTGGACGCACTGCTGGGCGATGGCGTCGACGCGCTCGACCGTTTCGACCGGGTGCAGCTGGAGGACGTCGTCCGCGTCTGCGCATCGGCGAAGTCGCTGTCGGATGCGGGGCGGATGCTGTTCGCGGTGTCGCGCGCGCAGCGCAGCAGCACCAACGACGCCGATCGGCTGCGCAAGTACCTCGCGCGATTCGATCTGGATTGGGACCGGGTGCGCGGCGCGGGTCGTTGACCCCTCGCCTGTCGTTCCGCATTCGCGCACACTGGGCCATCGAGATCAGGAGATTCCACCCATGAGCATGAACATGTTTTTCCAGGCGTTCGCCGCAAAAGATCTCGCCGCGATGCGCGAAGATCATGGCCTGATCGACGCATGGGTCGAGGGAGAATCGCGCTGCACCGCCTCGATCGATGTGGAAGGCGCTTGGGACGTGCTCAGACACCTCCTCGACGACGTCGGCTTCCACAGCGACGGCGTCGCCGATCAGGTGCTGAGCAACGGCTGCGATTTCGTATCGCCAGCGCTGGTACGGGAACAGGCCAAGGCGCTGTCCTCATGGACGCACGCCAGTGTGCTCGAAGCGCTGCGCGCGATCGATGAGGACATCGGCCTTTATCATCAGGCGGTCTACCAGAACGATGAGGACGATCTGCTGTCGCACTTCGACATGCTCTCGGCGTTTTACCGCGAGGCGGCCGAACGCGGCGATGGCGCGCTGTATTACGCGGCTTGACTACGCGGCCTGATTACGCCCGGCGCTGTTTGTCGTCGCCCGATTCCACATGATGCGCGAGGCGCGACAGTGCGATGGCGTCGACGATCTCGACCCGGCGGCCGGTGACCGCGATGATGCCGTCGTCCTGCAACCGGGTGAAGCCGCGACTGACGGTTTCCAGGGCCAGACCGAGGAAGCGGGCGATGTCCTCGCGGCTCATCGGCAGCGTGTACTGGCGATCCGAGTGGCCGGCGATCAGGTAGCGTTCGCCGAGACTGTGCAGGAACAGGGCGATGCGTTCGTTGGCCTGACGGCGGACGAGCATGCCGAGATGGTCCTGGTCGCGATCGGTGCTCTGACCGATCACGCGGAACAGCTGCTGCTGCAGGCTCGGCACCTGCGCGGCGACGTGCGTCAGCTGATCGTAGGGCACTTCGCAGACGTTGGCGGCGGTCAGCGCGACGCTTTCGCAGCGATGATGGCCGCTGCCGAGGGCATCGAGGCCGATCAGTTCGCCGGGCAGATGGAAGCCGAGCACCTGCTCCTCGCCGTCCTCGCTGATGCTGACGGACTTGAACGCACCATCGCGGGCGACGAAGACCGCAGTCAACGGATCGCCGAGCCGGAACAGCCGTTCGCCGCGGGCGACGGGGCGGCGGCGCTGCACGATCTCGTCGAGCTGATGCAATTCTTCCGCACCGATCCCGCCCGGGAGGCAAAGCTGGCGGACGGAGCAGTAGGTGCAGCCCCGGCGCAGCTGGATCAGGTCGAGAATAGAAGAATTGTCCATACAGGTTAGTGTGCCACGACCCGCCGATACTGCCGAACCCGACTCGGATCCATGCCTGCGGGCAAGCATTTAGCCCGATCCGGGCGCTACAGCTCAGCCCTGAGAGGCGCACGGGCTCGAATCCGGACCGCTGCAGCCTTTATACTGCGCGGATTCTGCGGCCGCAGCCCGGCCGTCTCGTCAACATGCCGTTTTCCGGGTGAGTCGTGCGCAATTACGATCTGGACTTTCTGAAGCGTTTTTCGATGGTGATCGCCTTTCTGATGGCGGTTACGCTCGCCCTGATCCTGTTTGCGGCCTACCTGCACTACCGGCAGCCGCACTCGGCGAATCCGATCGAAACCATGCGTACCGAAGCGCGCATCGCCCCGGCCGGCGGTGTGTTCGCGGGCGCCAGCGGCGAGGCCGCGAAAGCCGCCGCCGACCTGGCCGCCAAGCAGGCGGCGATGTCCCAAGTCGCCTACGGCGGCACCTTGGACGGCGCTGTGATCTACGACAACCTCTGCGCGGGTTGCCACAAGTCCGGCGCTGGCGGCGCTCCGATGCTTGTCGCAGCCGGCATGGGCGCGCGCGCCAGCAAGGGTACAGACACCCTCTACAAGCATTCGATCGAAGGCTTCCAGGGCACCGCAGGCGTGATGCCGGCCAAGGGCGGCAACCCGGCGCTGACCGACGATCAGGTGAAGGCGACGGTCGACTGGATGCTCGAACAGATCTGATCCGGGCCATCCACGCTGTCCCGACGATTCCGCAACGCCGCCTCCGGGCGGCGTTGTCCGTTCCCCAGCAGAGATTTCCGTATGCGCCGTCCGCTTCCCTCCCTGCTGCCGCTGTGCGGCCTCCTCCGGATGTTCGCAAGCGCGATGCTCGCCAGCGCGATGTTCGCCAGCGCCGTGTCGGCGCAGGAGGCGCCGATGGCCATCGGCGAGATCCAGGGTTCGGGCGAGCGAAGCCCACGCATTGGCGACAGCGTCGTGGTCGAGGGCATCGTGACCGCAACGCCAGGCCTGCTCGGCGGCTGGTTCCTGCAAGATGCCGGCGATGGCGACCCAGCCACGTCCGATGCCTTGTTCGTTGCGCACACGCCGGATGCCACACTCACACTCGCACCAGATCTGGGTCAACACGTGCGCGTGCGCGGCACCGTGGTGGAACTCGACACAGGCCGCGGCACCCGCACCGCGCTCCAGCATGTCGATGTGCGGATGCTCGGCAAGGGCAAGGTCCGCGCCGTCGCCATCGCGGCTCCACCCGCCGACTGGGAGCGCTACGAGAACATGCGTGTCCGGATCGCTGCCCCGCTGATCGTCGCGGGTACCGATCGCGGAAAAAAATACGGCGAGCTGATGGTCAACTTCGGCGACAGGCTGCGCACACCCGCCGATGCCGCAAAACCCGGCGACGACGCCCGCGCGCTGGCGGCCGACAACGCGCGGCGCATGCTGCGGCTGGATGATGGCAGCGATGCCGAACAGCCGGCCACGATCTGGTACCTGCCGAAGTCCGGCCTGCCGCGCACCGGTGTGCGGGTGTCGAGGGTGGAAGGCGTGCTCGACCAGCGCGGGAACGGCTACCGGCTGCAGCTCACGGCGAAGCCCGTCTTCCGGCGCATGTCGCTACCGCCGGCGCCGAGGGTCGGCGGCGATCTACGCATCGCCAGCTTCAATCTCGAAAACTTCTTCAACGGCGATGGCCACGGCGGTGGTTTTCCCACTCCGCGCGGCGCGCGCACCCAGATCGAATTCGATACCCAGCTTGCCCGGCTGGTCGCCACGATCCATGGCCTGAACCCCGATATCGCCGCATTGATGGAACTGGAGAACGACGGCTTCGGGCCGGATTCTTCGATCGCGACGCTGGTCATGGCGCTGAATCGCGAGGGCGATGACTGGCGCTTCGTCGCCACGGATGCAGGCCTGGGCGGCGACCAGATCCGGGTCGGCCTGATCTACCGCGCATCGCGGGTCTCGCCGGTCGGTGAAGCGGCAACGCTGGTGGACGATCTGTTCGGCAAGCGCAGCCGGCCGCCGCTGGCGCAGACGTTCCGTGCCGGTACGGGTACGAAACAGGGCCCTGCGTTCACGGTCATCGCCAACCACTTCAAGTCCAAAGGCTGCGGGGATGCGGCCGGCGCCGACGCCGATCTCAAGGACGGCCAGAGCTGCTGGAATGCCACCCGCACCGAATCCGCGCGCCGGCTGGATGCTTGGCTGCGCACCGACCCAACCGGCTCAGGCAGCGATCTTGCAATGATCGTCGGCGATCTGAACGCCTACAGCATGGAAGATCCGATACAGACGCTGATCTCGACCGGCTGGCGCGACGCCTTCGCCGAGCAGCGCGGGCCTGCGCCCTACAGCTATGTCTACGACAGTCTGGTCGGCCGTCTCGACCATGCCCTGCTCAGCCCATCGCTGGCCGCACGCCTTGTTGGCGCGGCGGAATGGCACAGCAACGCCGACGAACCCGGCAGCCAGGGCGGCTATCGGGAGCGCCCGGACGACCGTTCGGCCCGGCGCAGCTCGGACCACGATCCGCTGGTGGTCGGTTTCCGACTGCGCAAGCCCTGATCCGCCCGCCGGCTATCATTCGCGCATGTCATCGCCCGCATTTCCTTCAACCACAGCCACCCTGACTCTGGCAGGCCCGGCAGGCGCGCTGGAGGTCGCCGTCGATCTGCCGGAGGCCGATATCGCCGCGCATCCGGTCGTTGCGGTGATCTGTCATCCGCTGCCGACCGAGGGCGGCACCATGCACAACAAAGTGGTGACGATGGCCGCGCGCAGTCTGCGCGAGCTGGGCGTGACCACGGTGCGCTTCAATTTCCGCAGCACGGGCGCGTCCGAAGGCACGTTCAATCACGGCGAAGGCGAACTCGACGATCTGCGTGCAATCGTCGCCTGGGTGCGCAGCACCCGGCCCGATGCGGCGCTGTGGCTGGGCGGCTTCAGCTTCGGCGCCTATGTCAGCCTGCGCGGCGCAGCGGAACTGCAGCCGTCGGCGCTGATCTCGATCGCGCCGCCGGCCGGGCGCTGGGATTTCGAGCGCATCGTGCCGCCGACGATGCCGTGGCTGGTCATCCAGGGCGAGGAAGACGAAGTCGTCGATCCGCAGGCGGTCTACGACTGGCTGGCGCATCTTGAGCAGACCGCGTCGGGCGCGAATGCCGAACTGATGCGCATCCCCGGGACCAGCCACTTCTTCCATCGCAAATTGATGGATCTACGCGGCGCGATCAAGCATGGCGTTGCACCGTATCTTCGACAGTACGCGCTGCCGGAGCCCGACGCCGCATCATGAGCGACACCGTAGCGGCACCGTCCGTGCGCTACGCAGAAGGCGTGGCACGCGGCGACTGGAGCGACGACCCCGCGCAGCACGCGGCACTGCGCGAGCTCGATCGGCTGCACGCATTCCTGTCCGCACCGCCCAAACGCAAGGGCCTGATCGACACCCTCTTCGGCAAACCGGTGACGCCCTCGCCGAACGGACTCTACCTTTGGGGCGGCGTCGGCCGCGGCAAGACCTTTCTGATCGACCTGTTCCATGCCGGCCTGCCGATCCGCGAAAAACGGCGCACGCATTTCCATCGTTTCATGCGCGAAGTGCACGAACGCCTGCGCGTGCACGCGGGTGAACGCGACCCGCTGGCCATCATCGCCCGCGAATGGCGTGCACAGTTGCGCGTGCTGGTACTCGACGAATTCTTCGTCAACGATATCGGCGATGCGATGCTGCTGGGGCGATTGCTGGAGCGGCTGCTGGACGAAGGCACGATTCTGGTGACCAGCTCGAATGCCGCACCGCACGAGCTGTACAAGGACGGCCTGCAGCGCGCGCGCTTTCTGCCCGCGATCGCGCTGATCGAACGTCACTGCGACGTAGTGCATCTGGACAGCCCGCACGACTACCGCTTGCGCGCGCTGACCCGCTCGCCGGTGTACCGCGCGCCGCTCGACGGCGACAGCGATGCCTGGCTCGAATCGCGCTGGCACGAACTCGGCGGCGACGACGGCCATCGCGATGCCGGCATCGACATCGACGGTCGCCGCATCGCCGTGCGCGCGCGCGACAAAGGCATGGTGTGGTTCGATTTCGCTGCGGTATGCGAAGGCCCGCGCGGCAGCGCGGACTACATCGAAATCGGCACCGAATTCCACACCGTGCTGCTGGGGGGCGTGCCCGTCTTCGACGCGCTGCGCGACGATGCCGCGCGCCGCTTCATCACCCTGATCGACGAACTCTACGACCGCCACGTCAATCTGATCTGCGCCGCCGATGCGCCGCCGGCGGCACTGTATTGCGGCGAACGCCTGCAGGCGGCGTTTGAACGGACCGCCTCGCGACTGATCGAAATGCAGTCGGCGGACTATCTCGCACTCGCACACCGCAGCTGAGCGTCCATCATTCGAGCCGGCTCACTGGCTCCATACTTTCTTCGCGGGTCCTGTACAGCGATACGATGATGCCGATCGCAATCAGCCCGAATGTCACCGACAGCGAGATCCACGGATCCATCTTGCCGAAGATCTGGTTGTAGAAGATCTTGCCGCCGATGAAGATCAGCACTGCGGCCAGCGCGTATTTCAGATATCTGAAGCGGTGGATCACCGCAGCCAGCGCAAAATACAGTGCGCGCAAGCCGAGGATCGCGAAGATGTTCGATGTGTAGACGATGAAGGGGTCGGAGGTGATCGCGAAAATCGCCGGCACAGAATCGACCGCGAAAATCAGATCGGCGAATTCCACAAGCACCAAGGCGAAGAACAGCGGTGTCGCCCACCACACGAGCTTGGCGCCGGGCCTATCGCTGGCCGGCAACTTCACCATGAAGCTGTTGCCGTGCACTTCGCTGGTCACGCGCATGCGCTTGCGCATCAGTTTCAATAGTGGGTTGTTGCCGATATCGGGCATGTTGTCGATCATCCACAGCATCTTGATTCCGGTGAGGATCAGGAAGGCGCCGAAGAGATACAGGACCCAGCTGAACTGGCTGACCAGAGCCGCGCCCAGACCGATCATGATGGCGCGCAGCACGATGACGCCGAGAATGCCCCAGAACAGCACCCGATGCTGATACAGCCGGGGGACCGCGAAATAGCTGAAGATCAGCGCGATTACGAACACGTTGTCGAGCGCGAGCGATTTCTCGATCAGAAAACCGGTGTAGTAATGCATGCCGCTGGTCGCGCCCATGTACCACCAGACCCAGCCGCCGAACAGCAGCGCGATCGCGATGTAACCGGCGGACAGCCAGAGGCTTTCCTTGACGCCGATCTCGTGGTCTTTCCTGTTGAGCACGCCCAGATCGAACGCCAGCAGGGCGATGACGATGGCGATGAACATCAGCCATAGCCAGACATCCTGGCCTAGAAAATCGGAAAACAGCCACACGGCAAGCGTGTCCATGGGACGATCCCTCTCGAAAATGTCGGAATGACGACGACATCGCAGCCCGCGCTGCCAGAGGGACCCGCCGTAACGAAGACACTATCCGCGGGAAGTTTCGATTTCCATTCGAAAGATCAAAGTCGGCCCTTCGGTTTTTTCGATGATCGCCGGACAGGCTCCGCCAACAGCGGGCCAGCGGCGTCGATGATCGCGTTCACTGCTGGATGACTGACCCGGCGTTCGTTGGAAATCGCGTAATAGTGCTGCGACACGCCATCGGCCACGCCGAGCAACAGGCTGTCGTACTGGCGCTCGATTTCCGCACGCAGCGCCAGCGGTGCCGGAAAGATGCCGGTACCGGCGGCGCCGAAGGCTTTCATCAGCGCACTGTCGTCGAACTCGCCGACGATGCGCGGCACCACGCGCTTGGCCTCGCACCAGGCGAGCAGCGCAGTGCGCAACGGCGAATCTTCGCCCGGCAGCAACAGCGGTTGCCCATGAAGGCCTTGTGGGAATGGTTTGGCGGCGTCCACATGCCGGCGCGATCGGAACAGCCCGATCGCCGATTCTCCCAGCGCGTGATTGAAACTGCGGACGTTCAGCCCCTGCGGTACCGGCCTGATCGACAGCACGAAATCCAGACGATGCAGCGCAAGATCGGCGAGCAGCGGCTCCAGTGCGCCTTCGCGACAGATCAGTCGCATCGGCTCGGACAGCGTGAGCGCAGGCGCAAGCAGGCGCTGAGCCATCGATTTGGGCAGCGAATCGGCGATACCGACACGGAAATGCTGGGTACGCCCGTCCGGCAGCGACAGCAGTGCTTCACCGAGTTCGGCGCCGAGCGAGAACATCTCGTCGGCATAGGAGTAGGCGAGACGACCGGCTTCGGTCAGTTCCAGTCGCTTGCCGATGGTGCCGAACAAGGCGATGCCGAAGCTATCCTCAAGCTGCTTGATCTGCCCGCTCAGGGTTTGTGGCGACAGATGCAAACGCTCGGAAGCACGGGTGATGCCGCCCCAGCGCGCCACCGCCCAGAAGTAATGCAGATGCTTGTAGTTGATCGGCCTGTTCATCTTCGAAAATCCCGAGTCTCGGGCGGAGGATATTCGAATTTACGATATGCGCCGACTGGGCTATAAAAAATTTCCCCCAACGCACGAGAAGATCATGGATCTGCAGATTCGTTCCGAAGGCTTCCGCATGACCGGTCCGATTCACGACTTCGTTCAGGACCGTTTGCAGTTCGCACTGGGTCGGTTCAAGGCGCTGAAAGCAAAGGTCTGGGTGCGCTTGTCCGACGACAATGGGCCGCGTGGCGGCGTCGACAAATGCTGTCGATTCGAAGTTCGGATTCCAGGTATGCGTCCGTTGCTCATCGATGAACGCGACAGCGATCTGTACGTCGCCATCGGCCGGGGTACTCACCGCATCGAACGCAGGATCTCGCGCGCACTTTCGCGTCGCCAACCGACGCATGCCTGAGCCCGAATTGCGGGAAGGCCGCTTCCGGCCGAGGCCGAGCGCCAGAACGCTCCGGTCTGTGCGTGCGCCAATGTCCGTTAGTGCGTCGCAGCCAGCCGCACACCCCGCAATTGCGGCACGCCATCGACGACATCCGTCCACACTACATGCGCGGCGGAGCCACTGAGCATCAGCTTCGGGAAGCCGGTGGCACGGCCCTTGCCCTGTAGGTCGGTGAGCTTGATACGCTGAATCTCTTTAGAGAGATCGGGTGCGTAGCGTGCAAGCCAAAGCGATTGCGCGCTGGCCTCTTCGCGCAACCAGACGACCCAGACCTGTTGCGCATCGAGCGCGACCGCGACACGACCCTGGATGGCCGCGCCCGTATCCACCGTGACCGGTTTGGCGAAGACCGCGCCGCCGTCGATGGAACGCGCGAGTTTCACCGCAGGCGTATCGCCCGCAGCGGTGTACCAGGCAACTGCGGCCGTGTTCCCCTGCGCCGCGACAGACGGGCCGTTGACCGGGCAGGCCGGCATCATCCAGTCGTCGGCATGCACACGTGCGGGCTTCGACCAGGCCTTGCCGTCGAACCGCGCCGCGTAGATATCTCGAATCTCACCCTCGCTGCGATCGCGATACACCAATACGGCGCCCTTTGCGGTCGCAGCGACATCGGTCTGGCAGCAGTCGCAGGTCATTGCGTCGAGTTCGGTTTCTGCGCTCGCTCGCATGTTGGCGTCGAACACCGCTGCGCGCAGCGTCATCGCACCGCCGCCGTGCTCGCCTTCGTGTCGTGAGCCATGACCGCCGTGCGATTGCGCAGCATCGGCCGTGTTCCGCCCATCGAGCCAGACGAGCCCGAGACTGCTGTCGCCCTGCGCCCACATCGAGACGAAACCGTGTTCCGTCTGCGTATCGTCGTCATGGACCTTGCGCTGCGCGCTCCAGTTCGTCCCGTGATCGAGCGACCGCACCAGCATGATGTCGTAGGCATACGGCGCATCGGCGGATTTCTGCAGCCAGTGCGCCCACAGCGCGCGATCCGGTGTGGCGGAGATGTGCGGAGTGTCGGCCCAGTTGGTGAACATGGCTTTGCCGACCGCGATCGTGCGCGGGCCTTCCCAGTGGCCGTCGGGGTAGAACTCGGCGAACTGGAACGCCGGCCGGCGGCCTTCGCCGCTGCTGATCCAGCTGACCAGCACACGGCCGTCGGGCGCGATTGCCAGATCGGGCTGCGCCGAACCGGACATGGCCGGTATCGGCCAGGCTTCGATCGTGAGCGGACCGGCCACCACGGGCTTCTGCACCGGAAGGGGTTCGCTGCAGCCGGAGCCGAGTACGGCTGCTGAAAAGACCAGCGAAGTAAAAAAGAGTGTGCGCATGGTGCTAGGGTACCGCTGTCGTGCCGATTGAGCATTGGCCATGCATCGCACCATCGCCAGTTACCTGGATCCGATCGAAGCGCATATCGTCTGCGGCCGTCTGCAGGCCGAAGGCATCGAGGCCGAAGGCATCGAGGCCCATGTCGCCGACGACCAGATGAACCTCGCGAACTGGGAATGGCGCCAGGCGATCGGCGGCACCAAGGTGCGGGTCCTGTCCACGCAGTTCGAGCAGGCGCGAACGTTGATCGCTGAACTGGATCGTGGCGACTTCGCGCTCGACCCCGATCCATCGGGCGCTGCGTCACCCGATCGCGAAAGCTGGTCGAGCCGGCTGGCATTGTTTTTCGGGCTGGGGTTCGGGCTGCCGCTGCCCTGGCGGCGGCCGATGGACAGCAGCGAAGCCGACACGCGCGCCGACTGAGGTCTGAAGATCAAGCCAGCAGCACGGGCCACTCGATCAGAGCAGCGACGAACACGCTCACTGCCTTGCTGGACTCAAACACGATAACGCGCTTGCCAGTCCCAGCGACGGCAACCAGATTGCGCAGCACCGCTTTTCTGCGCTGTAGACGATGAAATCCGGCGCATGTGCGGAGCATGGCTCAACGCCTCAGCGCTCCGAGTGCAAAGAGCATCTCCTCGTTGCGCCGATCGAGGCGCTCGCCGGTCCAGGTGCGATGGTGCAGCGCGCGCTCCAGACCGATCTGGGCCGATCGGAATGCCGCCAAGCCGTCGCTCGTCGCGAATGTCATTGCTTCCTTTTCGCCCTGTTTCTCGCTTGTCCAGGGATGCCTATCCAGCGCTTCGAGCATCTGCTGCACGGCCTCGGCCACGTGGTTCTCGGCGGACAGCCTCGACTCCAGCGCCTGCTCGACACCTTTTACGGTGAGCTCGAACCGATGGGCGATTTCCAAGGGCAATCCAGCTGCCTGGACACCCGACACGAACTCCGTCTGTATTCTGCGTTCACGGGCACTCCAGACTTGGATCGCGGCCGACAACGCTGGCTGGCCGGCGATCAACTTCCGGCGGACATCCGGGTTACGCATGGCCATGATATCCATTGTGCGCCCTAGGAGTCTGCGCGGCAGAAGCCCCGTCGTCGTTTTGATGGGCGACAATTGCGGCATGGCAACCTCCTACTTACCGTACCAACCCGGGCAATCCCATTTGCTGCCGCCGTCGGCGGAAGACTGGCT
>JBIITV010000058.1:0-26782 GCA_044340325.1 Lysobacteraceae bacterium
CTTGAGGAACGCTTCGAAATCGCGGGATGGACAGGCAAGCGCAGCGTCTTCGGCGGATTTCCCCGTAGCCTGCATCGCCGACACTTGCCAGGACTTGACCGCCAGCGCGGCTTCCTCGCCGGGCACATTCCAGCGTTCGTAAGGCCCGTAGGTATCGATTCGAATACGCTTGGCCTCTGCAGCATTGGCGAAATGCATGATGCAATGACCGTCTCCGCTACAGCTTTCGGCCTCCGGCAGTGCACCGCAGACCAGTGCTTCTCCGCCGGCATTCTCCCGGCACATCGGGTCGCGCAAGGGCAACCAGCCCGCGTCCGTCAATCGTTTGCGCAGATCGGCATAGGGCATGTCTTTCGCGAATGCGGATTCGACCGCAGGCACCGCAGCTACGTTTGGCACGGCTGGCTGCAGCGACGCGGACCCGGACGCAGCCGGCATTGCGGCGACATGCGTTTCCGCCGCGGGCGCGGTCGGCTTGCAAGCAGCCGTCAACAGCGCTAGCGCAAGGATCCAGACACTTCGGTCACGCATCGGCACCACCTCATCGGTTCGGAAATCGGATTGTCACGACACTGCGCGACGCGATACTGATGCTTGAACGTGTCGAATGCGCGCTTCGCACTGCGATACTTTTCATGTGCGGAAACCCCCACATGCGCGACTGGAGCGAACATGACAACCTTGAAGCAGGGCGCGCGTCCAGCGTCGCGACGATGATCCATGCGTTCAGACCACCGCCGTTGCGGCTGAGGTCGTGGCGATGTTCCGGATGCCGTTGGTGTTGACGCTGGCTTGGTGATGCTCACACCTGCCGATCATGACGTCACGGACGCGGTTCAAACCCACGATACGCGCAACCTTGGATGTGACAAAGGCTTGCAATTGCCGCACTTCGGACAGCGACAGCCGCAGCCTAACAACTCCGGATGGCATGCGGAAGTGGCGCGACCGACCAGTCTCAAAACCGCAAACAGCTTGAGAAACAAAGCGAATGCGGGCGAAGAGCGCCGATCGCGCTTCATCCGCGCAGGAATGGCCGGATTCGTGAACCCTGGCCATCCTGCTGGAAATCAGATCAGGGTCGCCTCCATCGTGACCGGCACTGCGAGCGCACGGGAAATCACGCAGCCCGCTTTGGCGGCGTTCGCGATCTCGGCGAACTGCTCCGCTGTGATCCCCGGCACCGACGCGCTGACGATCAGATGCATGCCGGTCACGGTCGGGCCCGGATCCATGCCCGGCTCCATCGTCGCTTCGGCGCGGGTTTCGATCTTCGTCGGGGTGAAGCCGGCTCGGCCCAGCACTGCGGACAGCGCCATGCTGAAGCAGCCGGCGTGCGCGGCAGCCAGCAATTCTTCCGGGTTCGTGCCCTTTTCGTCGCCGAAGCGGGTCTTGAACGAATAATTCTGATCGGCGAACAGTCCGCTCTGTGGGGTACTCATCCCGCCCTTGCCGGTCTGGATGTCGCCTTCCCAATGCGCGGTTGCGAAACGTTTCAAAGCCATGGCTCGATTCCTTCTTTGGGGAGTGCCGAGTCTACCCGTTCAACGTGATCGGGAAATGCGCCTGGGCATGTTCGACGAAGGCCCGTACTTTCGGCGTCAGGAAACGATGACTGGGGAAGACCGCATGCACCGGCACCGATGCCCGCGACCAGTCCGGCATCACCCGAACCAGCCGGCCTGCCGCGACCTCGGGTTCCGCGACCAGACACAGATTCTCGGCGATGCCCAGCCCGGCCAGCATGGCGTCGCGCTGCGCGTAACGGCTGTCCACGCGCAGGCGCGGCAGGACATCCACCACCTCGACCGCATCACCATCGCGCTGCAGGCGCAGCGGGGCCGGTTTGCCACCGGGCGCGAACGCGATCAGTGCGTGCTGCGCCAAGTCCGCAGGCGTCTGCGGTGTGCCGCTCCGCTGGAGGTAGGCCGGCGACGCGTACAGCGCGTAATGCAACTCGCCGAGCCGCCGTGCAGCCAGCCGGGAATCCGGCAGCGGGCCGATGCGGATCGCCAGATCGTAGCCTTCGTGGACCAGATCGACGATCCGCGAACTGCTGTCGACTTCGATCGCCAGCTGCGGGTACTTCAACAGCAGCGCGCGGACCCAGTCGAAGGCCGCGATCAGGCCGAACTCCAGCGGTACCGTCATCCGCAACAGGCCATGCGGCTCGCCGTGGACCGCATGCGCGACGCGTTGGGTGTCCTCGACTGCGCTCAGGATGCCCAGGGCGCGCTCGAAGACTTCACGACCGATTTCGGTCAAACGCAGCGCGCGGGTCGTGCGTTCGAGCAGGCGCACGCCCAGCTCGGCCTCCAGTTCACTGACCTGTCGGCTCAGGCGGGCCTTCTGGCTGCGCAGGACTTCAGCTGCCCGGGTAAAGCTGCCGCTTTGGACCACAGTCACGTATGCGCGGAGGCGTGCCAGATCCATTGTTGCCTTATCTGTCAACGATTGGTGTCAATTAGACTTATTTATCCTGAAACGCGCAATCCGGATACTGCGGCCACCCATCCAGCCCCGGAGCCCGCCATGAGCATGCAAGACCCTAACGTTGTCGATACCGATCGCCGCAAGCGTGTCGCCATCGTGATCGCCAATCCCGCGATCTCGCTCTCTACCGGCTGGCCGGTCGGCTTCTGGTGGAGTGAGTTGAGCCATCCCTATTTCGCATTCACCGAGGCGGGCTATGACGTCGAAGTCTTCAGCCCGAACGGCGGCCGCTGCGAAGCGGACGGCATGAGCGACCCGAACGACCCCAGCGGCTACAGCAGGACCGATCTGATCAGCCAGGGTTTCATCCACACCCCAGAGCTGATGGCGCTGGTGGAAAACACCGGCAAAGCGGCCGACATCGATGTCGCGAAGTTCGATGCGATCGTGATGGCGGGTGGCCAATCGCCGATGTCCACCTACCAGGACGCTACCGACCTGCACGCCAAGTTCGTCGAGTTCCATGCCGCCGGCAAGATCGCGGCGGCGCTGTGCCACGGCGTATCGGTGCTGCGCTACGCCAGACTGCCCAATGGCGAATACCTTGCGAAGGGCAAGACCGTCACCGGCTTCGCCAACGTCGAGGAAGATTTCTCCGACAACGCGGTGTGGAACTACAACCTGCTGCCGCGCGACAAACACGTAGTGCCCTGGCGGATCGAAGACGAGCTGAAGAAGATCGGCGCCAACTACGTGCAGGCAGGC
This sequence comes from Lysobacteraceae bacterium, assembly GCA_044340325.1. Lineage (GTDB taxonomy): Bacteria > Pseudomonadota > Gammaproteobacteria > Xanthomonadales > Xanthomonadaceae > Lysobacter_I. Next base: position 3,199 of record JBIITV010000058.1, read on the forward strand.
CTGTGGCGCAGCTTTGCGGTACGCGACGGCAATCTGATCACCGGTCAACAGAATTTCTCCGGCGCCGAGACCGCGCGCCTCGTGATTGAAGCCCTTGGACGTTGAGTGCAATGACCATCACCACGCACAACATCGCCATCATCGGCGCCGGCAACGTCGGCAGCGCGCTCGCGCAGAATCTGACCGCTCTGGGCGACAGCGTTTTCTTCGGCGTGCCGAAGCCGGAGAAATACGGCGATCTCGCCGCACGCCTGGGCGCACGTATCGGCACCATCGAAGAGGCGATCGCAGACGCTGGCATCGTGATTCTGGCCGTGCCGTATGCGGCAGCGCTTGAGATCGCAGCGCAGGTCGGTGACTGGAACGACCGCATTCTCATCGACGCGAGCAATCCGATCGCACCGGGGTTTGCGGGGCTCAGCGTCGGCACGACTACATCCGCCGCCGAGCAGATCGCACAGCGCGCCACGAACGCACGCGTCGTGAAGTGCTTCAACGTCACCGGAGCGGAAAACATGGCCGATCCGCGCACCGGCAACGCGCATGTCTTCATGCCCGCCGCCAGCGACGATGCCGACGCGCGCGCCGCCGTCGTTGCGTTGGCCACGCGGATGGGCTTCGACGCGATCGACGCCGGCCCGCTGTCGGCCGCGCGCTATCTCGAACCCTTCGCGATGACCTGGATCCATCTCGCCTACGCTCGCGGACAGGGCCGCAACTGGGCGTTTTCGCGGACAAGCATGCGTGGGTGACGCATGCAGGCTGGATCGCATCCGGGCGCGTGCGCGGTGTCTTGCCGCGATGCGGCTTGACCGCCGCCGCCGAAGTTCCGATGCTTGGTGGGCGCCCTGACCGGCGCCACCGCCATGACCGCCCGCCGAGCGCCTGCTCGGATGGCAGGCTTCCAGAACGCGGACAGCCATGACGGCTCACCCCAACGCCTTTCGCGCAAGGAGAGTCGCTCATGTCCTACAGCACAGAACAGATCCGCAATGTGGCCCTGGCAGGCCACCCCGGCGCCGGCAAAACAACCTTGTTCGAAGCCCTGCTGCATGCCGGCGGCGCAATCCAGACGGCGGGCAGCATCGAGCGCGGCAGCACGGTGTCCGACTTCGACGCCATCGAGAAGGAGCGCGGTCATTCCATCGACTGCGTGATCGCCGGCATCGATCACGCGGCGGCCGGTCAGCCGCTCATCCACGTCAATCTGATCGATACACCCGGCTATCCCGATTTTCGCGGGCCCACGCTGTCGGCGCTGGCGGCAGTGGAGACCGTGGCGGTGGTGGTCGACGCCGACACCGGTATCGGCTACGGCACCCGGCGGATGATGGAATACGCCGAAGCGCGCAGGTTGTGCCGGGTGATCGTGATCAACAAGATCGATCACGACGGCGCCAAGCTCGGCGCGCTGCTGGATGAATTGCGCGAAACCTTCGGCAACGAGGTCTTGCCGCTGAACCTGCCTGCAGACGGCGGGAAACGCGTGGTCGACTGCTTCGGCATCGGCACTGGCGACAGCGACCTCGGTCCGGTGTCCGGCTGGCATCAGAAGATCATCGACCAAGTGGTCGAAATCAACGAAGGCGTGATGGATCACTTCCTGGAAGTCGGCGAGGAAGGTCTGAGCGGTCAGGAATTGCACGATGCCTTCGAACAGTGCCTGCGCGAGGGTCATCTCGTGCCGGTGTGCTTCGTGTCCGCGCGTAGCGGCGCCGGCGTGAAGGAACTGCTGGATGTCGCCGAAAAACTGTTCCCGCACCCGGGCGAAGCCAATCCGCCGCTGTTCGTGAAAGGCACTGGCGAAGGCGCCGAGCCCATCGACGCGAAGCCCGATGCCTCGGCCCATGTCATCGCCGATGTGTTCAAGATCGTCAACGATCCGTTCGTGGGCAAACTTGGCATCTTCCGCGTCTACCAGGGCACGGTGAAGAAAGACATCCAGTTGTTCGTCGACGACGGCAAGAAACCCTTCAAGGTCGCGCATCTGTTCAAGATGAAGGGCAAGGATCACGTCGAGATTGCGCGGGCCATTCCCGGGGATATCGCCGCTGTCGCAAAAATCGACGAACTGCACTTCGATGCGGTGCTGCACGACAGCCACGATGAGGACCAGATCCATCTTGCGCCGCTCGATTTCCCCAAGCCGATGTTCGGCCTCGCGGTGCAGGCGGCCAGCAAAGGCCATGAACAGAAGCTCGCGATCGCGCTGCACAAACTGGCCGAAGAAGACCCGTGTTTCCACGTCGAGCATGAGATCGAGACCAACGAGACCGTGGTCCGCGGTTTGTCCGACCTGCATCTGCGCATCAATCTCCAGCGACTGAAGGACCGCTACGGCGTGGAAGTGATCAGCCGCCCGCCGCGCATCGCCTATCGCGAAACCGTGGGCGCAAACGCCGAAGGCCATCACCGCCACAAGAAGCAGACCGGTGGCGCGGGGCAGTTCGGCGAAGTGTCCCTGCGGATCGAGCCGCTGCCGCGTGGCACCGGATTCGAGTTCAAGGATGAGGTGAAAGGCGGCACGATACCCGGGCAATTCATGCCTGCCGTGGAAAAAGGCGTCCGCCAGGTCCTCGCCAGCGGCGCGGTCGCCGGATATCCGATCCAGGATGTGCGGGTGATCGTCTACGACGGCAAGCATCATCCGGTCGACAGCAAGGAAATCGCCTTCGTCACCGCCGGCAAGAAAGCCTTCCTCGACGCGATCGCGAAAGCGCGACCGCAGGTGCTCGAACCCATCGTCGATCTGCAAGTCGCTGCGCCGGAGTCGCACATGGGCGATATCAGCGGCGGGCTGTCGTCCAAGCGCGCGCGCATCAACGGCACCGACTCGGTGCGTGGAGGCGAGATTCTGGTGAAGGCGCAGGTGCCCCTGTCGGAGCTGGAAGGCTATGCGGCGGAGCTGAAGTCGGTGACCGCTGGCCGCGGTCGCTATTCGTTGGACTTCAGTCACTACGAGCCGGTGCCGGCGCAGGTGCAGAGCCGGCTGATCGAGGCCTACAGACCGAAGCACGAGGAAGATTAGCGGGGTGTGGAAACGCGGCCTCGAAGAAAAATGGCAGGAAACCTGAGTTTCCTGCCATCGAACTGTCGACGCTGTCGAACGTGGAACCGAATCAGAGTGGAACCGGCTCAGAACGGAATATCGTCGTCCGAAAAATCGTCCATCGGGGGCGGGCTGCTGGCCGCAGGCGCCTGACGCTGTGCGCCACCGCCGTAGCCGCCGCTGCGCTGACCGCCTCCGGCACCAGCACCATAGCCGCCACCGCCTCCACCGCTGCTCTCGCGGGGTGCGCGCGCCGGGCGTTCACCACCGCCACCTTCGCCACGGCCACCGAGCATCTGCATTTCGTCGGCGATGATGTCGGTGGAATAGCGCTCGACGCCGTCCTGCCCGGTGTATTTGTCGTAACGGATCGAGCCCTCGACGTAGACCTGGCTGCCTTTTTTCAGGTACTCGCCGGCGATCTCGCCGAGCTTGCCGAAGAAGGTGACCCGGTGCCACTCGGTGCGCTCCTGGGTATTGCCTTCCTTGTCCTTGCGGACCGAGGTGGTCGCAAGGCTGGCCTTGGTGACGGCCATGCCGCCCTGGGTGTATTTGGTTTCGGGATCGTTGCCGAGGTTTCCGACCAGGATCACCTTGTTGATGCCGCGTGCCATGAACAGTTTCCTGCAGAGTCGCCGGTATTGGCGATGAGCATTGGATTATAACCGCCCGAATCCGGGCATCAGGAATCTCCGCATCGTCGGGTCGGGATTGCCCGAATCCGCAGGCCCGGGCCACTTATAATGTGCGCTTCACCCGCTTGGACCCCCCATGGAAGCGACTTCAGCGCCCGTTTCGCTCGATCTGACCGCCATCCAGGCGCTTGCCGCCGCCGACATGGCCGCCGTCGACGCGGTCATCCGCCGACGCCTCGGGTCGGACGTGGCGCTGGTGAATCAGGTCGCCGAGCATATCGTCGCCGCCGGCGGGAAACGGCTGAGGCCGATGCTGCTGCTGCTGGCGGCCCGGGCCCTGGGCCACAGCGGCGCGGAAGCGCACCAGCTGGCGGCGGTGATCGAGTTCATCCATACCGCCACCCTGCTGCACGACGATGTGGTCGACGAGTCCGACCTGCGCCGCGGCCGCAAGACCGCGAATGCGCTGTTCGGCAATGCGCCGAGCGTGCTGGTCGGCGACTTTCTCTACTCGCGCAGCTTCCAGCTGATGGTCGAGCTGGAACGGATGCCGGTGATGAAACTCCTCGCCGACACCACCAACGCCATTGCCGAGGGCGAAGTGCTGCAACTGCTGCATATCCGCAACCCGGACACCGACGAAGCCGCCTATCTCAAGGTGATCGAACGCAAGACCGCCGTGCTGTTCGCCGCCGCGACCCGGATCGGCGCACTGCTGGCCGATGCCGACGAGGGCGTGCAGCAGCAGTTGTACGACTACGGCATGGCCCTGGGCTATGCCTTCCAGATCGCCGATGACGTGCTTGACTACAGCGCCGACGAAACCGCTCTGGGCAAACATCTGGGCGACGATCTTGCCGAAGGCAAAGCGACGCTGCCGCTGATCCATGCGATACAACATTCCGATGCTGTCGTGCGCGAGCGCCTGCGTACCATTGTCGAAAACGGCGACGTCGATGCAATGGCGGAAGTGCTGGTGGCGATCGAGGCGACAGGGGGACTCGAATACAGCCGTCGTCGAGCGGAAGGCTATGCGGCAGCGGCCGAAGCGGCGTTGGATGGCCTGATCGAGAACGACGCCATTGCCGCCCTGCGCGGGTTGGCGCGCTACGCCGTACGCCGCGATCACTGACGCAGCGGGATTTTCCGGCAACCGGGCATATCTTTAGGAATGGCGGGGCCCGCTGCGCTGACCACCACTCTGCGAAACGCTGCCATAGGGTGCGCTTGCAGCGCACCGGTCGTCCGCATCGCCGCAGCTACGGTGCGCGATACGCGCACCCTATGGAGATCGTGGTGCCCGTAGGCACCCGGATTCAGCCGCCGAAACGCTCGAAGAAGAACTGATTCATCATCGTCGTCGCGCGTTTGGCGGCACGCGCGTTGTAGACGCAGCCCGGCGGGCTGTTCGCCGATTCCAGAGCGAAGCAGTGCACTGCGCCGCTGAAGTTGACGAATTGCCAATCCGCGCCCGCTGCTTTCATCTCGCTTTCGAACCCTTCGATCTGTGCGGCCGGCACATAGGTGTCGTCGGCGCCGTTGAGCACCAGCACGCTGGTCTTCAACACTCCAGACTCCGCCGGCATCGATGTATCCAGACCACCATGGAAGCTGACCACGCCGGCGACATCGGCACCGCTGCGCGCGAGTTCCAGTACGGTCTTGCCACCGAAACAGAATCCGAACGCACCGATGCGGCTGGTGTCGATCGGCGCATTCGCGGCCTGTGCGCGCAGGAAGTCCAGCGCAGCAGCGGCGCGGGCGCGCAGCGTGGGCAGATCCTTATAGATCTTGCCGACCAGCGCTCCGGCGGCCTTGTCGTCTTTCGGGCGAACGCCCTTGCCGAACATGTCCGCGACCAGCACCACATAGCCGGCGCTGGCGATGAGCTTGGCTTTCTCGACGGATGCCGGGGTCACGCCTTTCCAGTCGGGCACCATCATCAGACCCGGACGCTTGGTCGTGTTCGCATCGTTGTAGACCAGATAACCGCTGAAACGCTGCTTGCCTTGCTTCCATTCGACCGGTTTGGCCTGCATCGCGGCGAACGCCGGCAGCGAGAAGAGGACGGAAAGACACAGCAGGGCGAAGAGGCCTGCCCATCGCATCGGACGCATGATCGAGCTCCTTGGGTATTCCGGGGGGTAGCGGCCCAGCCTACCCGGAAAACACGACGGTTGTCGTCACGGCCGTCGGCCGGATCGCCCCGCTCGGGCAGCCTGCCCGACGCGGATGCGCAATGGGGCATATCAGCCGGTTCTGATCAGCCGGTTCTAATCGGCCAGTTCTGATCAAGCGATCCCGATACCCGGTATCGCAGCGATCGTCTCGGGGTCGAACCCGGCGAGCGCGGCGAAATGACGCCCACGTGCGGTGTAATCGCGATAGCTGCCGAAACTGGGCGCGCCGGGTGACAGCAGCATCACGCCCTGCCCGCCCAACAGCGCGCGCGCCCGGGCGACCGCATCGGTCAGATCGGAAGCCTCGGCCAGCGCAAAGCCCGATGCGGCGGCGATCGGTTCGAGCAGACCATGGATTTTCGGCCCGTTCTGACCGAGCGTGACGATCGCCAGCGGGGCCTGCGTGCGCATGACGTCGGCGAAATCGCTCCAGTCGATACCGCGATCATGGCCGCCGACGATCAACGCGACCCGCTGCGAACGGAAGCAGTCCAGCGCCGCGAGGCTGGCGTGCGGTGTCGTGCTGATCGAATCGTTGACGTAGACGATGCCGTCGCGCGAACCCAGCGTCTGCAGCCGATGCGGCAGCGGCTGGAACGTGAGCGCATGCGGCGCCAGCGCTTCGGCATCCAATCCGAGCGCTTCGATCGCCGCCAGCACCGCGCAGAGATTGCCGCGGTTGTGACGCCCGGGCAACGGCACGTCGCGGGTGTCGAAAATCGCGCGGTCGCCGCGAAAGACGACATCGCCGCGCAGATGCCACCCCCCGGCATCGCCGAAGAAACGCACCTCGCTGTCGGACAGCGACAGTGCAGTCAACGTACGGTCGCTGTGGTTGAGAATCGCGATATGCGGTTTCGCCTCGGTGAACAGCGCGAGCTTGTCTTCGATATAGCGCGCTTCGCTGCCGTGCCAGTCGAGATGCTCGGGGAAGATATTGGTCGCGACGGCGATCATCGGCGAAGCCCCGGACAAGGCGACGTCGCGGGTCTGGTAGCTCGACAGCTCGATCGCCCAGAATTCGGGCGACAGCTCGGGATCGAGCAATTCCAGCAGCGGCATGCCGATGTTGCCGCAGAGGGCCGTCCGGTGCCCGCCCGCGCGCAGCAGATGCGCAAGCAAAGCGGTCGTTGTGCTCTTGCCCTTGGTGCCGGTGACGCAGATCGTGCGCGCCTCGGCGTGCTCGGCGAACCACAGCGCGGTGCCGCCGATGAAGCGCGTGCCGCGCTGCGCCGCTTCCACCGCTTCCGGCTTGTAAGGGCTGATGCCGGGAGATTTCACCACAACGTCGAACAGCGACAGACCGACCGCACTGGCATCGATATCGACCGTCAGCAAGGCATCGTCGAGCGCACGTACTTCATCGACTTCGTCGGCGCCGCAGAACAGAGTCAACGGCTGCATGGGCAGACGACGACGAATCGCGCGGTACGCCGCACGGCCTTCGCGACCCCAGCCCCAGAGCGCAACCCGCAGCCCGTCGAGCTGCGCGATGCTAAACGGTAAACTGCGCACGCAGGCGTTCCCAAATGGAGACCGGCACGCGGTGCTCGTCTTCGATGACCAGCAGCGGCGCGATCTCCTGCTCCAGCGGAGACAACTGCGGGCGGATCTCGCGGACGAAGCGCTCGACGATCTCGTCCTCCCGCCACTCCGGACGCTCGCTCAGCGTCGCCATCGCCGCACGCGATTCCCTGCCCTCGCCCACGCATTCGAACGGCTTGTGGTCCTGGTATTCCAGAAGCGCGTCGTAGCCGCCGATCTGCGCCGCATCGTCCAGCAGATTGCGGCCGAAGATGCCGACCAGCCGCGGTTTCGGCATGAACGGCGCCAGCGCCAGGAACACGAAATGACATTTCGGACAGACACCGCACCAGCGGTTCACCGGACGCTCGCCGAGAATGTGGAAATTGCGGTTGCAGCTGGAAAAATGCGCGTCGTAGCGATCGGTCTTCGCGAACTGCCGCGCCACCGCCAACTCGCTGAGCGGACGCAGCAGCGAGTAATACTTCAGATCGGCGGCGATGTGGCGCTGGACGTAATCGCCGAACGCCTGCTCGAAGGCCCAGCCTTTCGACCACTGGTGATTCACCTCGCCGGTTCCTTCGATCATGCTGCCGTAGCTGGCGGAGCGCTCGTTCGAGAACACCACTTGATCCACGCCCAGCACCACGGCCACGAAGGTCAGAATCGCCGAATTGACCGCAGTCACCGGGATATGTCCGTTCCACGCGCCCTGGCGGTTATAGTCGAACAACTCCGGCGCGAGCTGGCGCCCGGGATTGAGCGTAGGCAAACCGGTGCGCTCGGCGCAGGCCTTGATCAGCTGCGAACCACCGATCCATGTGACCGTTTGTTCGACGCCGATCGAGCGCAGCGCTTCGATGCTGACCAGCGAATCCTTGCCGCCGCCGATGGCGACGAGGGCGTGTTCGCGCAGGCCAAGCGAATCCGCTCTTGTAGGAGGGGCTTCAGCCCCTCCCACAGGAAAGGTGATCTTGCCGTGCAGGTTCAGGCCGTTGCGGTATGCGAACTCGCCGAGACCGTTGAGATAGATCGTTTCCAGTAGCGCAGCGGTGTCGGCATCGATCGTGTAGCCGTCGATGCGGATGTCCGGCGGCACCGCTGCCTTGTAATAACTGACGCCAGCGATCAGATGCAACAACCGCAACGCCTGCTCGACCGCGGCGGTGCGCGGCGCATCCAGCATGAACGGCGCGCCGGGCACAGTGATAGTTTCGACCAGCTCCGGGCCATCGTCGAAGGCGTAGACAAGCTGTGCGACGCCGGTCTGCGCATCGAAAACGCAGCGGACGAAACGGAAGGCGCGGATCGACTCGCGCTGGAACGACCATGCCGGTTTCGGGACGTCAGACATCAAGAATTTCCTCTGCCGGCAGCGCCCGCAGGTTGTAGGTATTGGCCATGGTCATGCCGTAGGCGCCGGCATCGGCGATGAGCAGGATGTCGCCCTCGGTGGTCGCCGTCGGCAACAACCGCTCGTGACCGAAGACATCGCTGCTTTCGCAGATCGGACCGACCACATCGAATGCGGTCGTTGCTTCGTCGTCGAAACGCGAGAGATTGTGGATACCGTGATAAGCGTCGTACATCGCCGGTCGCATCAAGGCATTCATGCCGCCGTCCAAGCCGACACGGCGCAGGCCGTCTTTTTCCACCACCTGCGTCGCGCGCAGCAACAGCACGCCGGCTTCCGCGACAAGATAGCGCCCGGGTTCGACCGCAAGTGCGAAGCGCGGAAACGCAGCCTTGATCTCATCCAGCCCGGCCCGCCAGGCGGCGACATCGAACGGCTGCGCATCGGGCGTGTACGGCACCGGCAGACCGCCGCCGATATCGAGCGTATCGACCGTGCCGATCTGTTCGGCGATTCCTGCGAGATCGGCATAGACCTCGCGCCAGTGCCCCGGATTGTCGATGCCGCTGCCCAGATGCGCATGCAGCGCGACGATCCTCGCGTCGATTTTCCTCGCTTCGGCGACGAAGGCGTCGACCTTGCCCAATGGCAGACCGAACTTGGCCTCGACACCGCCGGTGCGCACCTTCGCATGATGTCCATCGCCGCGACCGAGATCCAACCGCAGCCAGAGCGAGCGGCCACGAAAGGTCTCCGGCCAGCGCTGCAGCGCTTCGACACTGTCGACGGTGACGTTGACGCCGCGCTGGAATGCTGCGTCGTACTCGGCGCGCGGCGCGAAGCTGGGCGTGAACAGCACACGCTGGGGATCAATGCCTGGAAGTGTCGACAACGCGTGCTCGACTTCAGCCAGAGACACGCACTCGAAACCCGAGCCCTCCTCCTGCAGTGCGCGAAGAATGCCCGGATGCGCATTCGCTTTGAGCGCATAGAAACGGCGGTCGATCGCTGCAGTCTCGCGCAGCATCCGCGCGCGCGCCCGCACAGTCGGCAGGTGATAGACGTAGCGCGGAGTGCCGGCGGCGGCGCGCGCCACCAGATCGGCCGTATGCGCATGCCACCAGGGCGTTTCGCGCTGCGGCCTGCCGTGCGCGATCTCTGTCCAGCTCGGCCCGAACACCGTCGCATCCTGCACAGGCATCGCGCCTCCGCGGATCAGCTCGCCGTGCAGCTCGTTCAACAGGCCATCGGCATCGGCTTCGTCGATGACGAAGGTGAGGTTGAGATCGTTGGAGGATTGCGAGATCAGATGCACGCGCTCGCGGCCGAAGGTGGCCCAGACGTCGGACAATTTGTGCAGCAGCGAGCGCATCCCGCGGCCGACCAGCGTGATCGCCGCACATGGCGCGATGACTTTCACCCGGCAGACTTCGGCCAGATCCGCCGACAGCTCGGCGAGTACGTCGCTGCTGACCAGATTTTCGCTGGGGTCGAGCGACACGGTGACGTTGGTTTCGGACGAACCGATCAGATCGATCGACAGACCGTGGCGCTTGAAACGCTCGAAGACATCGGCCAGAAAGCCGACCTGCTGCCACATCCCCATGCTTTCCATCGATACCAGCACGATGCCGTTGCGACGACTGATCGCCTTCACGCCCGGCACGGTCGCGGCGCTGCCGTCGATGCGCGTGCCCGGCAGTTCGGGGCGTTCGGTGTCGAGGATCGCCATCGGTACGCCGCTGTCGCGACACGGTGCGATCGAGCGCGGATGCAGCACTTTCGCACCGGTAGTGGCGATTTCCTGCGCCTCGGCATAGTCGAGACGCGCCAGCAGTCGCGCATCGGGCACTTCGCGCGGATTCGCGCTGAACATGCCGGGCACATCGGTCCAGATTTCGACACGCCGCGCCTTCAGCAAAGCGCCGAAGTACGCAGCCGATGTATCCGAACCGCCGCGGCCGAGAATCGCGGTGTGGCCATCGGCATGACGGGCGATGAAGCCCTGCGAGATCAGCATCCGCGTCGGTTGCTTCGAGAATCTTCGGGAAAAATCCGCGTCGTCTCGATATCTGCAATTCACCGACAACCGCTGCGCCCAAGCGCTTGCGTTCGGCAGCGACACCGCCGAGAGCCAGTCGCGCGCGTCGCACCAGCCGAAGTCGAGCCCCTGCGCGCGCAGATACGCGGCGCCGAGCGTGGACGACAACAGCTCGCCCTGCGCCAGCACCTCGGCCTGCCAGTCGAGGCTGCACTGCATCGCGCGCGGATCGCTGCCCAGCGCGCGCAGGATCGCCAGGCGTTCGCCGAGCACCTGGTCGGCATCGAGATCGAGTTCGGCGCAGAAGTCACGATGGCGTTCGACCAGCGCGGTAATGCGGCTGTCGATCTCGCGGCCGTCGGCGATCGCCTGGAGTTCATTGGTGACGCCCGAGAGCGCCGATACCACCACCAGCACCCGGGTGTTTACGCCACTCGCATCGCCGTCGTCCGCGCGCTGTTTCGCCAGGCGACCGATGGTGTCCCAGCGGTGACGGCGCAACACCGAGGTGCCGCCGAATTTGAGCACGATCCAAGGGCCGGCATGGGGGGAATCGGCAAAGTGCGTTTCGGGCATCGGAAATGGCGGACCGGGTAGATGGGGAGACGTTAGACTGCAAGCGCCGGCGAGCGCCGTAACCCCGCATTCTATGTCATCGGACCGGATCGCATGATGCCACTGCGTTATCTGCAAATGGACGTTTTCGCCGCCCGCCCGGGCGACGGCAATCCGTTGGGCGCGGTGATCGAAGGCGAACGCTTCGATCCCGCACGGATGCAAGCCTTCGCGGCATGGACCAATCTTTCCGAAACCATCTTCCTGCTGCCGCCGACCGCGCCCGAGGCGGACTACCGCGTGCGCATCTTCACGCCGCGCCAGGAACTGCCGTTCGCTGGGCATCCCAGCGTCGGCGCCGCGTGGGCCGCGCTCGATGCCGGCCTCGTGGCGGCCGACAGGACATCGCTGGTGCAGGAATGCGCGGCCGGGTTGCTGCCGGTTGAAATCGAATGCATCGGCGACAAGCGTCTGCCGCATGTGCGCGCGCCTCGTGCGGAGAGAATCGGCGGTGCCGAACTGGCGCAGGGTTTGCTCGATGCGGCGACTCTAGACATGCGCATCGGCGTGCTTGAGCACGCCCTATGGGACAACGGACCCCGATGGTGGCTGGTCGAATTGGCCGATGCCGATGCGGTGCGCACCCTGCAGCCGGATCTGGTTGCGATCGCGGCGTTGACCGAGGCCACCGGTGCGGTCGGGCTGGCAGTGCATGCGCAGGGCGAATGCGATGAGCATCATCTCGTGGTCCGCGCATTCTGCCCCGCAGACAATATCCCGGAAGATCCGGTGACCGGCAGTGCGCAGGCCTCGATCGGTGCGCGCCTCGCTCTGGCCCGCCGCCTCCCGGGCCGAGACGGCAGCTACGTCGGCAGTCAGGGCCGTGAGCTTGGGCGCGATGGGCGGGTCACGGTTCGGATTGATGCGGAGGGGGAGGTGTGGATCGGCGGCGAAGTGCAGCCGGTGATCCGTGGCGAACTGCGCTGGTAAAGCTGCAGCCGATAAAGCCGCAGCCGAAACGGCGCCAGCCGCAGGCGCAGCATCATTGATGCGTCGACTGGAGATACGCTTGGAGCCGGATCGGCGGCGGAGTCATATGGTGATGCCGTCCGAGCGCAGCGCGGTATGGCGCCCGCTGCTACCCTGCGCAACCCCGACAGCACGATCACACCGCCGATGACTTCCCGCCGTTATACGCAAGTCGATGTCTTTGCCGACCGCCCAGGCGCCGGCAACCCGCTGGCGGTGGTGCTGGACGCAGACGGCCTGACGGACGAACAGATGCAGGCCATCGCCAAGTGGACGCGGCTGCCGGAAACGACCTTCGTGTTCCCGGCGATCGGCGACGACAGCAGCTATCGCATTCGCATGTTCAGTCCGCGCCGCGAAGTACCCTTCGCCGGTCATCCCAGCGTCGGCACCGCGCATGCGGTACTCGAAGCCGGACTCGCGACGCCGCGCGATGGGCTGCTGGTGCAGGACGGCATCGCCGGCAAACTCCCGCTGCGCGTGACCGGCGAAGGCGGCAGACGGACGATCGCGGTGCGCACCCCGCGCGCCAGCGTGCGCGAGATCGCCAATGCCGAAGATCCGCGCCTGAGCGAGGTGTTGCGCACACTACCGCTCGGCAAACTGCCTCCCGTGCTGATGGACGGCGGTCGTCGCTGGTGGCTGGTGGAACTCGAAAACGAAACCGCGCTGCGCACCGCGACCCCGCCGTGGGAGGCGATCTCGACGCTCGCGCAATCGACGGACAGCATGGGCCTCTGCGCCTACGCGCGCAGCGACGACCCGGTCTACTACCTCGCCGTCCGCGCCTGGGTCGGCGCGCCTGCGCAGTTCGAAGATGCCGCGTCGGGCGCCGCCAACGCCACCCTGGCCGCCTGGCTGGCTTCGCAGCACGCCCTGCCCGGCGACAGCGGCTTCTACCGCATCAGCCAGGGGCGCGAAGTGGGCCACGACGCGATCATCGAACTCACTGTCGATGACGCGGGCGATGTGTGGTCGGGGGGGCGGGTGTGTACGGTGGTGCGCGGCGAGCTGGATTGGGCGGGCCCACTCGCATAGCGACACCCCCATCGGCAAGTGTGTCCGCCGATCTAACGCACGGCTGCCTTCGGAATTTCCAGAAATTCGAAACCCTCGATCCACTGTAAACGCGTTCCGCTGCGCACCCACACCATGTTCTCATCCTGACGAATCGGGAGACCCGGAAAAACCGAACCCCGCAGCCTGGCGGATTTCTTTTCGCTGTGCCGCTTCCATTCGCGCCGCCCCGCTTCGCTGAAATCGTGAACCAGCATATCGACCGCCTGTTCGGAAGCGCGATCGAAGAGCGAACGCAACTGCTCTGTGCTCAAGCTCAGCCATCGATCGACGTTCTCGTCGTCGGATCCATCCTCAATCAGAAATGCGGATGAGTATGTCCGGCGGAAACTGACGTCCGCGACGATGCGGCCTTTGGAATTCAACCGTCTGTCCATGACACGCACAAACAGCACAACTTTCACCCTGTCGTATCGATAGTCGATGACGTAGCTCGGGTAAATCATGAGCACATGCGTGGCGAAGGCGGCCGGCACCGGGCTTCCGGTAGTACCCAAAGGGTTTTCCAGCGCGGCAATCATCGGATCGGGCGAAATGCCGGGACTGGCGATCTTCGAGCGGATGGATTTCTCGATCGCGTGGTTGAAATCGTAATCGCCAAGATGGGCTCGTAGCCGCGCGATGCGTTTCCCATCGGGCGAATTCGATCCGATGTCCGCACCGTCACCGGATGCCATGGCCGCGACAACACCGCCGATGCCGCCTGTCAAACCGCCCATCATCCCTGCGATCGCGGACGTATCCGGGGCTTCAATTCCGAGCACCGGACGATTGAGCACAACCTCGACAGCAAGCCGGTCCGACAGTGGCATCGGCTGGGGCTTGTTGGCCCGGTCCGTGTACGGACTGTAGGACTGCTGCAAAACCTGTGCATCGCACGAGAATGACGGAATCGACAACGCCACGAACATCGTCAGAAAAAACCGGATTCTCAAAACAAGACCCATCTCGATTCCTCGCTCGTCTCAAGCTTTATTCCATGTATCTCCATAGCGATGTCTCTCACCCGAACCGCCCCAACGGCGCACCCGCCAGCAGATGCAGATGGATCTGGAACACCGTCTGCCCGCCGTGGTCGTTGCAGTTCATGACGATGCGGTAGCCGTCCTCGGCAAAGCCCTGCGCCTTGGCGTAGTTCGCGGCGGCGATGGCGAGGCGTCCGACGATCTCGGCCTGATCCGGCTGGAGGTCGTTGAGGGTTGGAATCGTCACCTTGGGCACGAACAGCACATGTACCGGCGCCTGCGGGGCGATGTCGCGGAAAGCGATGAGGTGATCGTCTTCGTAGACGATGTTCGCAGGAATCTGACGGTCGATGATCTTGTGGAAGATGGTGTCCGACATGGGCATGGCTCCTGGGGGTCCGCCGACATTGTAAACAGGATGAAGCCGTTCGCCGGAGCGATGCGACGGGGCCGCCCGCGGCGGCATTCCAACACGTGAGTCCTGCCAACGACGCCGCCAAGGCGGCTCAATCGCACCGCCCCGGCCCGCGACATCATCAGCAGGCCCGTTCCCTTCCTTGAGCGGAACAGCGGGCAACGCGTTCGCGAAGCACTGGCACGCTCTGCGCGAGAGACGCGTCTCCGGTCGACCGGCCGTTTTGCGTGCCAAACGAAGGAAGCCCAATGAGACACACGATATCGACCTTGGCAATCGCCGCACTCGCGTTCCCCTTGATCTCTCCACGATCGTTCGCAGCACCGCCTGCGCCGGGCAACGACGCGGACCTCGATCTGGTCCCGCACGAAGTCCTTGTGCAACTCCGTTCCGGCGCACGCGCCACGGACCTTACCGCCGCGATTCCGGGGCTGAGAATCAAATCGCAGTCGTCTGAAGTGAGTGTCGTGGAACTGGTCCCATCCGGCTCACGACTGATGCGCAAAGAGGACGCTCGAGCAGCGACCTTGCGGTTGCTGGATCAGATCCGCGCCAGTCCCGATATCCTCTTCGCGCAACCCAACTACCTGTTCAAATTGTCGACTATTCCGAACGATCCGCTGTATCCGCAACAATGGCATTACCCGCTGATCCAGATGCCGCAAGCCTGGAGTCTGGCTGGTGGCGGCAGCAGTGCAGTCAAGATCGCGATTCTGGATACGGGCCGCACGTCGCATCCGGATCTCTCTGGTCGCTGGTCCCCCGTGGAATACAATGTGACATCGCCCGGCAGTGCCGCCATCGACACGAGCAACTGGCGCCATGGCACGCATGTGGCCGGTATCGCGGGGGCTGCCACCAACAACGCCACTGGCATTGCAGGCGTCTGCTACAACTGCACCCTGCTCAATGTGAAGATCACCAATGGCAGCTCCGTCGCCACGAGCAACATCATCTCCGGATTGCAATGGGCGGTCGCGAATGGGGCCAATGTGGTGAACATGAGCTTCGAATTTTCCTCGCCATGCACAGCTCCCGGCATGCAAGTGATGCGCACCCAGATCGAGAAGGCCATCGACAGCAACGTGACCATCGTCGCTGCCGCAGGAAATCAAGGCACGAATGTCGCGACCGTCACGCCCGCGTCCTGTCCCGGCGTGATTTCAGTCGCCGCCAGCGACCGAAACAACAACCTTGCAAGCTACAGCGGTCGCGGCTCCAGTCTTGGCATCACTGCACCGGGCGGCGCGAGTTTCTACGGTGCTGGCATCGGTTGTCCAAGCGATAGCCAGAGCGGTTTCGACCCACTCAATTTCAGCGGCGCCGTCTCGGCCTGGACAACCTCGCCCGCGACTGGAAATGTGCATTGCTACCGCCATCTCGGCGGCACTTCGATGGCAACTCCGCACGTTTCCGGCACCGTCGGACTGATGTTGTCCGCCAGCCCGCTTCTGACACCAGCAGACATCCGCTGGCTGCTCCAATCAACGGCAACACCGCTACCGGCCTGCGGCATCAACTGCGGCCCGGGTCTGCTGAACACTCATATTGCGGTGGTTGCGGCCTGCTCGCGAAACATTCTCTGCCCATATTGAGCAGACTCTGTATCGCTCATCGCATGAACACGCTCCGACCCGTGCCGGGGCGTGTTTACTGCTTTGATGTCAAACCGGCATCTCGCCACGGCTGCCGAACGCATGCGACAGCGTGCCGCGATCGACGTATTCCAACTCGCCACCCAGCGGCACGCCATGAGCGAGCCGGGTCGGCTTCACGCCATGCTGACGCGCGAGTTGGGCAAGGTAATGCGCGGTCGCTTCGCCTTCCACGGTGGGGTTGGTGGCGATGACCAGTTCCTGGACTTCGCCTTCCGCAAGGCGCGCAGACAGTTTTTCAAGACCCAGTTCGCGCGGGCCGATGCCATCGAGCGGACTGAGCCGCCCCTGAAGCACGAAGTACAAACCGCGAAAACCCGTGGCCTGTTCGATGACGAGACGGTCCGCAGGCGATTCCACCGCGCACAGCACATGCCCATCGCGCGAGGTGTTCGCGCAGGTGGCGCAGAGCTCTGACTCGCTGAAATCCCTGCAGCGCGCGCAGTGACCGATGCGGTCGACCGCCGCAGCCAGCGCGTCGGAAAGACGCTGGCCGCCGTCGCGATCGCGCTCCAGCACGTGATAGGCCATCCGCTGTGCGGTTTTCTGGCCGACTCCGGGCAGGATGCGGAAGGCTTCGATCAGTTGCTCGAGGAGCGAGATCGTCATTGGTCGGCGATATCGAAGATGCGATCGATCGAGATCACCCGCATGGCACGTCGGCTCAAAACATCCCCGGAATCTTCATGCCCGGCGGGATCGGCATGCCGGCGGTGGCGCCGGACATCTTCGCCTGCGATTCGGCGTTGACCTTGTTCACCGCGTCGTTGATCGCAGCGACGACGAGATCTTCGGTCATCTCCGCATCGGACAGCACGCTGGGGTCGATCCGCACGCTGCGGCATTCCATGCGGCCGGTGAGCGTGATGCTGACCATGCCGCCGCCGGCGCTGCCGGTGACCTCGAGCTTGGCCAGTTCTTCCTGGGCGCGCTGCATGTTCTCCTGCATCTTCTGCGCTTGTTGCATCAGTTGAGCGATATTTCCACGCATGGTTACGATCTCTCGGGTTCAGTCTTCAAAAGGGCGGATGGAATCGGGCACGAGCTTCGCGCCCTGTTGGCTGATCAGCCGCTGCACATCGGGGTTGGACATGAAGTTTTCTTCGGCAGCGGACTGCTTGGCGTCGCGCTGACGCTCGACGCGCTGATGCAGGGTTTCGGCATTGGCGGGCTTCGCACTGTCGAATTTCAGCTGCACCGCACCGCCGAGCTGCGCGCAGAGCGCGTCGGTCAGCGCCTTGACCAGCGACGGGCTGCGGAGGTGGTCGTCGTCGGCCGACAACGAGAGCCGCAGCACACCATCGGCATAACCGGTGAATGCGGCATGCGCGGCAAGCTCGCGCGCAGGCCCGCGCAGACCGCTGCTGGCGAGCAGGTCGAGCCAGCGATCGTTGTCGATTTCGACGGCAGGCGCCGTAGCCGACTGCGCGGGAATCGTTTGTGTCGAAACCGTCTGGGTCGAAGCCGTCTGGATCGGAGCCGCTTGCATCGAAGCCGCTTGCATCGAAACCGTCGGTGCCGGAGCCGACACTTCGATGGCGGCAGGAGGAATCTGTGGCGCAGGCGGCCTGCGCGCTGGAGCCGCCGGGTTCTCCATCGCGGCGGCCGGAAGCGTGCGCGGCGGACGGCTGGCGGATGGTTCCAACGCGGCACGGGCAGCCTCGGGACCGCGCGCAGGGACGCCAGCCGGACCTTCGGGCTTGGCCCCATCGGCCTCGGCCGGGCGGAACGCCAGCATCCTCAGCGCAGTCATCTCGAATCCGCCGCGCGGACTCGGCGCCAGACCCAAGTCGCGGCGACCGTGCAATGCCATCTGGTACCAGAGCTGCACGACTTCCGGACGCAATTGACCGGCCAGCGCATCGATATCGACGCCATCGGCCTCGATCTCGGCCGACGGCACCAACTGCCTCACCTGCACCCGATGCAGGGCTTCGGCCATCGCATCGATCACACCCGCCCAGTCGGGCGAAAAATCGGCCAGCGCTGCGATCTCGATCAACAGACTTTCGCCGTCGCCCGCGGCCAGCGCGTTCAGCACCGCACCGATGCGCATGCGGTCGACCGTCCCCAGCATGGTCGCGACGCCGGCATCGGTCAGCGGGGCGCCGCCAGTGCTCGCGCCGGTGTAGGCGATCGCCTGATCCAGCAGCGACAGCCCGTCACGCAAACTGCCATCGGCGGCCTTCGACAGCTGCCGGATTGCGCCGGCCTCGGTCGGAATGCCCTCGGCCTCCAGAATCTTGGCGATCTGGCCCTGGATCTGCGGTTCTTCCAGCCGCTTCAGATTGAACTGCAGGCAGCGCGACAGCACCGTCACCGGCAGTTTCTGCGGGTCGGTGGTCGCCAGCAGGAACTTCACGTGGCCCGGCGGCTCCTCCAGCGTCTTCAGCAGCGCATTGAAGGCCGACTTCGACAGCATGTGCACTTCGTCGATCAGATAGACCTTCACCCGACCGCGCGAGGGCATGTACTGGGCGTTGTCGATCACCTCGCGGACATCGTCCACACCGGTGTTACTGGCAGCGTCGATTTCGAGCAGATCGATGAACCGACCGGCGTCGATATCGCGACAGGAATTGCATTCGCCGCAGGGTTCGGCCGAGGTGCCGCGCTCGCAGTTCAGCGATTTGGCGAAGATCCGCGCAATGGTGGTCTTGCCCACCCCTCGGGTGCCGGTGAACAGGAAGGCATGATGCACCCGCCCGGTGTCGAGGGCGTTGGTCAACGCGCGGACAACGTGCTCCTGCCCGACCAGTTCGGCGAAACGCTTGGGGCGCCATTTGCGGGCGAGGACGAGATAGGACATGCGCACATTCTGCCACGGGCGGCGGTTCGGCCGGCATGCGACATTGTCTTCCAACGCTTGACGCCTCCGCGGACGCCCTCTAAACTTTCGCGCTATCCAGACACTTGGGGCCATAGCTCAGCTGGGAGAGCGCCTGCATGGCATGCAGGAGGTCGGCGGTTCGATCCCGCCTGGCTCCACCAATCTTAAAAACGCTTTTGATCGTCAGGCCCGGTCCGAAGTGGTTACAGAGTTCTACGACGTCCCCATCGTCTAGAGGCCTAGGACACCACCCTTTCACGGTGGACACCGGGGTTCGAATCCCCGTGGGGACGCCAACTTGCAAAACGACAAAACCCGCTCCGGCGGGTTTTGTCGTTTCTGGTATCGGAAATGTCCTGCGCGCGGCTTCAATGGCGCATTGCAACGGGCTGCGGTGCTGGCTGCGCCAGATTTCGCGACATCTCTTTCGAGGCGTCCTGCTCCGGCGGAGGGAGCCTACCGCATCCGTCGAATGGCGGAGCTCGCCTGTTTCAAAGGCGTTCCCGACCCGAGACCGTTGGCTTCGAATGAGCAACCGGAGGACGGCGCTCAGGGGATGGGCAGCGCGCCGTGAAAGACGAGGCTGTCGACACCATGCCCGCGTTCGGCCAGATATTGCAGCCATTTGCCAAGAAATGTATTCATGCGCAGGCGGTGATCCAGCACCTCCGCCGGCGGCGGATACATGCCGATCACATCCTGCCAACGTCTGCCGATGTAACAGTGCGTGGCCTCGACCTGTCTGGCGTCGCGATAGAGGCGCAGATAGGCGGAAGGATCGGGTTCGCCGGTCACCGGGTCGAGCATCGTATAGCTCAGCCGAAGTTCCGTGGTGTAAGCGTGCTGGGCCAGGATATCCAACTGCAGATCGAGGCCATCGCCCACCGGAGAGATGTACCGGCCTTCTGCGAGCCGCTCGGGTACGAACAATCGATGCAAACGCTGATGGTTTTCGGCGTAGAGCGCCATCAACCAGGAGAAGCGGTTGATTTTCGCGGCAGTGATCGGACGGGAAATGACCTTGGACATGCGTCGGATCGTACACATTGCGCACCGTTCGCGACAGCATTGACGGATGCGGGAACACGTGGAATATTGGACCCGCTGCGCCTCGCGCCCGCACTGTGGATCGTTTGTGCATTCCCAGCGAATGCATTCCCGGCGGACTGCGCTCAATACATCTCGCGCTGAATCCCCAACGTCGACATCACCTTGCTCGCGATCTCCTCGATCGACGTGTGCGTGGTGCTGAGCGTGGCGATGCGTTCGGCGCGCAGCATCGCTTCGGCCGCCGCCACCTCGCGCTTGCAGGTATCGAGCTGGGAATAGCGCGAGTTGGCGCGGCGTTCCTGGCGGATCTGCTGCAGCCGCACCGGATCGATGGTCAGTCCGAACAGTTTGGCGCGGTGCTGGCGCAGCCGTGGCGGCAGACGGTCGTGCTCCAGGTCTTCGTCGGTCAGCGGATAGTTGGCCGCTTTCACGCCGTGATGCATCGCCAGATAGATGCAGGTCGGGGTCTTGCCGGCGCGGGAGACCGCGACCAGGATGACATCGGCCTCATCGTAGTTGGTAGCGATACCATCGTCGTGGGTCAGCGCGAAATTCATCGCGTTGATGCGCCGGTGGTAGGTCTCGAAATCGACCATACCGTGCGCCTGTCCCACCCGCGACTGCCGCTGCCGCCCCAGTTCGCGCTCCAGCGGTTCGATGAACGGGGCGAAGACATCGAGCATCAGCGCCCCGCTCTCGGCCAGGACCGTACTCAGATTGGCATCGACGCACGAGTTGATGACGATCGGGCGTACGCCGAGGGCCTCGCCGGCGGCACGGATACGGGCCGCCGCTTCCTCGGCTTTCTCCGCAGTGTCGACGAACGAGATGCGATCGGTCCTGAAATCGGTCCCGGTGAACTGGGTCAGCAGGCTATGGCCGATGGTCTCGGCGGTAATGCCTGTGCCATCGGAGACGTAAAAGACCGGGCGTATCGATGCCATGCGCTGTGTTTCCCAACCAATCGATTGATTTGCAAAGAGTTTCTTCGGCACGAGCGCTGCGATCCGCAACCCGCGACTACGATTGCGGTCACAAGACAGACCCGGCGATGCCCGGCGATGGCTAAAATAGCCGCTTTCCCGGCCCCACGCCGCGTCCGCTTCGGAGACTTCAACCTTTGAACGAAAACATCCTCTGGCTGCACGCGCTGCGGCTGTCCGACCTTGCCCGCGTCGGCGGCAAGAATTCCTCGCTCGGCGAGATGATCGGCCATCTGGCCGGGCTCGGGGTGTCGGTGCCGGGCGGCTTCGCCACGACGGCGGAGGCGTTCAAGGACTTCATCGCCCACAACACCCTGCATCAGCGGATCTTCGATCGGCTGGCCATGCTCGATGTCGAAGACGTGCCGGCGCTGAACGCTGCAGGCGCCGAAATCCGCGGCTGGGTCATCGACGCTCCGCTGCAGCCGCAGCTCGATACCGACATCCGCAGCGCCTATGCGGAGCTGTGTGCCGAGAACGGCGGCTTGCAGATCGCCGTTGCCGTGCGCTCCTCGGCCACTGCCGAAGACCTGCCCGACGCCTCGTTCGCCGGCCAACAGGAAACCTTCCTCAACGTGACCGGCGCCGACGATGTGGTGCGCAAGGTCAAGGAAGTCTTCGCCAGTCTCTACAACGACCGCGCGATCGCCTACCGCGTGCATCACGGCTTCAAGCACGAGGACGTGTTCCTTTCCGCCGGCGTGCAGCTGATGGTGCGCTCGGACGTGGGTTCCTCCGGCGTGCTGTTCACGCTCGACACCGAATCGGGCTTCCGCGACGTGGTGTTCGTCACTTCCAGCTATGGCCTCGGTGAAAACGTGGTGCAGGGCGCGGTCAATCCGGACGAGTTCTACGTCTACAAGCCGACGCTGCGCGCGGGCAAACCGGCGATTCTGCGCCGTTCGATGGGCGCCAAGCAGATCCGCATGGTCTATTCCGACAAGCCCGGCGAGCGCGTGCGCAACGAGGACACGCCGACCGAGCTGCGCAATGCCTTCTCGATTACCGATGAAGACGTGCAGGAACTGTCGCGGCAGGCACTGACGATCGAGGAACATTACGGCCGTCCAATGGATATCGAATGGGCGAAGGACGGCATCACCGGCAAGCTGTTCGTGGTGCAGGCGCGTCCGGAAACCGTGAAATCGCGCGCGCATGCGACCCAGATCGAGCGCTACAGCCTCGGTCATCGCGGCGACGTGGTCTGCGAAGGCCGCGCCATCGGCCACAAGATCGGCAGCGGCGTCGCCCGCGTCGTGCGTTCGCTCGCCGACATGAACCGGGTGCAGCCCGGCGACGTGCTGATCGCAGACATGACCGATCCGGACTGGGAGCCGGTGATGAAGCGCGCCGCGGCCATCGTCACCAATCGCGGCGGCCGTACCTGTCATGCCGCGATCATCGCCCGCGAACTCGGCGTACCCGCCGTGGTCGGTACCGGCAATGCGCTGGAGACGATCGTCGACGGTCATACGGTCACGGTGAGCTGCGCCGAGGGCGACACCGGTTTCATCTACGAAGGGGCCCTGCCCTTCGAGCGCATCGTCACCGATCTGGACAACATGCCGCCGGCGCCGCTGAAGATCATGATGAACGTGGCGAACCCGGAGCGCGCCTTCGACTTCGCGATGCTGCCCAACGCCGGCATCGGTCTGGCGCGTCTGGAAATGATCATCGCCAGCCACATCGGCGTGCATCCCAAGGCATTGCTCGATTACGCGAATCAGGATGCGGACGTGAAGCGCAAGATCGACGCGAAGATGGCCGGCTATGCCAGCCCGGTCGATTTCTACGTCGACCGCCTCGCCGAAGGCATCGCCACCATCACCGCATCGGTCGCGCCGAATCCGGTGATCGTGCGGCTCTCGGATTTCAAATCGAACGAATACGCCAACCTCATCGGCGGCGCCCGCTACGAACCGCACGAAGAGAACCCGATGATCGGTTTCCGCGGCGCCAGCCGCTATGTCGACCCGAGCTTCCGCGATTGCTTCGCCCTTGAGTGCCGGGCGATGAAGAAGGTCCGCGACGAGATGGGCCTGACCAATGCCTGGGTCATGATTCTCTTCGTGCGCACGCTGGAAGAAGGCCGTCGTGTCATCGAAGTGCTGGCCGAGAACGGCCTCAAGCGCGGCGAGAACGGGCTCAAGATCATCATGATGTGCGAGCTGCCCTCGAACGCCCTGATGGCCGAGGAGTTCCTGGAACTGTTCGACGGCTTCTCGATCGGCTCCAACGACCT
>JBIITV010000190.1:0-7525 GCA_044340325.1 Lysobacteraceae bacterium
GAGCGTGCGTCCGCGCATGTAGGCCAGCGGCGCGATCTCGATGACGTTTTTTTCCAGCAGTTTCGCGACTCTGTCGACGCCGAGCATTTCGTACAGCGCGTCGTAGAGCGGGCGCAGGTACGGATCGACCTTCTGCGACAGATCGCCGGGCAGGAAGCCGAGTTTCTCGCCCGCTTCCACCGCCGGGCGCACCAGGATGATCCGCTGGATACGCGCGGTGTTCAGCGCCTCCACCGCCATGGCCACGGCAAGGAAGGTCTTGCCGGTGCCGGCCGGACCGACGCCGAAGTTGATGTCGTGGGTGGCGATGAGATGCAGGTATTTCTGCTGGTTCGCGCCGCGGCCACGCACCGTGCCGCGCTTGACCTTCACGGCGACTTCCTGGGGCTGGTAACCGGGGTCAGTGGCGATAGACGGGTCGTTGCCGAGCCGCAGGTGGATAGCCTGGGCATCGAAAGTGATGTCTGCGGCCTCGTCGTAGAGCGCGCGCAGCAACCTTTCGGCATGCGCCACTGCTGCGTCGCTGTCGCCGCCGATGCGGAACAGATGGCCACGATTGGCGATCTCGACCCCCAGCCGCAGTTCGATCTGGCGCAGGTGGGCATCGAACGGACCGGCCAGATTGGCCAGACGCTCGGGATCGGCGGGGTCGAGGGCGAAGTCGCGGCTGTAGGGGTGAAGAGCGTTGTTTTGCATAGGCCTCTCAGGGTAGCGCGCACGGGCGACCATGGCCATTACGACGAGCGGGAATGGTGGTTGCATGGACATTAATTAATCGACCAATTAAATTGAGTGCATGCCCAGCCCCCAACGCCCCGTGAAACCTGGCCGCTCACCGATCACGGCCCGGCCAGCCAAAGCGGTCGGCCGCTCCCCTGGCCGACCCGCAGGCGATGGCGCCGATCTGCGCCATCGATTGCTCGAAGCCGCCGTCGTCTGTTTCGCTCGGCAGGGCATTGCCGGCAGTTCGCTGCGCACGATCGCGGCCGAAGCCGGCGCCACCCCGGCGCTGCTGCACTACTACTTCGGCGGCAAGGACGCGCTGCTGACGGCGGTGATCGAGGAGAAACTGATGCCGGTAATGCTGGGACTGCGTGGGCCGCTGCTGCAGGCCGGAGACGATCCGCGTGCGCTGATCCGCAGCTTCGTGCGCATGGTGATCGCGACCGCGTGGACGCATCCCTGGTTGCCGCAGCTGTGGGTGCGCGAAGTGCTGCACGAAGGCGGCGGCCTGCGCCGGTTGATGTTCGACCGCATCGGTCCGCTGCTGCCGCATCTGCTGGCGGAACGCTTTGCGCAGTTGCAGGCGCAGGGGCACCTGAATCCCCGGCTCGATCCGCGATTGCTGGTGCCGTCGCTGATCGGGCAGACGATGTTCATGGCGGCAAGCGCGCCGATCTGGCGCGGCGTCTTCGATGCTGCTGACGTGGACGCGGATGCGCTCTGCGACCACGTGCTGGCTCTGCTCGAATCCGGTCTGGAGTTGCGCGATGTCTAAGTGTTCTCTGTCAGCGATGCTGATCGCGATTGCCCTGCTGGGCGGCTGCAAGGACGAGACACCACAGGTGCTCGGTACGCTGGAATACGACCGCATCAGCCTGCCGGCGCCGTCGGCGGAGCGGATCGTCTCGGTTGCGGTGCGCGAAGGCGATCGCGTGAAAGCGGGCGCGACTGTCATGACGCTCGAACGTACCCGCATCGCGGCGCAGACCGATGTTGCACAGGCGCAGGCGCAGCAGCAGCGCGATGCGCTCGCAGAACTCGAAGCCGGCACCCGTGTCGAGCAGGTCGCACAGGCCCGCGCGGACCTCGCGCGTACCCAGGCGCAGGCCAGCGATGCCCGCAGCTATCTCGCGCGGCTGCAGCCGCTGGGCCAGCGCAAGCTGGTCGCAGCGGTGGACATCGACCGTGCCCGCGCCGCCGCCGCCAGCGCCGACGCCCAAGTGCGCGCGGCGCAGGCGTTTCTGAGCGAACTGGAACATGGCGCGCGCAGCGAGCGCATCGATCAGGCGCGCTCGGCGGTGCGCGCCGCAGACGCGCAGGTCGCCGCGCAATCGGTATCGCTAGAGAAACTGCAGATCGTGGCACCGCGCGACGGGCGCATCGACAGCCTGCCGTACAAACTCGGCGATCAGGCGCCGCTCGGTGCGCCGCTGGCGGTGCTGCTGGTCGGCGACGCGCCGTACGCACGCGTCTACGTGCCCGAGCCGATGCGCGTGAACGTGAAGATCGGCGACCGCGCCACCGTGCATGTGGACGGCCATGGCGACATCGCCGGACACGTGCGCGCGATCCGCAGCGAGCCCAGTTTCACCCCGTACTACGCGCTGAGCGGCAAGGACGCGGCGCGGCTGAGCTATCTCGCCGAGATCGTGCTGGACAACGCCGGCGATCTGCCTGCCGGATTGCCGATACGGGCAGAGTTTTCGGCAAAGTGATCGCGCGATGACCGAACCACTCGCCATCCGCGCGCGCGGCATCAGCAAGCGCTTCGGTGCACTGCTTGCGGTCGATCGCGTCGACCTGAGCGTACCGCGCGCCAACGTCTACGGCTTTCTGGGCCCGAACGGTTCCGGCAAATCGACCACCATCCGCATGCTTTGCGGCTTGCTCACGCCGAGCGAAGGCGAGATCGATGTACTCGGCTTCAAAATCCCGCAGCAGGCCGAACAGCTTCGTAAGCATATCGGCTATATGACCCAGAAATTCGCGCTGTACGAAGATCTGACCGTGCGCGAGAACATGGAATTCATGGCGGCGGTGCAGGGGCTGTCGCGCCCGCAGCGCAAGCTGCGCATCGACGAACTGATCGAAGCCTACAGCTTCGGAGACCGTCAGAAGCAGCTCGCCGGCACGATGAGCGGCGGACAGAAACAGCGCCTCGGGCTGGCCTGCGCGATCATCCACAAGCCGGAACTGCTGTTTCTGGATGAGCCGACCAGCGCGGTTGATCCGGAATCGCGCCGCGATTTCTGGGAGAAACTCTTCGATCTCGCCGACGCCGGAACTACGATCCTGGTGTCCACGCACTACATGGACGAAGCCGAACGCTGCCACCGCATCGCGATTCTCGAAACCGGCCGTCTGGTCGCCGACGGCACGCCCGCCGAGCTTACCCGCGCGCTGGTCGGGCGCACGATGGGCGTGCGCGCGAGCCAGCCGCGCAAGGCGCAGGCCGCGCTGCACGCGACGCCGGGCGTGCTCAGCGTCGCCCAGATCGGCAACGAACTGCGGGTGCTGGTCGAGCCCGGCGGCGATGCCGCGCTGTTGCAGGAACGGCTCCGCGCAGCGGCGATCGATGCCGAGGTTTCGGCCATCGAGCCGAATCTCGAAGACGTGTTCGTTTCGGCGACGCACGGTAATGATGCGGCGAGGGCGGCATGAAGCTCGCGCGCATCGTCGCGGTGATGATGAAGGAGCTGCGGCAGATGCGGCGCGACCGCCTGACCGCAGCGATGATGATCGGCATTCCGACCATCCAGCTGATGTTGTTCGGGTTCGCGATCAATCCGGACGTACGCAATCTGCCGACCGCCATCGCCGACATGGCCGATACCGCCGGCTCGCGCGCGCTGGTGCAGGACATGTTGGCCACAGGCATCGTCCGCCAGACCGCAGCTGCGCGCACGCCGCAGGATCTGCAGACGCTGCTCAATCGCGGCAAGATCAAGATCGGCATCGTGATTCCGTCGGATTACGAGCGCCGCAAGCTCGACGGACGCGAGGCGGTGCAGGTGATCGTCGACGGCAGCGACACGTCGGTGCAGGCGACCGCAAGACAGCTCGCGGCGATGCCGCTCGACGGCGGCAGCGGCGGCGCATCTTCGAAAAGCAGCGCCACACCGATCAGCGTGCTGTCGCTGTACAACCCCGAGCGCCGCGCGGCGGTGAACGTGGTGCCGGGCCTGATCGGCGTGATCCTCACCATGACCATGGTGATGTTCACCGCGATGGCTATCGTGCGCGAACGCGAGCGCGGCAATCTCGAACTGCTGATTACCACGCCGGTGTCCAGCGCCGAACTGATGATCGGCAAAGTATTGCCGTACATCGGCGTGGGCCTGATCCAGACCACGGTCGTGCTGACGCTGGGCATGACCGTGTTCGACGTGCCGGTGCGCGGCCATCTGATCGATGTCTACGGGGCGGCGATGCTGCTGATCGTGGCGAATCTCACCCTGGGCTTGCTGGTATCGACCAAGGCGCAGACCCAGTTCCAGTCGATGCAGATGGCGTTCTTTCTGTTCCTGCCTTCGATCCTGCTGTCGGGCTTCATGTTTCCCTTCGACGGCATGCCGGTGGCGGCGCAGTGGATCGCCGAAGCGCTGCCGCTCA
The DNA here is from genome assembly GCA_044340325.1 of Lysobacteraceae bacterium. Taxonomy (GTDB): domain Bacteria; phylum Pseudomonadota; class Gammaproteobacteria; order Xanthomonadales; family Xanthomonadaceae; genus Lysobacter_I. Next base: position 4,336 of record JBIITV010000190.1, read on the forward strand.
CCCATTTCGTGCGTCTGATCCGCGGCGTGATGCTGCGCGGCGCGAACCTCTTCGAACTGTGGCCGGATGTACTGGCGCTGCTGGCTTTCACCGCCATCATGATGAGCCTGGCGATTTCGCGGTTCCGCAAACGTCTGGATTGAACTTGTGCGTGCAGCGGGAGCTGAGATCCCGGTGGCGGCGCGCATGTCAATGCGCTTTGCGCTAGGCTGGGCCGCCGCAGGCAGGTGAAGGCACGACCTTTCCGGTGCCGCATTCAAGGGGAATCGCGATGACCATGACCTTCGCCCGAATCAGGGTTCTGCTGGTCGCTTTGACGCTGGCCGCATCGGTGGCCGTCGCGCTGGCGCAATCGCAGGCCACGCATGGGGCCGCCGCCGCCGAAACCGGCCCGAAAACGCCGCCGTCGCGCCCCGACCCCGAACGCCCCGCACCGGGCGCACCCTCTGCCGCCGCAGCGGCGGGCACGCAAACGAGCCCACGCAATCCTGCCTATCCGCTCGTCAACGATGCGCGTCTGACCGCCAGCCCGAAGGCGCGCTACATCGGTCCGCCAGGCACCAGCAGCCCGTTCGGCAGCACCAACATGACCGAGAACCAGTGCCGCGACATGGAGCGCTGCCAGGTTGTGCAAGGGCAGGGTCCGTCGTTCGCGACATGGTGTCGCTGCGGCAAGGGCAAGCTGACGACGTTCACCTATATCCACGACTGAGCGCCGAATTCTTTTCGCAGCAGCGGCGGGAGCCGCGATCCTTCAAGCCCGGCGCATGTCCGAATTCGTGTCCAGCAACGTAGCCCGGAGATCGCCACGCGACATCCGGGTGTCGCTTGATGCGTTGTCGGTCCGAATGCGATCGACGATCGCGTTCGGACCGACTGCCGACGACCTCCGTGGCATAGTGCCCACTCGATACGCATGGAGTGCCCGTATGCGAAACATCGTTCTGACTCTGAGCCTGCTGTTGCTGTGCGTTCCAGTGTCCGCAGCCGATGTGCATGTGTTGACCGCTGCCCGCATCCGCACGATGGATGCAGCGATGCCGACGGCAGCGGCGATGGCTTGGGGCGACGATGGGCGCGTCCTGATGCTCGGCGATACCGCAACCGTGCTTGCGCGCTATCCCGACGCGGAGCGGATCGATGTGGGTACCGCGACGGTGATTCCTGGCCTGATCGATGCCCATGGGCATCTCATGGGGCTTGGGCAGTCGCTGCTGCGTGCCGATCTGACCGGTACGCGCGACAAGGCCGAGGTTCTCGGCCGGCTGCGCGCTTTCGAAAGCAATCTGCCGGAAGGTGCTTGGCTGCTGGGTCGTGGATGGGATCAGAACGATTGGCCCGACAAGACGTTTCCGAACGCGGAAGATCTCGATCGCATGTTTCCGTCACGCCCGGTGTGGCTGGAGCGCGTCGATGGTCATGCGGGCTGGGCCAATACCGCTGCGATGCGCGCGGCCGGGCAGCGCCCGGGCAGCCGGTCGATCGATGGCGACTGGCAGCCCGAGGGGGGCCGCATCGTCCGTGAAGCGGGCAAGGCGACCGGCCTGTTCGTCGACAACGCTGCCTTGATCGTGGAGGCGGTCGTGCCGCCGCCGGACGAGACTCTGCGTGAGCGCATGCTCCGTGCCGCACTGGAAGCCGCCGCGCGCAACGGCCTGACCGGTCTGCACGACATGGGCGTGAGTCGTGAGGATCTTGCGCTGTATCGGCGGTTTGCGGACCGGGGCGAATTGACGCTGCGGATCGATGCGTATGCCGACGGCGACAGCGCCGCGCTGGCCGATCTGTGCGCCGATGGCCTGTATGCGCATGCCGATGGGCGCCTGCGGATGCGCGGCGTCAAGCTCTATATCGACGGCGCGCTGGGCAGCCGCGGTGCGGCATTGCTTTCCGATTACAGCGACGACCATGGCAATCGCGGCCTGCTGATCAACGAACCGGACGCTTTCGCGGCGATCCTGCGCAAAGCCAAGGATTGCGGCGTGCAGGTGGCGACCCATGCCATCGGCGATCGCGGCAACCGTGTCGTGCTCGATGCCTATCGCGATGTGCTGGGCGAGATTGTCGCGAACGATCACCGCTGGCGCATCGAGCATGCGCAAGTGGTGGCATTGGCCGATATCCCACGTTTCGCGGAGATGCATGTGATCGCCTCGATGCAGCCCACGCACGCGACCTCCGATATGCCATGGGCGGAAGCGCGGATCGGTCGCGAGCGCATCGTCGGCGCCTATGCATGGCGACGTTTTCTTGACAGTGGCGCACGGCTCGCACTGGGCTCCGATTTTCCGGTGGAATCGGTGGACCCGCGATTGGGCCTGTATGCCGCCATCGCGCGACAGGACCGTGATGGCCAGCCGCCGGGTGGTTGGCTGCCGGATCAAGTGCTGAGCATTGCGGAAGCCCTGCGCGGCTTTACCGTCGATGCCGCTTACGCCGGACGCGATGAAGCCGAGGTCGGCCGGCTCGCGCCCGGCATGCGCGCGGATTTCGTTGTTCTTGCGCAGGACCCGATGCAAAGCTCTGCAGATGCGGTCGATGATCTGGCGATCCGCTCGACTTGGGTGAATGGTGTGGCGGTCTACGAGGCCGAATAAGCGCCGAGCGACATGGTTCAGAGTTCGCTTGCGCTGACCAGCCGCCCGCGCAGCGAATTGCTCATCGCCTCCGTCACCACCACATCCACGAATTGCCCGATCAGCTTCGCGCCTATCGGTGCCGGAAAATTCACGAAGCGCATGTTCTCGGTGCGGCCGGTGAATTCGTTGGGGTCTTTCTTCGAGGGGCCTTCGACCAGCACGGTTTGCTTGGTGCCGATCATCGCTTGCGAGATGCGCTTCGCGTTCTCGTTGATCGCCGCCTGCAGGCGCGCGAGGCGTGCGTGCTTCTCCTCGCTGCTGACGGTGTCCTCGAGATCCGCAGCCGGCGTACCCGGCCGGCGCGAGTAGATGAAGGAGAAGCTCTGATCGAAGCCGATGTCTTCGATCAGCTTCATGGTCTTCTCGAAGTCGGCGTCGGTCTCGCCAGGAAAACCGACGATGAAGTCCGAACTCACCGAGATGCCCGGCCGCACCGCGCGCAGTTTGCGGATCTTCTGTTTGAATTCCAGCGCGGTGTAGCCGCGTTTCATCGCCGACAGGATGCGGTCGCTGCCGGACTGCACGGGCAGATGCAGGTAATTGGCGAGCTT
>JBIITV010000191.1:0-7512 GCA_044340325.1 Lysobacteraceae bacterium
CTGGCGGTCGAAGGTTTCGACGAGGACATCGTCGAGGAGCTTCGCTCGCGTGCCCGTGATGCTCTGCTGAACGAGGCGTTGGCGGTCGAGGAAGAGCTTGACGAGCACCAGCCGGCCGAAGATCTGTTGGGCCTGGACGGCATGGATCACGACACTGCGTATGCTTTGGCTGCGCACGGTGTCCGCACCATCGACGACCTCGGCGAGCTGGGCGCGGACGAAGTGGCGGAGTTCGGTATCGACGGCCTGGACGAGGCCCGCGCAGCGGCGCTGATCCTGGCTGCCCGCGCCGAGGAAATCGCCCGCCTCGAGCGCGAAGCCTGAGCCCCGCAACACGATTAGAATTCAGCGCTCTACCGGTTAAGGCCTCACCCGAGTCCATTCCCCGCGCGAGCCCAGCTCCACAACAGCACCCCCGCGCGGGTCCGGTGATCCCACCGGTCCGGGCCTCAGGATACGGACACCGAATGTCGCAGCAAACCACCATCCGCAAGCTGGCCGAACTGGTGAACACGCCGGTCGAGAAGTTGCTGGAGCAGCTGGCCGAGGCCGGCATGAGCTTCAGCGGCCCTGATCAGACCGTGACCAGCGCCGAGAAGCTGAAGTTGCTCGGCTTCCTGAAACGGTCCCACGGCAAGAGCGAGGCGACTACCGAAGAATCGGAAGGGCCGAAGAAGATCACGCTCAACCGCAACCGCAAGCAGGAAATCACCGTCGGCGGCGGCAAGAACCGCCAGACTGTCGACGTCGTGGTCCGCAAGAAGGTCACCCTGGTCAAACCGCAGGACGGGCGCCTGGTGCCTGGCAGCGACGACGAGCGCGCCGACATTCTGCGCAAGCTTGAGGAGTCGCGTCAGCGCAACCTCAATGAACAGCAGCGTCTGGCCGAAGAAGACCGCAAACGCGCCGAGGAGATCGCCGAGCGCAAGCGGGTCGCCGATGAAGCGGTCGCGCGCGTCGCCGCAGCCACCGCCGCAGCCACCGCCGCGACCACCAAGACCGGCACTGACGAAGAGCCCGTGGCGGCTCGTCCGAAAACCAGTGTTCATGGCCACGCCAAGCCCCCGCGCGCCGAACCCGCCCGCGTCGACGATCGCGCCGGCCAGAAAAACAAGCCCAACCGCGGCTCGCACGCGATGGTCGCCGATGTCGAGGACGACGACAGCACCGCCCGTTTCGCGGGGCAGCTGCATCTCAGCACGAGCGAGCGCGAGCGTCGTTCGACCGCACGCTCCAAGCCCAAGGCCAAGCGCCAGCTCGAACAGAGCCGCAGCGGCGGCGGGCAGCACGGCTTCACCCGTCCGACCGAGAAGGTCGTGCGCGAGGTCGCCATCGGCGACGCCATCACTGTGTCCGATCTCGCGCAGAAGCTGGCGCTCAAGGGCGGCGATGTGGTCAAGGCGCTGTTCAAGATGGGCGTGATGGCGACCATCACGCAGTCCATCGATCACGATACTGCGGTGCTGATTACCGAGGAACTCGGCCACAAAGCGATCCGGGCCGGCGGCGACGACGCCGAAACCGAACTGCTGGCGCACATCGAGGATCAGCAGGGCGAGAAGAAGTCGCGCCCGCCCGTGGTCACGATCATGGGTCACGTCGATCACGGCAAGACCTCGCTGCTCGACTACATCCGTCGTACCAAGGTCGCAGCGGGCGAAGCCGGCGGCATCACCCAGCACATCGGCGCGTATCACGTCGAAACGCCGAAAGGCGTGGTCAGTTTCCTGGATACCCCGGGCCACGCCGCGTTCACCGCGATGCGCGCCCGCGGCGCCAAGCTCACCGACATCGTGATTCTGGTGGTCGCTGCCGATGACGGCGTGATGCCGCAGACGATCGAAGCCGTGCAGCATGCGAAAGCCGCAGGCGTGCAGTTGGTGGTGGCGGTCAACAAGATCGACAAGTCCGGCGCCGATCCGCTGCGGGTCAAGAACGATCTGCTCGCGCACGGTATCGTGGCTGAAGAGTTCGGTGGCGAAACGCAATTCATCGAGGTTTCGGCCAAGACCGGTCAGGGTGTGGATGCGTTGCTGGATGCGATCCTGCTGCAGGCCGAAGTGCTCGAGCTGAAGGCCGTTTCCGAAGGTCGCGCCACCGGCGTGGTGATCGAATCCGCGCTCGACAAGGGCCGCGGCCCGGTGGCGACAGTGCTGGTCCAGGAGGGCTCGCTGCAGAAGGGCGACTATCTGGTGTGTGGCGTGCAGTACGGCCGCGTCCGCGCGCTGTTCGACGAAACCGGTACGCAGGTGCCGGCCGCAGGTCCCTCGATTCCGGTGCAACTGCTCGGCCTGTCGGGCGTGCCGGATGCCGGCGACGATTTCGTGGTCGTGGCCGACGAACGCCTCGCCAAGGAAGTCGCGCAGCAGCGCGACACCAAGCGCCGCGAGACGCGTCTGGTCGCGCAGGCCGGCAACCGCATGGAAGACATCATGGCCCAGATGGGGCAGGGTGGTACCCAGCTCAGCCTCAACCTTGTGGTCAAGGCGGACGTGCAGGGTTCGGCCGAAGCGCTGCGCCAGGCTCTGGTGGGCCTGTCCAACGATCAGATCCGCATCAACATGATCGTGTCCGGCGTCGGCGGCATCACCGAGTCAGACGCCAATTCGGCGCTCGCGGCGAAAGCCACCATCATCGGTTTCAACGTTCGCGCGGATGCGTCCGCGCGCAAGGTGATCGATGCCAATGGCCTCGATCTGCGCTACTTCTCGATCATCTACGACGTGATCGATCAGGTGAAGCAGGTCGCATCCGGTCTGCTTGGCGTGGAGATCCGCGAGGAGATCATCGGTACCGCCCAGGTCCGCGACGTGTTCCGCAGTTCGAAGTTCGGCGCCATCGCCGGTTCGATGGTCATCGAGGGCGTGGTCAAGCGCAACAAGCCGATCCGCGTGCTGCGCGACAACACCGTGATCTTCGAAGGCGAGCTGGAGTCGCTGCGTCGCTTCAAGGAAAACGTCGACGAAGTCCGCAACGGCACCGAATGCGGTATCGGCGTGAAGGCGTACAACGACGTGAAGGCCGGCGACCAGATCGAATGCTTCGAGCGCATCGAGGTTCAGCGCACGCTGTGATCCGGGAAAAGAGAGACGTGAGAGGGGAGACGATGCGTACGTCATCTGCCAGAGCTTGCGTCTTTCCCGGCCTGGAGATGCGCCCTCGTCTCTCGTCTCCCACTTTCCGTCTCCCATGAAAAAATCCTTCCATCGCGCCGATCGCGTCTCCGCCCAGCTCCGTCGCGAGCTGGGTACGATCGTGCACGCCATGGTGCGCGTCCACGGCTTGCCGTCGGTCAGCGTGTCGGATGTCGAAGTCACCCGCGACATGGCACACGCCAAAGTGTTTGTGACCGCGCTGCAGCCCGAGCGCGTGAAAGAGGCGATGAAAGGCCTGAAGGAGCTGGTACCCGAAATCCGCCATGAGCTGTCGCGCGCGGTGAAGATGCGGCACACCCCCGAGCTGCATTTCCATTACGACGACTCGGTGGATCGCGGCGAGCGGATCGACAATCTCCTGCGCGATCTGGACACCGATTCATAGGATGCGCCTTGGCGCATCGGCTCTCTAGAAACGATGGTGCGCCAAGGCGCACCCTATACACCGGTCGATTAGGACATATCATCTTCCGATGGCCGAGGCTTCCCGCAAACACTTCCGCAAGCTCGACGGCATTCTGCTGCTCGACAAGCCGCAGGGATTGAGCTCGAATCAGGCGCTGCAGCGTGTGCGCCATCTGTTTCGCGCCGACAAGGCCGGCCATACCGGCAGCCTCGATCCGTTGGCGACCGGTCTGCTTCCGGTCTGTTTCGGCGAAGCCACCAAGATCGCCGGCAACCTGCTCGGTGCGCGCAAGGCCTACGACACCGTGGCCCGGCTCGGCATCGTCACCGATACCGATGACGCCGAAGGTCAGCCGCTGCGCGAACGCCCGGTGCTGCGTTACGACATCGGCACCATCGACGCCGCGCTGCGCGCGCTCACCGGCAGGATCATGCAGCGGCCTCCGGTTTATTCGGCGCTCAAGCGCGGCGGCGAGCCGCTGTATGCGAAGGCGCGCCGCGGCGAGACCATCGAAATCGAGCCGCGACAGATCGATGTCCATGCATTCGAATTGCTGTCGGAGCAGGACCTCCTTGATGGCGATGCGCCCCAGCTTCGTCTGCACGTCGAATGCGGCTCGGGAACCTATGTGCGCAGCCTTGTGCGCGATCTCGGCGAAGCGCTCGGCTGCGGCGCGCACGTGGCCGAACTGCGCCGGCTCTGGGTGGATCCCTTCCGCGACCCGCGCATGTGGACGATCGAATCGCTGCAGGCGCTCGCCGAGCGCGACGCCCACTGCCTTGACGCCTGCCTGCTGCCGATCGAAGTCGGGCTGGTCGGGTATCGTCGGGTCGATCTCACCGAAGATGGCCTTCGCCGGTTCGAGCATGGTCAGCGGCTGCAGGTGAGTCATGAGAGTGCCGGCGAGTGCGCGGTGTTCGACGCCGCCGGCCGTGCGCGCGGTCTTGCGCGGATCGACGAAGCCGGTAGCCTGTCGCCGCAGCGGCTGTTCCATCACCAGAGTCCGATCAAGCGCTGATCTCCAGGAGCGTCGGTATGTCCCGTGTCCGTTTCCGCCTCTCTTCGCTGCTGTGTCTCGCGCTGCTGTGCGCGGGGATGGCGAGCGCAACCGAATTGACGCCTGAACTGCCGCCGGAACAGGTGGCGCGCGAAGCCTATGAACGGATGCGGGCCGGCGATTGGGTGGCGGCGGCCGATACCTTCGACCCGGCCGCACTGAAGCGCTTCCGCGAGCTGCTGGCGCCGGTGTTCGATGCCGCCGACCGGCTCGGCAAAGGCCCTGCCGACAAAGCGCAGGCCGCCGGTGCCGGTGCGCTCATGCTTTGGGTACTGTTCGCCCCCGCGACCTCGGTCGATGAGATCCGGAAGCTGTCGGACCGCGAGGTCTTCGCGCGGATCATGGGCAATACGATGTCGTTGGCGAATGCCGAACTTGAGGAGCAGCAGGTGATCGGCAGCGTGGCCGAAGGGCCGGGCATGGTCCATGTCGTCACTCGCAACGTCGCCAGGGTCGATGCGATGAGCATGACCAAGGTCGAAGCGATCACCCTGCAACGCACCGCGCAGGGTTGGCGGCTCGCCCTGACCGGCGATCTGGAAGGCCTTGCCGAAACTCTGCAGGCCTCGATCGCGTCGCCTGAGGTCTCCGCACCCGCAGACGCTTCGTCGCCGCGCTGAACGGGGCCGGGGCTGCTGCTGCAAGGCTATTGCCGAAGCCAAACCCTTGTTCCGGCTAGGGTGGGGGGCTACAATTCCGCTGCTGTCCGGGCCGGATTCGTCCGTTTCCCGGACAGTGTTCTTTCCGAGATTGCATTCCTTCATTCATTCAGGCGGATTCAGCGGTGCGCCGCGCCGGTCGATACCGGGCGCCGTTCCTGCCGATCACGCGTCATAGAGGCCTTCATGTCCATCGATTCAAGCAAAGTCATCGAAACCCACAAGCGCAGCGACAACGATACCGGTTCGCCGGAAGTCCAGGTCGCGCTGCTTACGGCGCGCATCACCCAGCTCACCGAGCACTTCAAAATGCACAAGCAGGACCACCACAGCCGTCGTGGTCTGCTGAAGATGGTCAACAACCGCCGCAGCCTGCTCGACTACCTGCATCGCAAGGATGCCGAGCGTTACAAGGCCCTGATCGAGAAACTCGGTCTGCGCCGCTGAGCATCACTCCGACCGCGGCGCAGCAATGCGCCGCGGTTTCGTTTTAGGGCGCGACAGTTGCGCCATCGCAATGCAGCCGCATCGCGCGGCTACCCGGTTCGGGCAGGGGCTCGCTCCGGTTCATCGACAAAGTTTTTCGAGGACATTCCAACGTGGCAAAAGTGACCAAGCGTTTCCAGTACGGCAAGCACACCGTGGTGCTCGAGACCGGCGAAATCGCCCGCCAGGCCGGCGGCGCAGTGATGGTGTCGGCCGAAGGCACCGTCGTGCTGGTGACGGCCGTCGCCGCGAAGACCGCGCGCGAAGGGCAGGATTTCTTCCCGCTCACCGTCGACTACCAGGAAAAGTTCTATGCCGGCGGCCGTATCCCGGGCGGCTTTTTCAAGCGCGAAGGTCGCCAGACCGAAAAGGAAACGTTGACCTCGCGCCTGATCGATCGCCCGATCCGTCCGCTGTTTCCGGAAGACTTCAAGAATGAAGTCCAGATCATCGCCACCGTGATGTCGCTGAATCCGGAAGTCGACGGCGATATTCTCGCCCTGCTCGGCGCGTCCGCCGCGATGGCGCTGACTGGCGCCCCGTTCGACGGCCCGATCGGCGCCGCGAAGGTCGGTTACAAGAACGGTCAGTACATCCTCAATCCGAGCACGACCGAGCTGGTCGAAAGCGAACTCGAACTCGTCGTCGCCGGCACCAAGAGTGCGGTGCTGATGGTCGAATCCGAAGCGAAGGAACTGTCGGAAGACGTGATGCTGGGCGCGGTGATGTTCGGTCACCAGCAGATGCAGATCGCGATCGACACGATCAACGAACTCGTCGCCGAAGCCGGCAAGCCGAAGTGGAATTGGCAGGCGCCGGCCAAGAACGACGCAATGATCGCTGCGATCAAAGCGGCGGTCGGCGACCGTCTCGGCGCCGCTTTCCAGGTGCGCGACAAGCTTGAGCGCAAAGACGCGATTTCTGCGCTGAGGAAAGACGTGATGGCCTCGCTGGCCGAGCAGATCGAAGCCAACGGCTGGAACGCTGCTGAAGCCACCAAGGAGTTTTACGAGCTGGAATACCAGACCCTGCGCAATGCGGTGCTGAGCACCAAGATCCGCATCGATGGTCGCGCGCTCGACACCGTTCGCCCGATCACCTCGAAGGTCACGGTGCTGCCACGCGTCCACGGCTCCTCGCTGTTCACCCGCGGCGAAACCCAGGCGATCGTGGCGGTCACGCTCGGCACCGCGCGCGACGGTCAGGTCATCGATGCCGTCGGCGGCGAGTACAAGGAACATTTCCTGTTCCACTACAACTTCCCGCCCTATTCGGTCGGTGAAGCTGGCCGCATGATGGGCCCGAAGCGTCGCGAAATCGGCCACGGCCGTCTCGCCAAGCGCGGCGTGCTTGCGGTGATGCCGACGATGGAAGCCTTTCCGTACACCATCCGCGTCGTGTCGGAAATCACCGAGTCGAACGGTTCTTCCTCGATGGCCTCGGTTTGCGGCAGCTCGCTGGCGCTGATGGATGCAGGCGTGCCGATCAAGGCGCCGGTCGCAGGTATCGCTATGGGTCTGGTGAAGGAAGGCAGCGACTTCGTGGTGCTGTCCGACATCCTCGGCGACGAAGACCATCTCGGCGACATGGATTTCAAGGTCGCCGGTACCGAGAAGGGCGTCTCCGCCCTGCAGATGGACATCAAGATCCAGGGCATCACCGAAGAGATCATGAAGACCGCGCTGGCCCAGGCCAAGCAGGGTCGTCTGCATATCCTCGGCGAAATGGCCCACGCCATGACCGCTCCGC
>JBIITV010000193.1:0-7443 GCA_044340325.1 Lysobacteraceae bacterium
GGATGCCTTCGATGGCGATGCGCTGCGCGCCTGGGCTCGCGAGTTCGGCGTCGAGACCTATGTCGGCACCTCCGGCCGCGTGTTCCCGATGGACCGCAAGGCCGCGCCGCTGCTGCGCGGCTGGGTACGGCAGCTGCGCGAGCGTGGCGTACGCTTCCATGTCCACCATCGCTGGCTCGGTTGGGATGACGCCGGGCAGCTGCGCTTCGAGACGCCGGACGGCGAGCGTCGCATCCACGCCAGGGCAAGCGTGCTCGCGCTCGGCGGTGCGAGCTGGCCGCAGTTGGGCTCGGACGGCGCCTGGGTGCCTGCGCTCGCCGAACGCGGCATCGACATCGCCCCGCTGCGGCCGTCGAACTGCGGCTTCGATATCGGCTGGAGCGAGCATCTCGCGACCCGCCATGCCGGCGCTCCACTGAAGCCGGTGATCGCGCATTGGCAGGACCTCGATGGCGCGATGCACGCGCTGCAGGGCGAATGCGTGCTCACTGCGACCGGCATCGAAGGCAGCGTGATCTATGCGATCTCCGCCGATCTGCGCGAACGCCTCCTGCGCGACGGCAAGGCTATGCTGTGGTTGGATCTGGCGCCGGGCAGGGACGGCGCGCGCCTGCATCGCGACCTGGAAAAACCGCGCGGCAAGCGCAGCCTCGGCGAACATCTGCGCAGGCAAACGGGCCTGGACGCAGCGAGAGTCGCACTGTTGCACGAAGTGCTGCCGCGCGACGCGATGACCGACATCGACACGATCGTAAGCACGATCAAACGCCTGCCTCTGACGTTGCGAAGCGCGCGCCCGATCGCCGAAGCGATCAGCACCGCAGGCGGCGTGCGTCTGGAAACACTGGGCGATTCGCTCGAATCGAAAACGATGCCCGGCGTATTCTTCGCCGGAGAAATGCTCGATTGGGAAGCGCCGACCGGCGGCTATCTGCTCACCGCATGCTTCGCGAGCGGTTTGATCGCAGGACGAGGCGCGGTGGCATCCATCGAAGCATCACCGTAGGGCGGGCCCTGGCCCGCCGTTGCATTGGTCCGCTTGCTTCGAGCAATGATCGAAACCGATTCGATCATTACCACGCCATCGGGCAACTCGCGATGGCGGGCCAGGGCCCGCCCTACGAAAGCTTCGTCAATATTTCTTCTTTGGTCGTTTCGCCGGCTGCCCGCGCGGCGGTAGCGGTGCGACGCCACGCTCCTCAGCGAGTCGGAAGTCGATCTTGCGTTCTTCCAGACTGGCCTTGAGCACGATGATGGTCACCCGGTCGCCAAGCCGGAACACGCGGCCGGCGCGTTCGCCGCTGAGCGTCTTGCGGATCGGATCGAAGTGGTAGAAATCGTTCGGCAGTTGGGTGACGTGGATCAGACCGTTGACCTTCGAATCGTCCAGCTCCACGAACAGGCCGAAACTGGTGACGCCGCTGATGATGCCGTCGAACTTGCCGCCGATGTGCTTTTCCATCCACGCCGCGCGATAGCGCTCGTCGACTTCGCGCTCGGCTTCGTCCGCACGACGCGAACGCTCCGAGCACTGCAGCGCCAACGCGGCCATACCGCTCGATGAATATGCGAACGTGGCCGGTTTCGCACCGGTCAGCGCATGCTTGATTGCGCGATGCACCAGCAGATCCGGGTAGCGCCGGATCGGCGAAGTGAAATGCGCATAGGCATCGAGCGCAAGCCCGAAGTGGCCGATGTTATCGGGCGCATACACCGCCAGCGATTGGGTACGCAACAGCACCGACTCCAGCAGCGCCGCATCGGCACGTTCGCGGATCTTGCCGAGGAACGTGGTGAAATCGCGCGGCTCCACCGTGGCCCACGGCGGCATCCGCAGTTTGAATTCCTTGAGGAATTCCAGCAGGTCGGTGTACTTCGATTCCGGCGGCTTGTCGTGGATCCGGTACGGCGCCGGCACCTGTTTCTTGAGCAGGAAACGCGCGGCTTCGACGTTCGCCGCGATCATGCATTCCTCGATCAGCCTGTGCGCGTCGTTGCGCTGGATCATGCCCGCCTGGACAACGTCGCCCTGCGGACCGAGCACGAAACGCACTTCGCTCGATTCGAATTCGATCGCACCACGCGCCTTACGCGCCTTCGCCAGCACCTGATACAGCTGATGCAAACGCTGCACGTGCGGCATCAGCGAACCGATCTTCGCGACAGCCTCCGAATCGCCCTCGCCCACTGCCTGCCACACCTCGGTGTAGGTCAGACGCGCATGCGAATGCATCACCGCTTCGTAGAATTTCGATTTACTCACTTCGCCATCAGGCCCCACCTGCATGTCGCAGACGAAGCAAAGACGGTCGACTTTTGGCTTCAGCGAGCAGATGCCGTTGGACAGCGTCTCCGGCAGCATCGGCACGACGAAACCCGGGAAGTACACCGAGGTCGCGCGCTTCTGCGCCTCGTCGTCGAGCGGCGCGCCGGGGCGCACGTAATGCGAGACATCGGCGATCGCGACGATCAGACGGAACCCGTTGCGGTTCGGCTCGCACCAGACCGCATCGTCGAAATCCTTCGCATCTTCGCCGTCGATGGTGACCAGCGGCAGCTGACGCAGATCGACGCGGCCGGCGATGTCGCGATCGGTCACCTGAAGCGGCACAGCAGTGGCTTCTGCGATCGCTTCCGCAGGGAATTCATGCGGCAGATCGTGACCGTGGATTGCGGCTTCGACAACCAACGAGGGCGTCAGCTTGTCGCCGAGTACCGCAAGCACGCGACCGATCGGTGGCCGGTAGGCGTCGGGTGCGTGCACGATCTCGCACACCACCAGTTGGCCGTTGTGCGCATCCAGCCGCGCATCGGCGGGAATCTGGATATTGCGCTGGATGCGCGCGTCGTCGGGTTGCACGTAGCTGATGCCCGCTTCCAGCGTGAACCGGCCGATCAACCGGTTGATGCGGCGTTCGAGCACTTCGACGATGGCACCTTCGCGGCGACCGCGACGGTCGACGCCGGTGACGCTGGCCATCACCCGGTCGCCGTGCAGCACCTTGCGCATTTCCACCGGCGACAGAAACAGATCGTCGCCAGGACCGGTGTCGGGGCGCAGGAAGCCGAAGCCGTCCGGATTCGCAATCACCGTGCCGGCGATCAGATCCATCCGCGCCGCCGGCAGATAGCCGCCGCGACGGTTCTGCAGCAACTGGCCATCGCGGAGCATCGCCGCCAGACGCTTACCCAACGCGTCGCGGCGTTCGGGCGTGTCCAGGCCAAGTCGCTCGGCCACGTGCTCGGCCAGCATCGGACCATCGGCTTCCGCCAGCAGCTTCAGGATCGCCTCGCGGCTCGGGATCGGATCGGCGTAACGCGAGGCTTCGCGGGCGGCGTGCGGGTCGCGTAATGGAGCCCCTTGGTGGGCGGGCCTGCGCGCCGGCGGTTTGTGTCCGCCTGCCGTGCCGAAACTGTCGGGCAGCCAAGGCGCCGCTTTCGCAGGTTTGCCGGCAAGCCTGCCTGCCTTCGTCGATTTCGTTTCGGCACCCGGCTTCGACGGCTTGGTCGAAGGCTGCAGTGCGCCGGCTTTCGCTGCCTTGCCCGGCCTGGACGACGTATCGGTACGGGAGTGAGCCGATGATTTCGGGGAAGCGCCCTGAGGGGCGCGCGTGGCGCGAGGGCCAGTGCTCTTTTTGGTGGGTTTTGACATCGGCCGCAAGTATACGTCGACAGATATCGAACGGGACCGATCCCGGCTGGAATCGACACCCCAACCTGCCTCGGATCGCCCGCTCAGGCGTTGACATCGCGCGCTCCGCGACGCACCATACGCGCCCTTGCCCTGGTGGCGGAATTGGTAGACGCACTAGTTTCAGGTACTAGCGGGTAAAACCGTGGAGGTTCGAGTCCTCTCCTGGGCACCAAGCAATCGTCCGCAGACATTTCACCATGTCTGCAGACGAATACGAAAACCCCGCGAAAGCGGGGTTTTTTGTTGCCCGAAAGATCGGAAATGCTGACGTCGACATGCAATCGACACCATCAGATCGCGTCGATGTCACCCAAGGCACGGATCAGGCGCCGCGCGCGTTTGTCGGGTTTGTGAAGTGGAGCCTGATAGCCGGCACGTCCGGCGCGCAGGCTCGCCAAGGCTTCCAGCCGCTTGGCCTTGGATGCGTCGGACTCGCTGTACAGCGTCTGCGCGATCGATGCCGGTCCGCGCTGATCGCTCAAGCCAGCCACCACGATCTCGAATGCTTCATCGCCGCGCACGATCCGCATCGCGTCGCCCACACGCACCGTTCGCGAGGCTTTGGCGCGTTGTCCGCCGACATCGACCTTGCCGTTGTCGATCGCCTGTTTGGCGAGACTGCGGGTACGGTAGAAGCGTGCGGCCCAGAGCCAGAGATCGAGGCGGACGATGGCGTCTTCGGCAGGCATGGCGGCGAAGGAAGTGTTGACAGGAAAGCGAGTGTAGCGCCACCAACGAAAAGGCCACCTTGCGGTGGCCCTTTGCGATACGGCTTGACCTCTATGAATCAGCCGGCTTTGGCTTCCGCCTTGGCCTTGGCGTGCATCGACAGATCTTCCTTGATGCGCGCCTTCTTGCCTTCGAGATTGCGCAGATAATAAAGCTTGCCCGCGCGCACCGCGCCGCGACGCTTCACCGTCACCGATTCGATCGCAGCGCTGTGCGTCTGGAAGACGCGCTCGACGCCGTAGCCGTGCGAGATCTTGCGAACGGTGAATGCGGAGTTCAGGCCGCCATTCTTGATGCCGATGACCACGCCTTCGTAGGCCTGCACGCGCTCGCGGTTGCCTTCCTTGACTTTGACGTTGACGATCACGGTGTCGCCCGGACCGAAATCCGGAAGCTGACGCACGACCTGTTCGGCTTCGAACTGCTGCAGCAGCGTATTGAGAGAGGGCTTGTTCATGGGACGGGCCTGTTGTTGATTGCCTTCAGGAGGCATGTTGTTGCGCGAGTGCACGTGGACCCGCGTCATGGCATGGGTAAAACGGTAAGCCGGGCATTATAAGGTGGAATTCAATTGTGATGCTAGGGTTCCGACACCCCACCCAAGCGATCGGCCTGTTCGGCCAGAAAGGCGTCGAGCAGGGCCCGATCGGCCTTGGACAGCGCCTCGCGGTCGATGAGCTCCGGCCGCCGCAACCAGGTGCGCCCCAGCGACTGCTTCCGCCGCCAGCGGGCGATCTCGGCATGGTTGCCCGATAACAGCACCGGCGGAACACCGCCCAAGGCATGCTCGAGCGGGCGCGTGTAATGTGGACAGTCGAGCAACCCGCCCTCGCCTTCGAAACTGTCCTGGGCGGCCGATTCGGCGTCGTTCAGGGCGCCGGGCAACAGCCGTGCGGTCGCATCGATGACCACCGCTGCCGCCAATTCGCCGCCGGAAAGAACGTAATCCCCGATCGACAGTTCTTCGTCGACCCCCACCTGGAGGAGGCGTTCGTCCACGCCTTCATAGCGGCCGCAGAGCAGGATCAGTCGGGCGTGACCGGCCAGTTCGCGTGCCTTGGCCTGGCTCAGCGGCGCGCCCTGGGGGCTCATGTAGATGACTCGAGCGGGACGCGGGTCCGCTTCGCGGGCCGCCTTCAGCACGGCCAGCAGCGGATCGATCAGCATCACCATACCGGGGCCGCCGCCGAATGGGCGATCATCGACCCGGCGATAGTTGCCTTCGGCGTAATCGCGCGGATTCCAGCCGTGGATCGACAGCAGTCCGCGCTCCTGCGCGCGCCCGACCACGCCGTGACCGGCGATTTGGGACACGAATTCGGGAAACAGACTGACGACATCGATACGCATGGCGTCGGAGGACTCCATCAGAAATCCGCATCCCAATCGACGATGATCCTGCCGTTCTCGAAATCCAGCAACTTCACGTAATCCGGCCGGGCGAAGGGAATCAGCCGCTCGCGATCGCCGCGCACAACCATCACATCGTTGGCGCCGTTGGAAAACACGCTGCTGACGTTACCGAATTCGATACCTTCGACGTTCGCGACGCGCATGCCTTCGAGGTCGACCCAGTAAAACTCGCCGTCTTTGGGCGGCGGCAGAGCGCTGCGAAGCACGTACAGTTCGGCGCCACGCAGGGCCTCGGCGGCATCGCGATCATCTACGCCCGGCAAGGTCCCAATCAGACCCTTGCCGCCCACGCGTCCGCGCGCGCCATCGACCTCGCGTTCTCGGCCCTGTGCGTCGCGCAGGATCCACGGCTGATAGCGCAGCAGGTTGCCCTGCGGGTCGGTGAGGGATTCGAGCTTGATCTCGCCACGCACGCCAAACGCGCCGTGGATCCTGCCTACCAGGATGCGGCGCGCTGGAGCGTTCATTGCGATCGGCAGCCGCGAAGCATCGCGGGCCGGAGGCTTAGGCGGCGGGAGCCGCAGCGACAGCGGCCGCAGCGGCCTGCTTCGCGAACTGCTTGTAGAGATCGGCAACCTTGTCGGTCATCTGGGCGCCGTGGCCGATCCAGTGCTGGGTGCGCTCGATGTCGAGCTCCACGCGCTTTTCGTTACCGGCGGCGACCGGGTTGTAGTAACCCAGACGTTCGATGTTGCGGCCATCGCGCGAGCTGCGGCTGTCGGTGACGATGATGTGATAGAAGGGGCGCTTCTTCGCGCCGCCGCGGGTGAGGCGAATCTTGACCATGACGCTGTTTCCTGTGTTGCCCAGTCGGCAGGGTGCCGAGGTAAGCCGGCAATTATAGTCAATTCATTCCAGTCCCGAAAAGGTTTTCGGTGAAGAAACCATTGCTATCGACACGCCAGACGCGCTTCCATGGAAGCTCGGCGCCTTTGAAATCCATTGCAGGCGATTGATTTTTATTGATTTTCTAAAGATTTCGGGATTGCAGGAGCCGCACAGTGAAGAGGCGGAAGATCGGGCATCGAATAGGCCGGATCACCGGAACGGCATACCGCCGTGCCCGCCCATCATCCCCTTCATCCCGCGCATCAGGCCCTTCATGCCGCCGGCGCTGAGCTTGCTCATCATCTTTTCCATCTGCTGGTACTGTTTGATGAGCTTGTTCACGTCGGCCGGGGTCAGGCCGGAGCCGCGGGCGATACGGGCGCGGCGCGAGCCGTTGAGCAGCGCCGGATTGCGGCGCTCTTTCCGGGTCATCGAGTTGATGATCGCGATCAGCCGCGGCACTTCCTTGCCGCTGACCTGATTCTTCACGGAATCCGGGATCTGGCCCATGCCAGGCAGTTTATCCATGAGTCCGTGCAGGCCGCCCATGTTCTGCATCTGCTCAAGCTGGTCCTTCATGTCGTTGAGATCGAACTTCTTGCCTTTGGCGACCTTCTCGGCCAGCTTCTGCGCCTTGTCCTTGTCGACCTGCTGCTCGACCTGCTCGACCAGCGACAGCACGTCGCCCATGTCGAGAATGCGGCCTGCGGCGCGGTCCGGATGAAAGACATCCAGGCCGTCGGGCTTCTCGCCGATGCCGATGAACTTGATCGGCCGGC
>JBIITV010000059.1:0-26238 GCA_044340325.1 Lysobacteraceae bacterium
CCTTTAGGCTTTCGAGCTTCCATCTCGATATCTCAATCCGGGAGGTCGAATTATATGATTTTGGCAACACCCTCTTTGCGCCAAAGAAAGTAACTCGCGCACCAGCGCGAAAAAGGATTCCAAGCCTTACGCGCAAACCATGAATCGCCACCAAGTTTTTCTCAAACAACTGCATCCATCCGGCGCGCTTTCCCGTATGCGCAGCCCCCGCAACAAAATCCCGATTTTCTTCGTCAGCACTGCATCCGTGAGCTGCGACACCGCGTAACTCTCCGCGTACCGGTCTTCCGCGCAACCCCAACCCTCCCCAGCGCGGACGGCCGGTCACTCACCCATCCCCACGGAGACATTCCACGATGAACATCAAACTGCTCTCGGCCGCACTGGCCACCTCGATCGCGTTCGCAGGCCTCGCCCTTGCCGGAAATCATGGCGGCATGCACGACAACCCGATGGTCGGCGGCGCCGCGATGCTGCCCACCAAGGACATCATCGACAACGCGGTGAACTCGAAGGATCACACCACGCTCGTCGCCGCGGTCAAAGCCGCCGGCCTGGTCGACACCCTGAAGGGCAAGGGCCCGTTCACCGTGTTCGCGCCCACCAACGCCGCGTTCGCCGCGCTGCCCGCCGGCACCGTCGATACGCTGCTCAAGCCCGAGAACAAGGGCACGCTCGCTGGCATCCTCACCTATCACGTGGTCCCCGGCCGGATCGACGCCAAGGCGATCGCCGCCAAGATCAAGGCCGGCAAAGGCAGCGCCACCTACGCCACCGTGCAGGGCGAAACCCTGACCTTCAAGACCGTAGGCAACAACGTCACCGTGACCGACGGCAAGGGCGGCAGCGCCAAGGTCACGATCGCGAACGTGTACCAGAGCAACGGCGTGATCCACGTCATCGACAAGGTGCTGCTGCCGAAGTAATCGACTTCGCCGCACACCTCCAATGCAACTCGCGGGCGGCTTCGGCCGCCCGCTTTCATTGCGTCGTTATTGCCTGCGCATTTTCCGGCTCAAGCAGCGCACGCTATCGAGCACTCCATCCGATCGTCCTCACACCGCAGAACCTCCGCAGACTAAGAGCGTCGCCGGCTCGCATCGAGCACTGCAGCCGCGTTGCGTTCAGACGGCGCCGTGCGCCTGTTCACGTTCCTGCTGCTGCAACATCCACATCTGGGCGTACTGTCCCTGCTGCGCCAGCAGCGCGCCGTGACGGCCGCGCTCGACGATTTCGCCCTTGTCCATGACCAGGATCTCGTCCGCGTTCATGATCGTCGACAGGCGGTGCGCGATCACGAAGGTCGTCCGTCCCTGGGCGATGCGGTCGAGTTCGGACTGGATCGCTTGCTCCGATTTCGAATCGAGGGCGGAAGTCGCTTCGTCGAAAATCAGGATCGCCGGATTTTTCAGCAGGGCGCGGGCGATGGCCACGCGCTGTTTCTCGCCGCCCGAGAGTTTGAGCCCGCGCTCACCGACCTCGGTCTGGTAAGCGTCCGGCAAACCGACGATCAGCTCGTGGATATGCGCTGCGCGTGCGGCCTGTTCGACTTCCTCGCGGGTCGCGCCCGGACGCCCGTAGAGGATGTTGTAGTAGATGGTGTCGTTGAACAGCACCGTATCCTGCGGAACGATCGCGATCGCCTTGCGCAGCGAGTCCTGGGTGTAATCGCGGATATCGCGCATCGTGCCGTCGACATCTTCGATCGCGATGCGACCGGAATCGATGTCGTAAAACCGGTACAACAGCCGTGCCAGCGTTGATTTCCCCGAACCGGAGTGGCCGACGACCGCAACCGTACCGCCCTGCGGCACCTCGAAGCTGACGTCGCGCAGGATTTCGCGACGCGGGTCGTAGCCGAAACGCACGCGTTCGAACGCCACTTTCGGCCGGTCCGCGCGCAGCGGCACCGCACCCTCGCGGTCGCGCACGTCCATGCCTTCGTCGAGCAGGCCGAACAGCCGTTCGAGATTGGTGAAAGCCTGTTTGATTTCGCGATACATCATGCCGAGCAGATTCAACGGCGCCGACAGCTGCAGCAGCACCGCGTTGACGAAGACCAGCCCACCGATAGTCATCGTGCCCTCGACCACGCCGGCGGCGGCGCGCCACATCATCGCGGTCACGCCGAGCGAAACGATGGTGACCTGGCCTAGGTTGAGCAGACCGAGCGTCTTGCGGCTCATCACCTGCGCTTCTTCGCGTTCCTGCAGGCTGACGTCGTAGCGGCGCGCTTCGTGGTCCTCGTTGCCGAAATACTTCACGGTCTCGTAATTGAGCAGCGAATCGACCGCGCGCTCGTTGGCGCGGGTATCGGCTTCCACTGCGGCGCGGTAATAGCGGGTGCGCCATTCGGTGACCATGAAGGTGAAGATCATGTACGCGAGCAGCGTGATCAGTGTGATCACCGCGAAGCCCCAGTCGTACATCCACACCAGCACGGCGGTCACCAGCACGATCTCGAACAGCGTCGGCAGGATGGTGTAGATCATCCAGTCGAGCAGATCGGAGATGGCCGAGCCGCCGCGCTCGATATCGCGGGCGACACCGCCGGTGCGGCGCGCGAGATGGAAGCGCAGCGACAGCGCGTGCAGATGGCGGAATACCTGCAGCGTGATCCGCCGCGACACTCGCGCCATGACACGTGCGAACACGATCTGACGGACTTCGGCGAAGAACGTCATGCCGACCCGCGATGCGCCGTAGGCAAGGAGCAGCCCGACAGGCAGCACCAACAGGGCGGGATCGGTCTTGACATCGAGGGCATCGACCAGCTTCTTCAGCACCATCGGCACGGCGAGGCCGGCGACCTTGCCGGCGACCACCAGCGCGAGCGCGAACAGGATGCGGCCGAGGAACGGGCGCAGATACGGTATGAGTTCGCGCAGGATCTGGGTTTCGCTGCGGGCATTGGCCGGCGGCGCTACGGAGAGAGGCTGCTGCGGCTGCGGATCCTCGGCGGTCACGGGCGTGGCATTCATCGCGTCATCATGGGGCTTCCGGCCTTCGATTCAAAGCCGCATCGCGATCGATCGCGGTGTTTTTTGCGCGGATCGCCGAGGCGTGATTCACTGCATGCATGGCCGTCTATGTCGACAACGCGGTGTTCCTGTGGCGAGGGCGGCGTTGGGCGCACCTGCTGGCCGACGATCTCGACGAGCTGCATGCGTTCGCTGCGCGGCTGGGCATGCCGCGCCGTGCGTTCCAGGACAAACGCAGTGGTGCGCACTACGACATTGATGGCGCGCTGCGCGAAGTCGCGCTGAAGCTGGGCGCCGTTCCGGTTTCGCGACTGCACGATCGCGCACGCATGCGTGCGATCATCGCCAACGCCAAGCGCCAGTGGAGCGGATTCGCGATCGATGCGGGCGATGTCGGCGACGCAACCGATGGCCCTGTCGGCGCCTCTTGATCCCCGATCCCATGGAGAATCCGATGCCCGTTTTCGACCTGTCCCCACCCAGCGACGCCCAGCGAAAGACGCTCGCCGCCGCGCTCTCGCCCGAAGAACGCCGCGTGCTGCTGACGCACGGCACCGAAGCGCCGTTCTGCGGCGTGTTCCTCGACAACAAGCGCGAAGGCGTCTACGTCTGCCGTTTCTGCGGGCTGCCGCTGTTCCGCTCCAACGCCAAGTTCGACTCCGGCACCGGCTGGCCGAGCTTCTTCGCGCCTTACGACGAAGCCCACATCGGCCGCATCCGCGATGTCAGCTACGGCATGACCCGGGTGGAAATCGTCTGCAAACGCTGCAGCAGCCATCTCGGTCATGTCTTCCCCGACGGCCCACCGCCGACCGGCGAGCGCCACTGCCTGAATTCGGTATCGCTGGGCTTCGTCGGTGCGGATGAGGCGCTGCCGGATCCGCTGCAGCGCGGCGAGAACGCTGGATAGCGCACGGCATCGCGGCGCTTCGGCTAGGCCCACGGCGGACGATTGCGTATGCTGTCGGCCACTTTCGCCACCCGCTGCACCGCCATGACCGACACGCTTCCCGACCGCCTGTCCAACGACCCGCGCAGCCCGCACTACGACGCCGAGCTGCTGGAACGCGGCATCGGCATCCGGTTCAACGGCGTGGACCGCACCAACGTCGAGGAATACTGCGTGAGTGAAGGCTGGGTACGGGTGATCGCCGGCAAGGCGCTGGACCGTCGCGGCCAGCCGATGACGGTGAAGCTCAAGGGCACGGTCGAGCCGTATCTGCGCGGCGTGGAGTGATCGTTTCGGCGCTGCGGACTTTCGCAGCGCCTGCGCCTTCATTTCGCCGTCGCGCCGCCGAGATGCCGCGACAGGAATGCGAGCAGCTTCGTGTAGTACTCGCGCCGGTGTTCTTCGGTGTAGAAACCGTGGCCCTCGTGCGGGAAATACAGACTTTCCACCGGCACGCCCGCTGCCTTCAGCGCCTTTTCCATCTTCTCGGTGTGCTCGATCGGCGCAACCCGGTCCTTGCCGCCAGCGGCGAGGAACACCGGCACCTTGATGCGGTTCGCCAATCCGGTCGGCGAGATCGCGGCCATGTCTTCGCGCTTGCCCAGCCACTCCGCGACCCAGGTCCGTCCGCTGCGGCTGTCGCCGGCTTCTTCCTTGTGCAGCATCGTCATGTCGTAGACGCCGACATAACCCGCCGCGCAACGATACAGCTCCGGTTCCGTCGCCGCGCCCATCAGTGCCGCGTAGCCGCCATAGCTGGCGCCATAGATGCAGATGCGCTTCGGATCGGCGATGTTCTGCGCGATCGCCCAGCGCGTTGCGTCGGTCAGATCGTTCTGCAGGTTTCGGCCCCACTGTTTCACGCCCGATTCGTAGAAATCGCGCCCGTAGTTGCCCGAGCCTCGATGATTCACCCGCAGCACCGCATAGCCGGCCTGGGTGAGCATCTGAACCTCATCGTCGAACCACCAGTTGTCGAAGATGCCGAACGGGCCTCCGTGCGGCAACAGCACCAGCGGTAGCGGCATACCGGGCTGCTTGCCCATCGGCAAGGTCAGATAGCCGTGCAGTTGGAGCCCATCGCGCGCGGCGATATCGACACTGCGGGTCACCGGCAGTGTGGCCGGATCGAACCACTGCCTTCGGCTGAACACCGGTTCGACCTTTTTCGCAACGGTCTCGTAGAGATAGAAGTCGCCGGGATTGCGATCGCTCCAGACCTGCACCAGCAGCAGCTTCCCGTCGCGGGTCGCCGATGTCAGCAGGACGCTGTCGTCGGGAAACGCCTTCTCCAACTGGCGGTAGTACCTGGCGGTCTGCGATGCCGGATCGAAGAACCGCGTGCTGCTGCGGGCATGCAGATACATCGCACCGACAGGCGCATCGCTGTCGGTAGCGGCGAGAACCACATTCGGATCCACCTTCGGATCGCGCAGTAGTTCGGTGCGCGATCCGCTGGCGAGATCCATCGCGACGATCGCGTCCGGGCCGCTCTTCGCTTCCGTGCTGAGATAGGCGGTGCGCTCATCGGCGGAGAAACCCAACGCGACTTCGACCAGACCGCTGACCGCCTCGTCGTTGATCAGCCGCCATGGTTTGTTGCCGGGATCTCGGTAATAGAGTTTGCTCAGATTGTCCGGGCCGCTGCCGCGCGCGAAACGCGCATTGCCCTTCTGGTCGGTGGTGAAGTGCGCGTTCCGTACCGGCGCGGCCGAGACCGGGCTGCGGTTGCCGGTGTAGACATTCATTTTTTCGAGACTGGTTTCCGGATTGTCGCCGTAGGGAACGACCCGGATCAGCACGTTGTCGTCGTCGTCGCGCAGGTCATCGTGCATCAACGCATAGGTGTAGTCGGTCGGCCCGGTCAGCCAGCGCGAACGGCCGCCATCGGCGTCGATGGCGACCAGTTGGCCGCTGGGCGAGGGCGCATCGTTGCGCCCGTACTTCTTGGCCATGCTCGCCATCACGCGGTTATCGTTCACCCACCAGAAATCGTGGATGACGGTGTCTTCGCGATCCTCGATCTTCGCGATCGGCGCCTGGTCGGAACGACGGATGACCACCAGGATCGTACGATCCGCCAGTGGGACTGTCGCCGCGTAGAACGCACCGGTCGGTGAAATCTTGATCCGCTCATAGCTGTCCTTGCGCAGGAACGGCTGCAGATCGACCGTTGCGACGGTCTGGGCAGCGGCGGTCTGTGCAGCAGCAGGCAGAGCGATCGGCAGCAACAGCGCACAACACAGGGACAGCAGAGCGGTTGATGTCATGATGCATGCGCCCCCGCGCAAAGCCTGAGTCGGCTCAGGATACGTGAACGGCCGCTGGTTCACGATCCCGGGTCCACGATCCCGCCCTCTGCCGCGCAGGTACCCAACGAACGTACTCAACGAAGGCAAACGGGCCGGCAAAGGCCGGCCCGTCGCTCGAAACCATGCGATGAATCACCAACGGCCCGGAGGATCGGCGGCGAAACCGTTCGGGAAGGCCTGCGGCTGGCCGCGGCGGCCGTTGTCGTAACGGTAGGGGCGCGGCATCACGCCCATCGCGATGAGGTTGTCGATGTCGTCGTAACGCATCTGGACGACCTGCGCTGGCGTACGCGACGCGCGGACGAAGTCGGTGCGGTTGACCGGCGACCATTCGCGGGCGCCGTGACCGGTGCCGATGCTCTGCGCAGGCGCGCCGTTGGCGTAGGCGGAATCGGATGCGGCAGATTCGGATGCGGACGATCCGGCCGCGCGGCGCGAAGCCGGCGGCGCAGCGGGCGCGGCCTTGTCTTCGGCGCGGCCGGCCTGGCCGCGATAACGATTGTCGCGTTCGTACTCGCGGGCGATCGGGGCCGGCTCGTAATACGGCTGCGGCTGCGCGCGTTCGCGGAACACCGCCGCGCCGATCACGCCGACGTTGTCGGGGCGGCCGGTGCGCGCAGCGTAGCTGTCGGGCAGATCGGTGAAATAGAACTGGGCGACATCCTGCCAGGACTTGCGCCAGCCGGTGATCTCGGTGCTCTGCCACGGGCCCAGCACGTAGCCGGTCTGGTTCGCGGCGGCGGTGGCGCCGCTGATCGCATTTACGCCATCGACCGACAGCACCACGAGCACGCGCTCACCGGTGGTGTTGGTCAAACGCACGCTGTAGCGGTGGCCGGGCACGCCCGGGACCCAGTCGCGCCCGCGATGGCGGTACTCGGGCAGCCATTCGCCGGTATCGCGGTCGACGATGTCGACATCGACCAGCGGCTGCGCCGACAGCGAGCTGCAGGCGGTGGTGGCGATCAAAGCGGACAGCAGCAGGACGGTGGGGCGCAACATGACGGGGCTCCGTGAAGTGGGTGTCCGGCGTGGACACTCACCATTAACGCGCCATCCCACCTGACGGGGTTTGCAACCGGCAGCGCCCGGACGCTGCGGAATTCAGCCACGGGTAAACTAGCCGGCCAGCTCTCCCCTGCATGGCCCCATGACCGTCACCCGCGTCCTCACCGGCATCACCACTTCGGGCACCCCGCATCTGGGCAACTACGTCGGCGCGATCCGCCCATCGGTGGACGCCAGCCGGATGCCCGGCACGCAGAATTTCTTCTTCCTCGCGGACCTGCACGCGCTGATCAAGGTCCAGGACCCGGCCAGGGTGCAGCGCTCGACGCTGGAGATCGCCGCCAGCTGGCTGGCCTGCGGCCTGCAGCCGGACAACGACCGCGTCTGGTTCTACCGGCAGAGCGATATTCCGGAGATTCCCGAACTGACCTGGTTCCTGACCTGCGTCGCCGGCAAGGGCCTGCTCAACCGCGCGCACGCCTACAAGGCTGCGGTCGACAAGAACCGCGCCGAGCAGCTGGACGACGATTTCGGCATCAACGCCGGACTGTTCATGTACCCGGTGCTGATGGCGGCCGACATCCTGATTTTCAACGCGCATAAGGTGCCGGTGGGCCGCGACCAGATCCAGCACATCGAAATGGCGCGCGATTTCGCGCAGCGCTTCAACCATCTCTACGGCGAGCATCTGGTACTGCCCGAAGCGGCGGTGGAGGAGCACGTCGCCACCCTGCCGGGTCTCGACGGCCGCAAGATGTCGAAGAGTTACGACAACACCATTCCGCTGTTCGCACCGCGCGAGCAGCTGAAGAAGCTGATCTTTTCGATCGTCACCGATTCGCGCGCGCCGGGCGAGGCGAAGGACACCGAAGGCTCGGCCCTGTTTCAGCTCTACCAGGCGTTCGCCACTGCGGACGAAACCGCTGCGATGCGCGCGGCCTTCGCGGACGGGATCGGCTGGGGCGATGCGAAGCAGATGCTGTTCGAACGCATCGATCGCGAACTCTTGCCGATGCGCGAGCGCTACAACGCGCTGATGGCGCAGCCGGAGAAGATCGAAGCGATGCTGCGCGAAGGCGCTGCCGTTGCCCGCGAGCGCCACGGCCTGCCGCTGATGCGGCGATTGCGCGAGGCGGTGGGGCTTCGGGATTTGTCGAAGATGGCGGCATCGACCGGGCATGAGAAGGAAAGAACGGCGGCGCTGCCGCAGCTCAAGCAATATCGGGAGAAAGACGGCAAGTTCTACTTCAAGCTGACTGCGGACTCCGGCGAAACCCTTTTGCAAAGTCTCGGTTTCGACAACCCGAAGGATGCGGGCACATGGGTCGCTCGTTTCAAACGCGAAGGCAGCGCAGCGCTGGCCGACGCCGCCACGCATGTCGAGCAGTTGAATGCAGTGCCGATCGAGATGATCCGGACTGCGCTCGACGCGCTGAAGCGCGCGGAGCAGGAACGCGAGCAGGCGAAAGCCGGTTGAGGCTGCATCGATGAACCCACTGATCGAATACAACCTCGCACTGATCCTGTTCCTGCCGTGGTTCCTGATTGTCGGCGCGCTGTACTGGATCTATCCACGGCAGCCCAGACACGCCGCGCGCGTGCTCTTCGACATCGCCGCGCTGACGTTGTCGGTCGTGGCGTTCGTGATCAGCATCCACTGGTCGCACGACAACGCCAGCGGCGGCCACGGCAGGATCTGGCCGCAGGTGCTCGCGGCGGCTCTGGGTTACGGCGTGTGGCTGGCGGTGATGACGCTGGCGTTGTTGCTGCGTCGCCGCTGGCTGCTCAAGGCCAAGACCTGAGCACCGCAGATAACCATGTATTCGGGGCCGCTCCGCGCTCCGGGTGTTGCCGGGGCCAGAAAAACACAGCATGACACGGCCCCATAGCTGAAACAGTACCGCGAAAAAGACGGCCGTTTTTACTTCAAGCTGATCGACGAAGCGGACACGATCGTGATCCAGAGCCACGGCTTCGATAATCCGAAAGATGCAGGCGCATGGGTGTCGCGTTTCAAACAGCAAGGTGCAGCTGCGCTGGATGCGGCGATCGCTGTCATCGAACCCATCGCCGAGCAATCGAAGCCGCGGGCGATCGAAGTGCTGGAAGCCTTGAAGCTTGCAGAAGAACAGCGCTCGGCCGCGAAACGCAGCTGAGAACCGCGACGGCAATCATCAAAGCGCGAGCCCTGCCTGCGCCAGCACTGCACACGAGAGCCGGGCGAGACCACTGCGGCGATCACCTGTCGATGTACCAGCGCCACGCCCTCAACGCATTGGTCAGGGGCGTTCCGTTCGCAGCCAGCGCTGGATAGGGATAGGCGACGGTCGCGCAGTTGGACTCGTCGTACAGCAGAGTTTCCTGCAACACGCCGTACTGCGGGTTGAGATAGAGTTCGATCGCATACGAGCCGAAGAAATTGGCGACGTTCGCCCCATTCACCGATGCTGGTGGATGATGCCAGTAGAAGTTGTGATAAGGATGTCCCGGCGAGGTCTGCACTGCGCATGCCGAAACGCTTGAGCCGGATCTTCCGGTTCCGTGATACAGCACCATGCGGATCACGTCCGTGTAGGTCTTGCCAGGATTTTGCACCCATGCGCCAGCGGGACTCCGACCATACTCTGGCGACCAGTTTCCGATGACCTGGCTAAGCGTCGGTGTGCTGTACTCGGCAAACGGTGGTGCGCCGGACGCATAGGGCGCTGGCGAACTGGGGTATTGCCGGAAAACGTAACCGTTCTGATAGCTGCCGTAACTATCGTCGAGCCCATTGGGACCAGACCAATTCAAGCCGGTCGCCGCAGACAGGGAAAATGTCGGCGCCGGGCTGGTCGTATAACCGATGGGAGGATATTTCTGGTATCCCAATGCGCCGAACTGGCTGCCGCAGGTGCCCCCGCTGTAGTTCGGTACCGGAGCTTCGTTGTACCAATCGCCGACTTCAATAACGCTTTTGTCCGCGCCAGAGCCCTTGAAAAGCATGCCGTAGGTTTTCGTACAGTTGAGATTGCCTGGATTGTTGGGGTCGGAGGCGTACATTTTTGCCCAGACCATCAAAGTTCCCGGTTTCTGCAGATTGAGGTAGCTCGCGTACACATTCCAGAAACCGCTGTTGACGGTCTGACTCGACGGAAAAAACACGTACCGCGCAGCGGCAGTGCCGTCGGATTTTCGATAGGTGTTGTCGGCCGCAGGAAAGTAGGGCCGCAAGTCGACGGGACCCAGCGCGTGGGCGGAGGCGGTGGCCATCAAGGCAACCGCCATGATCGAGCTGCGCAGCATAAACATCAGATTCATTGACATGTCCTTATGCGAAGAATTAGCCGGATGACTCCCTGCCCGTTTTTTATATACCGACAGGCCTCCTGGAAGCAAGACCGGGGCTGTTTGCGGGTAACACCTCACGACGAATCCGATCACCGAGCTCAATGAGGCGCTGAACTTCTTGCTGTCGTGGTTCGTGATGCTTGGCGCGCCGTTCTGTTCTACCCGCGACAGCCGCGCGATGGCGCGCGGTTCGCGTTCGATGTCAGTGCACTGTGATTGTTGATCGTGACGTACATCTGGATTGTTCGCTGGTCGCACGCGAATGCAGATGACGGCGACGGCAAGGTCTGGCCGCAGGCGCTGCTGCTGCGGCGCTGCTGCTGCGGCGCTGGAGGCTGCGCAAGAGTCGAGCGCGGCGAATCACCAAGCGTTCGGAGCAGCACCACACTCGGGATGTTTCATCCGCACCACGCAAAAGCGCTGACCGGTGGGCGCTTCCATCACGCACCAGGTGTGGACGTAGGCCACACGCTTCGCGCCGAGGGCTTCGAGGCGCTCGACCTCGGCCTCGATATCGTCGGTTTCGATATCCAGATGCACGCGCGAGGGATGCGCGACTTTCTGCACTTCGATGTGCAGGTCGCCCGGACCGTCGTCGAGCTTGGCGTAGGTCGCGGACTCTTCCGGCGAGAGTTCGCCGATCGGCAGGCCGAGGGCGCCACTCCAGAACCGGGCGGCGGCATCGAGATCGTCGGTCTGACAGTCGATGATGAAGCCGGCAAGACGGCTGCGATGGCTCATGGCGGAACTCCCGGTCCAGAATCTGTGCGTGTGTGCAGTGCGCGATGTCGCACGCGCGGCTCAGCGGCTGCGTTTCCTCGGCGCCGGTCGTTTGTCTTTGGCCGCTTCGACCCGCGCGTCTTCTTCGAGCTTGCGCTGCTGCGCCTGTTCGCGCTCCAAGTCCTCGATCACCCGGCGATGCAGGGCCTGCACGACCAGCGTCTGGTAGATCGGGTGGATACCGCTGCGACCCAGCGCCATCCACAACTCCTCTTTACCGGCGCTGTTGGCGAAGCTGCTGAGGCGTTCGAAATCCTTCAGCTCGGGCGTTTTGCTGTCGCCGATGACGGCGACGAACTCGCTGAATTCCATGCGCTGCTCCCATCCCGGGCGTTAACAGGCCCTAGCGGATCGTCAGACCGACTCCCACCACATCAGGAATTCATGCCAGAGACGCTTGAAGAAGCCGGCTTCGGGCACGCCTTCCACCGCGACCAGCGGCGCTTCGACCACCAGCTTGCCGTCCAGCATCACCCGCACCGTGCCGATCTTCTGTCCGGCCTTGATCGGCGCGACAAGGGTCTTGGGGACATCCATCTGCGGCTTGAGGTCGGCGTAGCGTCCGCGTGGAGTACTCACCAGCAGCGGTTCTTCCAGGCCGAGCTTGACCGCATCGATCGTGCCTTTCCAGACCTTGTGCGTGGCGATCACCGCATCCGGCTGGTACAGACGATGGGTTTCGTAGAAGCGGAAGCCCCAGTTGAGCAGCGCCAGCGAATCCACCGCGCGCTCTTCCTCGCTGGCGGCGTGCATCACGACGCTGATCAGACGCTGGTCGCCGCGTTTGGCCGAAGAGAGCAGGCAGTAGCCGGCGCCGGAGTGGTGTCCGGTCTTGATGCCGTCGACCGATTCGTCGCGCCACAGCAGCAGATTGCGGTTGCGCTGGGTGATCGGACCGACGGTGAATTCGCGGATCCTGTTGTAGGAATACTCGAGCGGGAAATCGCGGATCAAGGCACGGCCGAGCAGCGCGAGATCGTGAGCGGTCGAGTAATGGCCTTCGGCGGTCAGGCCGTGCGCATTCATGAAATGGCTGTTCTTCAGCCCGAGGCGCTTGGCGTAGTCGTTCATCAGGGTCGCGAACGCCGCTTCGCTGCCCGCAGTGTGCTCGGCGAGCGCGATCGCGGCATCGTTGCCCGACTGCACCACCATGCCCTTGACCATCTCGGTCAGGTCGGCGGTCTTGTTGACCTCGAAACCGCTGTAGCTGCCTTCGGTGGCGGCGCCGCCGGTGCGCCACGCGTTCTCGCTCATCAGCACCTTGTCGTTCGGCTTGATGCGGCCTGCCTTCAGCTCCGCGGCGATCACGTACGACGTCATCACCTTGGTGATGCTGGCCGGCTCCAGGCGCATATCGATGTTTTCGCCGGCGAGGACCTTGCCGGTGGCATCGTCCATCACCAGCCAGGCCTTGGCGGTGACGGGTTTGGGGGCATCGGGAATGGCCAGCGGCGGCGGTGCGGTCGCAGCGGCGTTGGGGGCAGCGTTCGGCGCCTGGGCCAGCACCATGCCCGTCATCCAGGCGAGGCAGGCACTCGCCAGCAGCCATCGCATCGCACCTTTACTCTTCATCGAATTCATTCACTCTGGAAGTCGGCCGTGAGCCGACATGGGTCAGCGACACGGGTCAGGGACATGGATCAGGACAGCCGCGTAGTCTGAAGCAAGCGGCGGTGGATTCCGAGGCTTCAGCTGCGTTTTCGCGCATCCGGCCCGTTCGTTGCGATCCCTCGCGTTGGCAGTCCCTGGATCACTCGTCTTCGAATCGATCGTCCCGAACTCAATCCTGCACGATCTGCACGGACCCGAAACCCAGATCGGCGGCGCGGGCCGAAAGTTCCTGCACCCGCGACGAAGGCACCGGGCCAACGCGCAGGCGCCAGACCGGCTGACCGTTGACCATGGCCTCATCGATCCTCAGCGCTTCGACACCGCCGGCCTGCAGCCTGTCGCGGGCGCGTTCGGCGTTGTCGCGGGCCGAAAACGACCCCAGTTGCATGAGCACACCGCCCGCCTGTGCGCTGGCCACCGATTCGGCCGGCAAAGGCTTGACCATCGGCGGCACTGCGGGCCGGGCGTCGGCGGATGCGCCATCGCCGGGTTTACCGGCGGCGAAGCGGATGCCCTGTGTCTGCATCCAGCGTTCGAATTCGTCGGCCGAGACCGCGTTGTCTTCCACCGCAGGGCGCTGCGGCTCAGTCGTCGGCTGCGCGCGCGCAGTCTGCTCGCTGCGGCGCGTTCCGCGACCTGCGGCGGGCGTCAGCGCCCGGACTTCGACCCTCGCGGTGCCCTGTTTGATGAAGCCCAGCTTGGTGGCGGCAGCGTAACTGAGATCGATGACCCGGCCGGCATGAAACGGCCCGCGGTCGTTCACCCGCACCACCACCGATTTGCCGTTGGCCAGGTTGGTCACGCGCACATAGCTCGGCAATGGCAGCGACTTGTGCGCCGCGCTGAAGGCATACATGTCGTACACCTCATGATTCGAGGTCAGGCGGCCATGGAATTTCTTGCCGTAGAACGAAGCCATGCCCTCCTCGACATAACCCTCGGCGGAATCGCGGACCTGATAGCGCTTGCCGAGCACCGCGTAGCTGCGGTTGCCGATCCGCGAACGCGGCTCGTCCTTCACTTCGGGCTCGGGGATCGCATCGACATCGGGAATGTAGTCGGGCGCGCTGTCGGGAATGTGCGGCGCATACAGACCGCCAGCGACGTAATCGCCGCGTTTGCCCGGGTCTTCGACAGCAGGCGCATAAGGCGAGCGCTTGGGCGGAGGATCGACGACCTCGCCGGGCGGCGCGTGGATTGCCCGGGCCACCGCAGGCGCATCGGCTTTCGTCGGCGCGGCGCTGCAGGCGGCCAGTCCCACCAGCGCGGCGGACAAGACAAGCGACCTCAACGCGAGGTTCATGGCTGCGCTCCGGCACGGATCGCCTGAGCCAGCTGATGCACCGCCAGCGCGTACATGGGCGAACGGTTGTAGCGGGTAATCACGTAGTAGTTGCGATAACCCAGCCAGTATTCCCGGCCGGCGGCGCCGTCGAGATTCACCACGGTCGCGCCTTCGGCTGCAGCGTCGCGAGGCGCGGGCTCTCCGGACATCGGCCGATAGCCGCGCTCGGCGAGCGTTTGCAGCGGATGGACGGGCTCGAGATTCTCTGGGACGAATTCCGCCTGCTGCGCATCGAAACTGGCGCGCGCCACGACCGGGGCATCGGGCTGCCAGCCGTGGACGACGAAATAGTTGGCGATCGATGCGAACACGTCGGGTTTGTGGGTGAGCAAATCGCGGCGGCCGTCGCGGTCGCCGTCTTTCGCCCATAGCCGATAGCTGGACGGCATGAACTGGCCCATGCCCATCGCGCCGGCATAGCTGCCCTTGAGCGCCAGCAGATCGAGCTGCGGCTCCTGTGCGGTCAATGCGAACAGTTGGGCGAGTTCGCCCGCGAAGAACGGCGCGCGCTTGGGATGATCGAACGCCAGCGTATACAGCGCATCGATCACCCGGTAGCTGCCGATGTTGCGACCGTAGAAGGTTTCCACGCCGATGATCGCAACGATGTATTCGGCCGGCACGCCGGTCTGCGCCGACACGCGGTCCAGCGCTTCGCGATTGTCGCGATAGAAAGCGCGGCCACCATCGATGCGCGCAGGGGTGAGAAAAATCGTCCGGTAATCGCGCCAGGGCTTCACCGCCTCGGCCGGACGGGTGATGGCATCGATGATGCCCTGCTTGTATTCGGCCTGCGCCAGCGTGTCGCGGATGCGCTGCGGGTCGATGCCATAGGTCGTCGCCGTGTAGTCGACGAAGGCCGCGATGCGCTGCTCGCGCGGAATCGCCGGGTCGGTCACCGATGGCGGTGCCACCGGGCGCTCCGGCGGCTGCGGCACTCTCGGCAACAGCGACGACGCGAGCGGAGGCTGCGCGACAGCCGGCGCGGGCACGCTGGCGACGACGGCGGGTTTCGGGGGCGGGGACTGTGTGGCGCAGCCCGCGAGGGCCAGCGTCAACAGGGTCACCGAAAGACAGGAGGTCATGGGCGTCCGGATCATCGGCCAGAGGGTAGCATGCGTGCGCACGCCGCCTCTATGCGGCTGTTCAGCTTCTCGGGTGCGAAACGCTCCGCTATGCTGGCCCCTCAAAAAAACCGTCGGCCTGCGCATGCCTCATACCATCCCCACCACCGAGCTGTTCCTGATCGCGATGGTCATCATCTTGGCGGTGCCGTATCTGATCTGGCGGCTTGGGCGCACCGATTACTTCGCGCCGCTGGTGGTGGTGCAGATCCTCACCGGCATTCTGCTGGGGCCGGGTGTCCTCGGCGCGCTGTTTCCGGATTACTACAATTTCATATTCACCAAGGATGTGATCCAGTCGCTCAACGGCGTGGCCTGGTGGGCGGTGATGCTGTTCGTCTGGCTGGCAGGTATCGAGCTGGACCTCGGCGAAGCCTGGAAACAGCGGCGAGAAAGCAGCGTCACCGCTGGCATGGCACTGAGCGTACCACTGCTGTTCGGCAGCATCGCGGCGCTGACGCTGCTGCACTTCGGCGGCGGCTGGATCGGCGACAAGGCGCAGCCCTGGCAGTTCGTTCTCGGTATCGGCATGGCGGCAGCCGTAACCGCTCTGCCGATTCTGGTGCTGCTGATGGAAAAGCTGGACATCCTGCGCCAACCGCTGGGTCAGCGCATCCTGCGCTATGCCAGCCTCGACGACATCGCGATCTGGGCGGTGCTGGCCATCGTGGTCATGGACTGGCATCGGCTGGAGCGCCAGGCGATCTTCATCGCGCTGTTCGTGCCGGCGTGCTGGATATACCGGAAAGTCATGCTGCGGTTACCGGAAAGCGACCGCTGGTACATCGCCCTGATCTGGCTGGCAGCGGTGTCCTTGGGCGCAGACTGGTGCGGCCTTCACTACATGGTCGGTGCATTCCTGGCGGGCGTGGTCATGGACCACCACTGGTTCGATCAGAAAAAACTCGATGTCCTGCGTCACAACGTGCTGCTGGTGCTGATGCCGGTGTATTTCCTCAGCACCGGGCTACGCACAAACTGGGAAGTCGGCGGTGCCGTGGTATTTCTGGCCGCAGGCTTTCTGCTGGCGATGCAGATCACCGGCAAGCAGGTGGGCATTCGCATTGCCGGCAGGATCCTGAAATGGAAACCCGGCGAGGCGTCGATCATCGCCTGGCTCCTGCAGACCAAGGCCTTGATCGAGATCATTTTCGCAACGGTGCTGCTGGACAAGGGCATCATCACCAGCAGCACGTTCACCGCACTGCTGCTGATGGCGCTGACCAGCACCATGCTGACGGTGCCGATCGTGGCGCCGAAACTCAAACGCATGCGCGAGCTGATTTCGCGCGGCGCGTGAACGCAACACTGCGCATCAGCACATGAAGGAACACCGATGACCGCTTCGCTCCGTCCCGCCTTACATCGCATCGTCTTGCTGCTCCCCGCGCTGCTGATCGCTGCGGCGCCCGCTTTCGCGAGCGCCGCCGAGCAGGTGCGCTTGCCGATCGGATGGAAAGCGGGCGAAGTCTCGATCTACGACACCGAATCCGTCGTCCGCGACATCAAGAACGGCGTGCCCAGCGTCCGCCGCACCACCGACCGCACCGAAATCCGGACCGACGAGGCCGGCAGCACCGGCTACGTACAGACCTGGGTCACCCGCGACAGCCTGATCGAAGCGGTAGAAGGCGACCGCAGCATGGTCGACGCGATCGCGCCGATGCTCGACGAGCTCGACGGCATGGACATCGTCATCGAGCTGGACCGGAACGGGCGCTACCGACAGGTGCGCAATCTGCAGCCGTTGGTCGTCACAATACGCTCGGCGATGCTGCCGGTCATCGCCGCGAATCTGCCGAACATGATCAACGACACCGACCCGAAAATCTCGAAGGTGGACCGCGAGTCGGTCATCAAGATCATGCAGGAGAATCTCAAGGCTACGGTGGACAGCATCATCACCGCAGCCAGCGTCGAAACCATGGCCAGCACGCAGGCCAAGACCATGACCGCGTTCGTCGACAAGACCCTGGTCGTAGGCAAGCGTTACCGCGACGCCGAACCGATGAGCTCGCCAAACGAAGGCCTGCCGCTGCCGGCCAGCCGCGAATACGCGCTCAATCTGGTAGAGGGCGACACGAATCTCGCACGCATCCGCTGGACGCAGACCTTGAATACCGCTGGCGATCCCAAAGTACTCTGGGCGCTCGTCGACGAACTGACCAATGGCGAGGACAGAACCGATATCCGCAAGGCGCGACCGGTCGATCTGGTACTCCGTGAGGATGGCATGCTGATCTTCCGTCGCGACACCGGTGCGATCGAGATGCTCGAAACGACCGAAGTCAGACGCTACGGCAAGATCCACGATGTGCGCGAACGCTATCGCATGCGCCGCAGCGGAAGCGCGCGCACATGGGCGCAGGAAGACGCCGACGCCGCGCGATGAATGGCGCGGTCGACAAGTATCAACGGCGATAGTGCAGCAGGCGCCCGCGATACGGCGCGCGATCGCCGTCCTCGAACGCGCAGCGCGCCTCGTCCACACGGTAGTTCTGGCTGCGCAACGCATGGCTCAACGGGTTGCCGAATCCGCGCCCGGGGTCGGCGATCATGATTTCCGCGCCGTCGTGTGCGTGCCGCTGCAGCAGCGCCGCCAGCTGCGCGACGTGCCGATGTTCGTACAGCACATCGCTGCCGATGATCAGATCGAATCGCCCGAGCGCGATGTCGGCGGTCAACCACGGCAGATCGCGATAGGTCACGATCGGCAGGCCGTTTCGCACCGCATTGCCGCGCAGGAACCGCTCGGCAAGCGGGTGATGGTCGCTGGCGGTGATATCCGCGCGCCGACGCTGCAACACCAGACTCGACAGACCAAGTCCACAGCCGATTTCGAGAATGCGCTTGCCATCGACATCGAAGCCCACCATCGCCGCCGCAAGCACGCGGCCTGCCGGCCAGATCTGACCGAACAGACACCACTGCGCGGAGCTGATGCCGGCCAGTTCGGCCAAACCGTCGGGATCGGCGTACTGCTGCCGGTCGGCCAACGCGCGGATCCGGTAGTCGTCTCCAGCAAGACGGACGTCGATGATGCGGGTGCGGTATCCCGCTTCGGGACTGTCGCCGGACATGTGCGCTCCATTGGCCGGACCGCGAGAGCGGCGACCTTGCGAAGGAAGCGAGACGGGCGACGGAAACCGGCCGGGCGTGGCGCGCGAGTGTTCGGAGATGGCAGCGAACAGTGGCCATGGTACGCGCACGGCAGGGAATCCGGGCGACGCATTAGAATGCGCGCCATGCCACGCTTGTTGCCGATGCTGTGCTTGATCCTCTGCTGCCTGCCGCTGTCGGCGCAGGCACGCACGGTCTATCGCTGCGTGCGCAGCGGCACCGTCAGCCTGTCCACTGCGCCGGAACCGGGCTCGAAGTGCGAGCCGAAGCAGATCGACGATGCCGCCGTACAGACGCCCAACCTCTGGGGCGAGATGGGCGTGTTCAGCGGCACGCTCTACGAACGCGAGCAGGACGGCAAACTGGTCTACGGCACACGCAATCTGCCGGGCTCGCGCGTCTATCTGCGTTTCACGGTGGAAACCCCCGAAGGCGAGCCGGCGCACGAAGGTCTCGGCAAGGTCGATACGCCGAAACTCGACCGTCACGCGCGGCTGTTCAAGGCCAGCGCAAAGAAGACCGGGGTGGAAGACGCCTGGCTGCGCGCGATCGCGCATGCGGAGAGCGGTTTCGACGAAAAAGCCGAATCGCCCAAGGGCGCGCAGGGAGTGATGCAGCTGATGCCCGCGACAGCGGAGGAGTACGGCGTGCAAGACGCATTCTCCGCTGCGCAATCGATCGATGCGGGCGCACGGTATTTCAAGATGCTGCTGAAGCGATTCAAGAACGATCCGGTGCTGGCGATCGCCGCATACAATGCCGGCATGGGCGCGGTCGCCCGCTACGGCGGCGTGCCGCCCTACCGGGAAACGCAGGCGTATCTGGAGAAAGTCCAACTGCTGTATCGCGCCTACAAGGCCGCGCTGTCGCCGCCTCCGCTGCGCCCGGCGGATGCGATCCCGATCACCGACAAGCTGCGCACGACGATGCCATGAACTGCATGCCATCATCGCTTCGTATCGAGGACCACTTCCGACCATGACCCGCGACATCCACATCATCGGCTTCGACGGCGACGATACGCTCTGGCGCAGCGAAGACTACTATCGCGACGCACAGCACGCGTTCGAGCGCATCGTCGGCGGCTACGTCGATCTCGACGATGTCCACGACCGGCTGTATGCGGTCGAGAAGCGCAATCTCACCCTGTTCGGCTACGGCGTGAAAGGCATGACGCTGTCGATGATCGAAGCCGCCGTCGCGATCACCGATGCGCGCATCTCCGCGCTGGACCTGCATCGCATCGTCGAACTCGGAAAATCGCTGCTGCAGCATCCGGTGGAGCTGTTGCCGGGCATTCGCGAAGCGGTGGCGGAGATCGCGCGCGAACGGCCGGTGGTGCTGATCACCAAGGGCGACCTGTTCCACCAGGAAGCCAAAGTGCGCGACTCGGGCCTGTCGGATCTGTTCCGGCGGATCGAGATCGTCAGCGAGAAGGACGCCGCCACCTACGCACGGCTGCTGGCGGAATTCGGCCTGGCGCCGGAACAGTTCGCGATGATCGGCAATTCGCTGCGTTCGGACATCGTGCCGGTGCTGGAGCTCGGCGGCTGCGGCGTGCACATGCCCTACCGCGTGACCTGGATGCACGAAACCGAAACCACGCCGCCATCCGCGTTGGAGCGATTGCGCAGCGTCCACGAGCCTGCGGAGTTGCCCGCAGCGATCCGGTCGTTGCTCGCCGGCTGAGTGCCGAGTAAATCGTTCCGGCACGCCGCAAAAGGTTAAATCGGCGTTCACCGGGACAACGGCATCGTCACCACCGAACCGCACAATCGCGGCCCTCCGGAGATTCCATATGCTTTCCCTTGCCCGCTGGCTCGCTCCTGCCGCCCTCGCCGCCGCCCTGGGCGCAGGCGCGCTGTTTCCCGCTCCTGCGCGCGCCGACGACAACCTTGTCCGCGTGATCGTCGATGTCGCCGATATCGTGTTCCGCAGCGGACACCCCTACTACCGTTACGGCGATTACGGCTACAACGACCGGCTGATCGTCGAACGCGACTACCGCGGCCGTCCCGTGTACTACCGCCATATGCCGCGCGACAACGACCGCTATGGCCCACCGTACGGCAACGCGTACGGCTATCACCGCAACCGCAGCAATTACGGCAGGGGCAACGACTATTACAGCCGCAACGGCTTCGTCCGCGACCCGTACGGTCGCTACAGCCGCCAGCGCTGCGACAGCCGCGGTCGCTGCAGGGTCGAATACTACGACCCGCGCTACGACCGCAATGACGGCGATCGCGATTACGGTTACAACGATCGCCATCACCGTGGCCGCGACCGCCGCTGGCACGACGATGACTGAGCGTCTCCCACGCTGATATTCCCTGGATGTATTCCCTGCATGACCAACGCGCCGCAGCCTGCCTGCGGCGCGTTGCCGTGCGGGATCGAAACACTGCGCGACACGGTCGTCTGGACGCCCCGGCCGCTTTGGCACCATGATGAGGGCCACGCATACTTGCCTGCCGGACACCCCCCGACCATGCGCAGACTCATCGCAACCTCGCTACTCGCTTTCGGCCTTGCCGCCAGCAGCGCGCAGGCCCAGGACTTCACTTTCGGCTGGAATCCGCGCAGCGGCGACATCTGGGTCGACACCTGGCTGAGCGACATCAACCGCTATGGCGGCCGCTACCGCGACCCGTTCGTCGACGAGCTGGTGCGCTACCACGGCGCACCGCGCGATCTGGTGGTGGACCTGCTGGCCCGCCGCTGGGCGCCGGGCGACATCTACTTCGCCTGCGCACTGGCCAGACTCGCCGGCCATCCCTGCCGCCATGTGGCCGATCTGTGGGAACGCGATCACGACAAAGGCTGGGGCGCGATCGCCAAACAGCTGGGGATCAAGCCGGGTTCGGCCGAATTCCACCGCCTGAAGCGGGGCATGGTGCCGAGTTACGACCGCTGGGGCCGCCCGATCGAACTCGACCGCGACCTCGAACGCGAATTCCCGGGACGCGGCAAGGGTCGCGACAAGCACGACGATCATGACGATAGCCCCGGCCAGGGCGGCAAAGATCACGGCCATGGCCAAGGAAAAGGCAAAGGAAAAGACAAGGACTGAAGCGATGTCGACGACACCCGTCACCCATCGCGGCGGCTGTCACTGTCGCCGCGTGCGTTTCGAAGTCGATGCGCCGTCGGTCGTCGATGCGCTCGACTGCAACTGCTCGATCTGCCGGATGACGGGCTTTCTGCATCTGATCGTACCGGCCGCGCATTTCCGGCTACTCTCCGGCGAGGACGCGCTCGCCGAGTACCGATTCAACACCGGCACAGCGCGCCATCTCTTCTGCCGTCACTGCGGCGTGAAAGCGTTCTATGTCCCGCGCAGCCACCCCGACGGCTACAGCGTCAACGTCCGTTGCATCGATGCGGACACCATCGAACGCGTGACCATCACGCCGTTCGACGACAACGACCGCGAGACCGCGACCGCCGCCATCGCGCATCTGTCGAAACACTGAGCGACCCGTCTACTTCGCCATCGCTCGCTTCACTGCCGTGAGGAATTCCGGATCGGGCCGCGCGCCCATTCGCTCGGTGCGGGCAAGGATGCGGCCGTCCGCGTCCAGCAGCACCAGCGCGCTGGTGTGGTTGAACTCGCCGTCGGCCAGTTCGCGGTAGCGGATGCCGAGCACGCCTGCGACCGCGCGCACGTCGTGTTTCGGCGGGCTGGCGAGCGTCCAGCGCGCGGCATCGAGCTTGCGCTTGTCGACGATGTATTTCAGCGCGGCGGGCGTATCGCGCGCCGGGTCCATGCTGATCAATAGAATCCCGATGCGTTGTTGTTCGGCCGGCGTGAGCTTCTTTTCGATGGCCTTGCCGCTGTCGATGATCAGTGGACAGATGTATTTGCACGAGGTGTAGAACATCGACACCAGCTGCGGTTTTCCGCGCCGCCCGCGCCAGTCGGCGGCGCGGCCATTCTGATCGGTCAGCACCAGCGGAAGCTGATACACCGAGTCCGCAGGCAGTGGCTTCGCGTCCGACTTGGCGGCCATGGTCCGGCCCGCGTACAACAGCGCAATCACCGCGAAGATGATCGCCACGATCACCGCGGCCGCATGACGTTTTTTCATCGCACATCCCTCGCGCAGCGGAACCCCAGGTTGCGCGTGGTGTCCTGCGCCTGCAGCGACGACAGCAGCGCGACCCGCATCATGACAGCGTAGTTCTCGCGATCGTCCATCGACAGCGCGCCGGCACCGCAGTATTTCGAGGTGTCCGCATCGCCCTGGTTGCGGTTGTCGCCGGCGATCAGCAGTGCG
Source organism: Lysobacteraceae bacterium (assembly GCA_044340325.1). Lineage (GTDB taxonomy): Bacteria > Pseudomonadota > Gammaproteobacteria > Xanthomonadales > Xanthomonadaceae > Lysobacter_I. The sequence continues at coordinate 22,841 of JBIITV010000059.1, forward strand.
GAGTAATCGTCGGTCCATTCCCAGATCAGCCCATGCAGATCCTGCACCCCATAAGCATTTGTCGCCTGCAGGCCCGCACGCGGCAAGGCGCGGTTCGACGGGCCTACTGAATGTGGGCGATACACGGTGACGCGAACTCTTAGCAACAGAGAGCTCGAAATGGCCCCTGAAGCGATCAAAGAAGAACAAATCGGCGCCAGATCGCTACCGCAAGATTGACATGCGGCATGAGAACAGATCAGTCAAAAAAGGATGGATTCTCTATTGGAATCACAGGTCACTGCGTGAGCAGAACATGCGGCGATATCAGCTTCGCAGGTGCATCCCTACGATTGCGCCGTACGGCCTTGCCGTCCATGGCGTTGCCGCACTGATGCGTCTACTGCAGATCACCCGCAAGCGAGGGTGGCCTGAGTAGCCGCTCAGTATCAGTACCGACGACCGGCACGTCCCGATGCGGGCTGCCGCCAGGGCTGCCGACGCCATCCACCCGCCATCGATGGCGATGGCTTCCTTCCAAACCCAGGGGAACCCCATGGAACTCGAACAAGCGCACACTCAGGACAGCACCACCCACCTCGCCGGTTTTGATGGAACCGCTCGATCGCTGCTGCGGTGCCACGAAGGCAGCGACGCAACCTCAGCTTCCTCGCACGCGGCCGCAGACCGCCTGCGCCGCGGCAACGTTTTGCTCGACAACACCCTTCTTCGTCAATTGCGCCAAGCGCGGCTTATGAGTCGACAAGACCTCGCCAACGACTGCTGGCGGCGCAACATCCCGCTGTCACTCACCACCATCAAGCGCGCCGAGGCGGGGCGTGCCGTTCGTTTCCGGATCGCGCGGGAGTTGGCGCGGTGTTTTGATATTCCGGTGACGCGAATTATTCGCAAGACAGAGATCGAAGTAGCCCATGAAGCGATCAAAGAAGAACAAATCGGTGTCAGATCACTAAGGCACGATTGACATGCGACATAAGAACGAAGCAGTCGCACAAAAATGGATTCCATATTGGAATCAAATCTCATCAGTTAAATGAAAATAACGTGCTTAAGAGCATAAGGAGATGACATGGAAAATCAATCGACGACCACCTCACATACTATGATGATGACAGGTGGCGAATCGGCGTCAGCCGCACCGGCCGCCCTCGGTCAAGGCTATGGCAGCGTTTCAGGTATGGGTTTGTCCACAGCAGTGGAGATAGAAAGTCACGAGCCTGTTGGCGCTTCCACAACAATTACTGGGACGGTTACCGAGTCATTCACTGAATTAGCCTCTGCTTTGGGCGTCACCCAGTCACTGGCGGTTCAATATGGCTTGGGGAACGTGAGCACAAAGGTCAAATGGCTGAGCGGACTTAATGTGAGTGAACATACAGTTTCCGTAGTGGTAGCAGTGCGGCGAAACATCGATGGAGGAGACATCACAAATGTAAGAATGAAAACTGATTTATCCCCACCACCCGATCGCGATGCCAACAATTTCGTTTTGGTGTACGGCGATAGCTATGTGAATCAGATTGTTCGTGGCGGTGAATTTTATGGTGTCTTTAACTTTTACGCGCAAACAAGCGAACAACGAAGAGAGGTCGTGGCATTATTGAAAGCCAACTACATAGGCATTAGCACCAAGATTGATGAAAAGTTTCAAGTCAATATCGATAATGTCCTTAGAGAAGTAAGAACGACATATTCTTTCGACCACTACATTTCTGGCGTCAAAAGTCCAACTTTTGAAAGCTTTAGCAAGGTCGTTGAATATGCTCTTTCATTTACGAAGGTTCCTCTGGACTCGCCAGTAGTTAACTCGTTTAAAAGTATAGGTTACGAGCATGCCAAGGGCTTCCCTGCCGAAGCATTTGCAAACGTAGTAAGAAACAGGGAATCGCTTATTGGTGATAGCGTCAACGATGGCGGGCTCACCGGAAAAGCTGAAGGCATAAATTGTCTATTAAATCAAATTCGTGACATTAAAAATACATACGATTTTTATTCTGTCAAAGTGGATGACCACAAGCTGGATCAATGCGAAATCATTGCAAAAAACGACATCGATAAAATAAAGGAGGCGATGGTAGGTTTCAATCGCAGCCCTAACACTATTATTACCATACCCCAGCTGCTTTCGCCGTCCTATGGAATTCCTATTTTAAGATATAAAATACATCAATCTGAATTTTGGGGCGGGGGTGGCGGCGACCCATTCGATATACCCGATCAGTCCGCTTTTATTGCTCGCCATGATAGAGTCACAAGCTTGAATTTCTGGGCCTCTTGGAAGATCGAAGCGATTCGTGTCAACTATCTCGTGTCCGGATCATTCACTTACGGAAATCCAGCGGGTAGAGAGTCACCGACAATGAACTTCGCGGAAAATCAATTCATTGCTCAGTTCGGAGGAAGAAGTGGAAATCGAGTGGATTATCTGAATGTGACTAATACCGGAGGTAATTACATCGCAGATGGTGGAGATGGTGGAAATCCATTCGAATGGAGGAATACGAATAAGGCAGAAGTTGTACTCGGGCTTGCTGGGCGGGCTGGCAAGGATCCCGATGCGGTGCGAGTCGTGTTCGCAGAATTTGATTTGGCGGCTTGGAGAGTGAAAGAAGTTCCTGTGTAACCGGCTTTCGCTAGACCTCGTAGGGTGGGCTTTATGCCTAAGTTCACCCCACTTTTTCTGATTGCAGATCAATGAGATAGGGTTTAGTGTCCGCAAAAAAAGCGCGTGCATGACGCGGTTTTTTTCCTCGGGGTATCGACGCCTGAGGACCACGCCATGCACGCGACCGAGATTCTGCTCCGTCCACTGGCCCCTGCGCTAGACCCGATGGAGGAAGACTTAGGACACCCACTATAGGAGGAGACTTAGGACACCCACTATCTGCTATTGAATCCCTGGTTGCATCAGCTCAGCGCAAATCAACGCCCTGCGTCATGCGCACTTCGCTTGATATCGTGGGCTGACCGGTCATCGACCACGCAGCATCCTCCCTCGCGGGCCACGGTGTTTCCATCCTCGATCAAGCTGGCCGCGCGATCTTCTTCGCCAGCCCCAGTCCCTTGACCCACCTCTGGCCAATACGCTGTGCGACAGTAATCAGATCGTGTGCGTCGCCAACAACGCGCCAGTAGCCCGATCCAATCGCGTTCACCCGCACGGCCCAGCGCTGATTCGTCGGATCCAAGGACTGCAGCACCGGCGGCGCTCCCCCGGGAATCGCACCGCGCTTGCCTTCTCGCAGGTGTCGCCCGGTCCAGTCGACCAGTTCCAGATAGTCAGACCTGCAAATTTCACCCAACCCCAGCAATCCCGATATTTTTCGCGTTCAGTGCCGACACCGGCTCCCAGTTTTGGTATGAATAGCATCAGTTTTCTGGGAGATGGATACAGCGAT
>JBIITV010000194.1:0-7428 GCA_044340325.1 Lysobacteraceae bacterium
GGTCGTCGTGATCGCTGTCGATGAAAATGCTCGCAGCGCTCACGTTGCGATGCACAACGTCCGCCGCGTGCACCGCCGCAAGCGCACCGCACACCTCGGCGATCAGCCGCATGCGCTCCGCCAACGTGATGCGACGCAGCCCACCCTGCGCCGCCGCCCATTGCGGCAGGCTGCCGTGACGCGCGTAGTCCAGCTCGAGAAAATACGGCGGCTCCTCCAGCTGCCAATCGAGGATCGTCACGATGTCCTTGCGGCCCGAGAGCGCTTCGCGCAGATAGCGCATGACGGTGGTTTCACGCTGCAGCAATCGCAGGTGCTGCTCGCTGCGGCAAAAACGGAACACGCGCTGCGCCCGACTGTCCTGTGCCTGTGCAAGCCAAGTCTCACTGACCGCATTGCTGCCCAAAGGGCGCAACAGAAGCCATTCCGGCTTGCCGATGACCGGCGAGCCGAGAGACAACGCGGCAGCCGCTTCGTGATCATTGAGGCGCACCTCAACCGTGAGCTGGTAGCCACGGCGCGGAACGGTGCGAATCAGCGGCATGTCGGCGTTCGTGTCCTGCAGTGCGCGCCGGAGGTAATAAATGGCATTGGTCAACCCGGTCTCGCCGACAAACGCATTGCCGTTCCAGATCAGGTCGATGAGCGCCCTGCGGGTGACCATCATTTCCTTGGCACTGACCAGGCAGGCGAGAACTTCCAGATGCTTGCGTTTGAGCGGAGTGCACGCATTGTTGTAGCTGACCGAACCGCAGATCGGATCGATCAGCCGACCAGAGAGCACGTAGCACTGATCCATGTAGCGATCTTCGATGCGGGCGGCTTCATTCATCGCGATATGTCTCCTTGGCTTACCAGGTCCTACTTACAGTGATGCGCTCTACCGGTGTCGCTGCACGCGTCACAACGCATAGAACGTCTGCCGCCAGCGCCAGCAGGTGGGCGGATTCACCCGCGAAGTGCAAGGCGGTCGTGCCCGATGCCGTCGTTGCTTCCGGAATCGACGTCGTCGTGCTTTCGTCGTGATCAACCACTCGATGGCGCTGCTCAGTCAACAATGCAGTGCGATCCAGCAACCTGCATGAGACATCGATCTGTTGCCCTTGCTGCGTGAGCGGTGTCCCATGGCAATCGATGCGATCGTCTTTCCAATGGTGCTGCATTTGTCCTTCTCTGATCCATGAGCGTTGAAGCGACTCGCGGAACAGGCAGGTACTGCCCCGCACCGGTCGAACCTCAACACAAACCGGCGAGGGCAGTCTGCCACTCCGCAGCCCGCATACATGGCGGGTAACTTGATTGCCGTCGCACAACACGCTGAATCGTTCCCCTCCGGGTGTCAAGCCGATCAGGTGGTGGATCGACCGATCCTGGCACCGGCACCGATGCTGTCGAAGCCACAAATCGGGTCCGATTGAATTGAGGCGACAGCCAAACAGGGCCAGGTTCACTTTGTCGGAAGTCAACTTGGCCCTTTTTGAGGCCGCGTATCCGGGAGTGAACCTGCCCCCTGTGTGTTGATCGATGGGGTTCGACACCAGTCCACTTACTTTTTCGGATTGGCTGCGCGCTGCCTGGATTTTTTCAACTCCAACTCCAATGCTGCAGCTTCGTCCAGCGCGCCGCGTTCACGCAAAACAGCGATCAGTTCTTCGCTGGTGCTCAACGTATTCGCATGGTCCTGCCCAAACACTTTGCGACAACCGGCCAGGGCTTCGCGCAACAAGGTTTCGGCCTGCTTGAGATTGCCTTCCGCACGCACTGCTGCGGCCAGCTCAGTGATCGTCGACATGGTGTCTATGTCCAAGTCGCCCAATGTCCGGCGCTGTATTTCAAGTGCTTTCTGGAATAGCGATTTTGCCGCGCCGATCTCGCCCTTATCCTGCAGTATATTGGCCAAGCGAGTCATCGCCACCAAAGTGTAGCGGTTTTCGTTTCCGTAAGCGCGGCGCCATGCCGCAAAGACTTGCGTGTACAATGCTTCGGCTTCGTCGAACCTGCCTTTGCCGCGCAGCAAGTCTGCCAAATCGAACTTGGAATTGATTGTGTTTGGATGATCCTCGCCAAACAGCCGCCGATAGTCAGCCAGAACGTTACGAAGCATCGACTCCGCTTCGCTGTTCTTTCCTTGTTCCGCCAACAGAGTTGCGATAACGCGTCGGTCGTTGAGCGTATTTTCATGTTCATCGCCGAAAAGTTCGCGTCTGACCTTCAGCACCTGCCGCAAGTAAGCTTCAGCTTCAGCAGGCCGGCCCAAGTGCTGGTACGTTACCCCCATATTTTGCATCAACGTCAAAGTTGTCGGATGCTTGTCGCCTAAAAAGTGACGAGTTGCCTCGAGATTCTCGCGTGTGAGCGCTTCCATTTCAGCGTACCGGCCTACGCCCTCATACGCTGCAACCAACTGCGCAATGGCTTTGCGCATATCGGGGTCGCGGCTGGCCAACTCACTGCCCAGAACTCGTCGATACCCGCTCACGGACGCCTCCGCATACGGCAACGCTTCCTTGTACTTTCCGGCCCCCCTTAACCCAGCAGCCAAATCACGTGCTGACGCCAGTGTGTCCCGATGATCGTTGCCCAGCGTACGACGCCGACGCTCGTACGCTTCACGAAACAGCGGTAGTGCTAGGTCAATTTTTTCCTGAAACAGCAGGCAGTAAGCGGTTGCCGAGATCGATCGCAATGTGTCCGGGTGGTCGCTACCCAACGCGCGCCGCAACCCTGCCATGGCTGCTCGCATATCTACTTCTGCCTTATCCTGTTGACCCATCTGAAAACGCAGACGGCCTCGGCGAAGCAACGAGTCGAGCGTCAATCGATGGTTCGCACCCAGCAACCTGTGGCGCTGCTCGAACGCCAGGCGTTGTGGTTCGATCGCTGCCTTGTAATTGCCGAGTTTGACCAAGGTATCGGCCATCGTCTGCCACAGGCGCGCCTGCAGCAACGGGGAATCACCAAAGTCGTTCTTGATCGTCGCCAATGCCGGCTGGAATGAATTGGTATCCAACTGACTCAGCGCCAGATCGGTCATGTTCACGCGTTTGAGCAGCGCCTCCTGTTGCTGCCTGCGCTGCGCAGCAGCAGCCGGATCGTCTCCGAGACCCGGGCCGGGTTCCTCGACTGCCTTGATCAAGGCGCTGCGCAAGCTCAGGCTCATCGCAGCCGGGTCGATGGACTGCATCTGCTTGACCTGGAATTCGGCCGCCATCTCCGCTTCGGCAGTGGCCGCCTTCGCCTCCGCAGTGGCCTTGCGCGCGGCTTTCAGCGCATCTTCGGCGCGCACAAATCCAACCACGGCGGCAGTGGTTGTCGTCAGCAGGGCCAACGTCATCACGCTGGCCAGCGCGACTCCAACCCGATGCCGGCGCACGAACTTGCGCACCCGGTACATCCGCGACGCGGGACGCGCTTCGATCGGTTCATCGTCCAGCCAGCGGCGCAGGTCCTTCTCCAATTCCAGCACCGACGGATAGCGGTCGTCCGGGTCGCTCTGCAGACACTTGCCGACGATCCACGACAGATCGCTGCCCAACAGCGCTTTCATCTGTTCGACCGACAGCGATCGGTGCTTCGCGATCTCGCCTTCGTCTTCGACGCTCAGGCTGGAGAAGCGCGCCAGCAGGCTCGGTGGTCGCTCACCGCTCAACAGCCGCGCCAGCTCGGCCTGTGTTTTGCGGTTCAGCTCTTCTTCGCTGTACGGCGTGACGCCGGCCAGCAGCTCATACAGCACCACGCCCAGCGAGTAGATATCCGCACGCGTATCGACATTCACCAGCGGCCCGGACACCTGCTCCGGGCTGCTGTAGGCCGGCGTGCCCACGAAGCTGCCCAGGCGCGTATGCGCCGCATGGCCCGTCAGCACACCCGACAGCGATTTGGCCACGCCGAAATCGATGATCTTGACCGTGGCCGGCTGGTCCTGCGCGCGGCTGACCAGGATGTTGCCGGGCTTGATGTCGCGATGGATCAGGCCTTTCTGATGCGCGTGCAGTACGCCTTCGCAGGCCTGAAGAAACAGCGTGATGCGTTCGCGAAAATCCAGCTGCCGTTGATCGCAATGGGCGGCTATGTCCAGACCGCGCACGTACTCCATCGCAAAATACGGCTGTTGCAACGCCGTGCTGCCGGCGTCGTAGACCGTGGCCACGTTGGCATGGTTCATCAGCGCCAGTGCCTGCCGCTCGGCCTCGAAGCGGGCCAGCACCTGTTTGCCGTCCATGCCGGTCTTGATCAGCTTCAGCGCGACCTTGCGCTGCACCGGTTCGGTTTGTTCGGCCAGATACACCAGGCCCATACCGCCTTCGCCGAGCTGGTCGAGGACCCGGTAGGGGCCGATCGTTTGGCCGATGATCGATGCGGGTGTAGTGGCTGCGGGCGCAGGCGGCAAATTGTTGCTTGCTTCGACATCGGATGTGTTCTGGTCGGTGGCCGCATTGCACGCACGCAGTTGCTCGGACACGGCCGCAGCGGAGGGGCGGCGTTCCGCCTGCATATCGGTGCAGGCGGCGATCAGGTCGCGTAGTGGATTTGAATCGACCTCGCGCGCCCAGTCCGCATTGATGGTTCGCTGCAAGTCGCCCACGACCATCTGCAACATCAGCACGCCCAGCGCGTAGACATCACTGGCTGGCGTCGTGGCCTGCCCTGCCGCGCATTCGGGGGCCAAGTAGATCTGCTCGCCAACGCCTTCATCGCCGATCAGCGTCAGTCCCGCACTGGTGATCTTCAGCGCATCAAGGCGGGTCCGGTCGCTCAAGTCGCTCCATCCGAATTCGCCCAGCCTGGCGTGAATCCGATCCTGGTCGTGATCGCTGTCGATGAAGATGCTCGCGGCGCTCACATTGCGATGCACAACGTCAGCTGCATGCACCGCAGCCAGCGCACCCGCAACTTCACCGATCAAACGCATGCGCTCCGCCAACGCGATGCGACGCAACCCACCTTGCGATGCCGCCCACTGCGGCAGGCTGCCGTGACGCGTGTAATCCGATTCCAGAAAATACGGTGGCTCGTCCAGCTGCCAATCGAGGATGGTCGCGATGTCCTTGCGGCCCGCCAGCGCTTCGCGCAGATAGCGCATGACGGTGGTCTCGCGCTGCAGCAACCGCAGGTGTTGTTCGCTTCGGCAAAAGCGGAATACGCGCTGCGCGTGACCGTCCTGCGCCTGCGCAAGCCAGGTCTCACTGACCGGACTGCTGCCCAACAAGCGCAACAGCTGCCACTCCGGCTTGCCCACAACCGGCGACCCTTCAGAAAACGCCGCATTCGCTTTGCGGTCGGTCAAGCGCGCCTGTGCCGTAAGCATGTAGCCGCGGCGCGGAACGGTGCGGATCAGCGGTTTGGCCGGATCGGCGTCCTGCAGCGCCCGCCGCAGCGCGTGGACGGCTTCGGTCAGTCCAGTTTCGCCGATCAACGCATTGCCGTTCCAGACCTGATCGATCACCGCTTTGCGACTGACCATCGCACCGTTGGCACCAACCATCTGGGCCAATACTTCCAGGTGCTTGCGCCTGAGCGGGTTGCGCTGACCGGCGTAGGTCACTGAGCCGAGGATCGGATCGATCAGCCGACCCGATAGCTCGTAGCACTCATCCATGCAGCGGTCTTCAATGCTGGCTGTTTCGTTCACGGCGACATCGCTCCTTGGATTGCCCGGCCCTGCTTGCACTGATGCACTTTACCGACGTTGTTGCACGCTTTCCAACACATGGATCCTACTGCCAACGCCAGCACTTCGGATGTCGAAGGTCGTCCCGGATGCCGTCATGCTTGCGTCGTGATCCAACACGCGATGGCGCTGCTCGATCGGATCCGTGGCGCGATCCATCAACCTGCATGCGGCATCGATCGACTGCCCTTGCCGCGTGAGCCGCGTCCCATGGCCATCAATGCGGGCGTCTTTCCAACTGCGCTCCATGCGTCCTTCTCCGAATGCCTGGGCGTTGAAGCAATCGCGGAACAGACAGGTCGTGCCCGGTACCGCCTCCTACACCAACCGGCTTGGACAGTCTGCCATGCGGAGCCCGGACGCATTGGAGCCGACGTGATTCTCATCACAAACCGCAATGAATCGCCGAATGCCTCCGGTGAGATCAAACAGGTTGTGGCTCGACCAAGCCAAGCGCGGCACCGATGCAGACGAAGCCACAAATCGGCTCGGATCACATTGATGGCACACCCGAACAGGGCCAGGTTCACTTTGTCGGAAGTGAACCTGCCACGTGTGTGGTGATGCCTATGCAACGTGGCCCAGAAGCCGCGCACAAGCCCTGCCCAGGGTCGACGGAATATTGTTTTTTTCTCTTTTTTGGGCACCTGCTTTCATGAAAAACAAGCGGTTATGTTGTGTATCGATCGATTCGTTCTCATCTTCTCTTGGTTCCTCTTGGTTCCTCTTGGTTCCGCCCACGGCAGGGTTGATCGATGCGTCGCTGGTGCTAGAACTGCACTGCGGTCGCAATCCGCCGGACACCACCCAACGGCTTCAACCACGTCGAGATGCAAACGTCGAAGCAGGGCGAAGGTGATTCGGAATTCAAGGATTGCACCCGCAGAGCCCAACGGAGTGGAGGAATGATCCTCACGGTGATTTTCAAACAAACGCCACTCTGCCCCCGATATCCCCCGATCAAAACAAGGAGATAGTTGAATGAACACGAGTATCAAGAAACTGAACAAGAGCATCCAGGCGGTCTTGGCCTTGGGCTTGCTTGGCGCCGCCGGCACGGCCTCCGCCAACTGTGCGACCTCCGCGATTCAATGCGTAGCTGCGGCAGCTGGCACAGATTTGGCGTGCGCCGCGTCTGTTGTAGAGCTCGGAGCCAACCCGATCGCGGACTATGGTTGTGGCATTGCGGTATTGGGTACTAGCGGTGCTTGCGCTGACATGTCATTGAGCTGCAAAAAGACAACTCGCACCGGGACGGTGGTGCCCTTGGCCGCTGTAGGAATCGCTACGGGAACTAGAACTGCTCACTATACGTGCGGCAATACTTCCGCAGCAGGATCCAAATATAATGTGGTAAATCGCATGAGAGGGATCAGAGTGCAACTCAAGCCCTTTGCAGGTAAGGGCACGCTTGTTTCGAGTCTACAAATCAATTGCGCACATGGCACCCATACGTTCATCTCCAACTTTTCCTCGGGAGGGTGGCTGAGTACGAATTGCCCAAAGAGCAACCTGATTGCTGGCGCCAGGTCAAAGCGAAATAGCCATGGAATCATGGACGTTGCTGGAGTCTGTGACTATGCCACGCGCCCGAAGTCCGGCACTAATGAGTCAGACCTGCAAATTCCAACCAACCCCAGCAATCCCGATATTTTTCGCGTTCAGTGCCGACACCGGCTCCCAGTTTTGGTATGAATAGCATCAGTTTTCTGGGAGATGGATACAGCGATGACTGCCGATTTCTTTCGCGCCCGGCT
>JBIITV010000060.1:0-26083 GCA_044340325.1 Lysobacteraceae bacterium
AGCAGTCGAAGTTCGATCTGCAGTTGTCGGCAACGGAATCCGACGATGGGCTGCAGCTGTCGTGGCTGTACGCAGCGGAGCTGTTCGAGCCGTCGAGCATCGCGCGGATGAGCGAGGCCTTCGTGCGCTTGCTGTGCGGGATTGCCGAGGCGCCGCACAGGCCGATCGCGCAACTGCCGCTGATGGGCGAAAGTGACCGCCGCCAGCTGTCGGAATGGAACGCGACCGAGCGGGCGTATCCGCGCGAAGCGTGCATCCACACGCTGTTCGAAGCGCAAGTGGCGAAGTCGCCCGACAGCATCGCGCTGGTGCAGGACGACCAGCGTCTGAGCTACTGCGAGCTCAACCGGCGCGCCAATCGGGTTGCGCATCGCCTGATCGCGCTGGGCGCCAAGCCCGACGACCGCGTGGCGATCTGCATCGAGCGCAGCGTGGAGATGGTGATCGGGCTGTTGGGGATACTCAAGGCCGGCGCTGCCTATGTGCCGTTCGATTCCGCATATCCGCCCGAACGGCTGAATTACATGCTCGAAGATTGCGCGCCGCTCGCGTTGCTGACGCGGTCGGGGGCGACGATAGGCCGTGCTCTCGATCTTCCGGTGCTGGGGCTGAATGACGAAGCCGGCTGCCTGCAGCCGGATCACAATCCGCATATCGAAGCGGTGACGCCGCAGCATCTGGCCTATGTGATCTACACCTCCGGCTCCACCGGTCATCCCAAGGGCGTGATGGTCCATCACCAGGGTCTGTGCAACTACCTCGAATACGCGCGCGAACAGTATCTGCACGACGAGCTGTGCGGCGCGCTGGTCGCCACGCCGTTCGGTTTCGATGCCACCGTGACCAGCCTGATGACGCCATGGCTGGCCGGTAAGCCCACGGTGCTATTGCCCGAAGACAGCCAAGAATGCCTCTCGCAGTTGCTCGCCTACAGCCGGCAGTCGCAGCCGTGGCTCTTCAAGCTCACGCCCGCGCATCTGGACGCGCTTGTGCATCTGGCTGACGACGCGCCTTGCTCGACCGCGCATCGGCTGGTGGTCGGCGGCGAACAACTGACCCGGCGCACCCTGGAACAATTCCGAGCGCGCGTGATGCCGGCGGCGATCGTGATCAACGAATATGGTCCGACCGAAACCGTGGTGGGCTGCACCACCTACACCAGTGCACCGAATGACATGCGCGTGCAAATCGACGCCGTGCCGATCGGCCGGGCGATCGCGAACATGCAAATCCATCTGCTTTCCGCTGATCGCGAGCCGGTGCCGCCCGGTGTGGTGGGCGAGATCCATATTGGCGGTGTGCAGGTCGCACTAGGCTATTTGAATCGTCCGCAGCTGACCGCCGAACGCTTCGTCGACGATCCGTTCAGGGCCGTGCCCGGGGCGCGGCTGTACAAGACCGGCGATCTGGCCCGCTGGTTGCCGGACGGCACGCTCGAATATCTGGGCCGCAACGACTTCCAGGTGAAGATTCGCGGCTTTCGTATCGAACTGGGGGAGATCGAAGCGCGCTTGGCCGCTTGTGCGGGCGTGCGCGAAACCGTGGTTATCGCGTCAGAGGACGCGTCGGGCGACAAGAGATTGGTCGCCTATGTGGTAGCCGATGAGACGGGCGCCCCGTCGGCTGCCGAGCTGCGCGAAGCCCTGGCGCAGGAACTGGCCGATTACATGATCCCGAGCGCCTTCGTACGCTTGGACGCGCTGCCGCTGACGCCGAACGGAAAAATTGATCGCAACGCCTTGCCTGCGCCGGATCACTCGGCGATGGCCAGTCGTGCCTTCGAAGCGCCGAGCGGCGATATCGAGGAATTCATCGCGAACGTCTGGCAGCGCTTGCTGGGGCTGGAACGCGTGGGCCGAAATGATCGATTCTTCGAGATCGGCGGTCATTCGATGCTGGCTCTCAAGATGTTCGCGCGGCTCGGCGAGCGTTTCACGCCGACGCCGAACGTGCGCGATCTGTTCCGCTACCCTTCGCTGCGCGAACTGGCTGCGCATATCGGCCAGGCAAAGCATCGTCACCGGACAGAATGGACACCGCTGGTCGCGCTGACGAGCGACGAGCGCCTTCCTGCACTGTACTGCGTCCCGGGCGCGGGCCTGATGGCATTGTCGTACCAGCCCTTGGCGCACGCGCTGAAGGAGCGCTTGGCCGTGAAAGTCTTCGAGTCGCAAGGGTTCGACGCGAACTCGTCGCCCGCTCGGAGCATTGCGGAAATCGTCGATGTCAATCTCGAAGCCTTGCTCGCCGTCGATCCTGAGGGTCCTTATCTGCTCGCTGGCCATTCCTTCGGCGGCGCAGTCGCTTTCCAAATGGCGCAGGCGCTGGAGGCGCGCGGCAAGCGTGCAGAGTTGCTGCTGCTGGACAGCTGGCTGTATCTGCGCGACGCCGAGCGCAAGGTACGGCCTTCCGCAGTGGCGCAGATGCATCAATGGTTGTTCGATACGGACGACATCCGGGCGGACGAGCACGACGATGCGTCGACACGCGAAAGTTTCGAGCGTCTCTTGCGTCAGCAAGGGTTGCTGCCTGCGCAGGGCGGCGCCGAAGCTGTTGGGCGTTTCCTTGACGTTTTCGAAACGCAATTGGCGATCTTCGGAGATTACCTGCCTGCGGGTCGTTTCAGCGGACGCGTGAGTCTCCTTTTGGCCCAGGAGGGCCGGATAGCGCGGCTTACGCAAGCCGAGCTGATGGAGCACTATCGATGCGCATGCGCGGGCGCGCCAGAGGTCGTCGCGGTCGCCGGTGGTCACCTGTCGATGTTGCGGCGGGAAAATGTCGAGTCCTTGGCGAACGCGTTGCTGGAACAGACGCAAGCTACGATTGTGAAAATCGCCTGATGAACAAGTAAAATCGCCACTCTGCCTCGGTTCGCCGCACAAGGAGCATGCGCCTACGGCGCAGAGGGCCCCAGCAGTTGCAGGCTACGCCGTGAAAACGCCGCAAGACAGACATTGAACAGGTAAAAATTATGGACATTACGAGACAGCCGCAGAAGAAATCCCTCCTGAAACGCTACTGGCCGGTTCTGCCAGTGGTGGGGCTGTCGATTGTGGCTTTCGTCGTGATCAAGAGCTTCGGCAGCGCCAGCTACGTCGCCGAACGAAAGAACCTCATCTTCGGAGACGTGAAGCGGGGCGATTTCTCGGTTCAGATTCGCGGCGTAGGCACGCTGATACCGAAGAACATCCAATGGCTGGCGTTGAACGTCGACGGGCGGGTCGACAGTATTGCGGTCGAGGCCGGCGCTCGAGTCAAGCAGGGCGACGTCATCGCTACCTTGGTCAATCCGAAACTGAAAGAACAGCTCGAAGAATCGAACTGGGAACTCAAGGCCGTGTCCAAGGAGAACCGCGCACAGGAGATGGTGCTGGAGTCCGGACTGGCCGACCTGCGCGCGGACGCGATCGATGCCGAGCTCGATTACAGGAGCGCCAAGCTCAAGCTCGACGCCGAGGCCCTGCTGGTCTCGCAAGGCATCGTGTCCAAGTTGACCTTCGAACAGTCAAAGCTGACCGTCGAGCAGCGCAAGGAGCGGATCAAGTCGCAGCGCGAACGCGTATCGAAGATGGAGGCCAACCTCGCGGCGATGGAGGAGGCGCATGTGGCGCGCATCAACAAGATGCAGAACTCGAACAACTTGATCCAGCAGCAGATCGACGATCTCACGGTGCGCGCGCGCATCGACGGCGTCGTGCAGGAAATGGCACTGAAGCTCGGGCAGCAGGTCATGCAGGGGAGCGAGGCGGCGAGGATCGCGCCGCACGACAATCTGGTCGCGTTGCTCGACATCCAGGACTTCCAGGTGCGCGATATCGTGCTCGGCCAGATCGTCAGTGTCGATACGCGCAGCAGCAAAATCCCCGGCAAGGTGGTGCGCATCGATCCGACGGTGACCAACGGTGTCGTCAAGGTCGAGGTCGTGCTGACCGGCAAGATGCCACCCGAGGCGCGCCCGGATCTGAGCGTCGAAGGCGTGATCGACGTGGAACGCAAGCGCGACACGCTTTTCGTCAACCGGCCGTCGTTCGCGCAGGGGTACAGCAAAACCACCTTGTACCGGCTTGACAGCGACGGCGATGCCGCAACGCGGGTCAACGTCGAATTCGGTCGGGCGTCGACGCGCCACATCGAAGTCATCAGCGGATTGAAGGAAGGCGATCGCATCATCGTCTCCGATCCTTCCGCCTGGGAAAGCCACAGCAACATTCTGATCAAGTGAGAAATGGCATGGCAAACGAGCAGCTACTGATCCAGCTTCAGGGCATCCAGAAGTCCTTCTTCACCGAAGAGGTCGAGACCCGGGCGTTGAACAACATCGATCTTTCCATCCGCAAGGGCGAGTACCTCTCCCTGGCCGGGCCTTCTGGCTGCGGCAAATCGACATTGCTGTCGCTGCTGGGCTTGTTGGACGTATGGACCGCCGGCCGGTACCTGCTGGCCGGGCACGACGTCTCCACCATCGACCGCAACGAACGTGCGCGCATCCGTAACAAGGAGATCGGCTTCGTCTTCCAGTCGTTCAATCTGATCAGCGATCTGACCGTGGAAGAGAACGTCTCGCTGCCGCTTACCTACCGCACCGACATCAAAAAATCGGACAAACCCGCCATGGTGGCGCGTGCGTTGGAGCGCGTGGACATGGCGCATCGCGCCAAGCACTACCCATCGCAGTTGTCGGGCGGTCAGCAGCAGCGCATTGCCGTGGCCCGCGCGGTGGCCGGCAATCCTTCGTTGATCCTGGCCGACGAACCGACCGGCAACCTGGACTCCAAGAACGCCGAATCCGTCGCCGACCTGCTCGACAGCCTGCACCGCGATGGCGCGACGATCTGCATGGTCACCCACAGCCCGGAAACCGCAGCGCGCGCGCAGCGGTTGGTCGAACTGTTCGACGGGCAGATCGTTTCCGACAGCGCCTCGCCCAGAAACGCCGCAGCCGCAGTCTAAGGGAGACGACATGTTCTATCTATCCGATCTCAAGTACGCCCTGCGGCTGCTCAAGAAGAGCCCCGGCTTCACGCTGATGACGATCCTGGTGCTGGCCGGCGGCTTGGCAATCAGCATCTACACATTCGCCGTGCTCAACACGATGATGTACAAGGACCTGCCCATCGCCGACGGTCAGCAATTGGTGCGTGTGCTGGCCAAGCAGGATGGCCGCAACGTCCCGATGGGCGCCTACGAAATGTCGGAGATGCGCCAGGACATCCGCAGCTTGAGCGAGATCGGCGTCTATGCCGACGTGCCCACCCTGCTCAGCGATCAGGATTCCAGCCGCAGCATCAACACCACCTATACGGAGTGGAACCTGTTCGAGTTCACCCGCACCCAGCCCTTGAAAGGGCGCGGTTTCGTGCGCAGTGACAATATCGATGGCGCCGAACCGGTGGCGGTGCTGGGCTACAAGATCTGGCAATCGGTATTCGCCGGAGATCCGGATATCGTCGACAAGGTCATACGGATCAACCGCAAGCCAACGCGCGTGATCGGCGTGATGCCGGAAGGGTATTCGTTCCCGGTCGGCGCCGCACTGTGGCTGCCGATGCCGAACAAGGACATGCATCCGGCCGGCTATTCGTCGGGCACGCTCAGTGTCTATGGCCGGCTGCGTCCGGGCGTTTCGGCAGATGAGGCCACCATTGAACTCGACGGGCTGCTGCGTCGTATCCAGGAGCAGAATCCGCGGCCCAATGCGGAGCAGGAGAATCTCGACGGCGTGTTCGTGGCCAGCTTCCAGATCGCGCAGGCCGGGCCGGAAGGCGTACTCGTCTTCGCGATCCTCAATGTCGTATCGCTGTTCATCCTGCTGCTGGCTTGCGTGAACGTGGGCAACATGTTGCTGGCGCGTACCAACGAGCGGATCAAGGAGATCGCAATCCGCGTCGCCCTGGGCGCGCCGCGCTGGCGGTTGATGATCCAGATGATGCTCGAGAGCGTGATCATCTGCATCGTCGGCGGTCTGCTTGCGCTGTTGCTCGCTGGCTGGGCGCTCAAGGCCACCAACCGCTTCTTCAATTCAGCTTTCGAAGGCGATTTGCCTTTTTGGTGGAACTGGGGTCTGGATGGCGGCACGGTGCTGGCCGCTGGCGCATTCATCCTGTTCGCGATTTTTCTGGTCTCGGCCCTGCCCACTTACAGTGCCACCAACATCAACTCCAATGCGTTCTTGCGCGACGGCACCCGAGGTGCGCGCGGCCGGACCAGCGGACGTATCTCGCGGGTACTGGTGACGCTGGAGATCGTGCTGATCTCTGTAGTGATGCTGGTGGGTACGGCGATGGGGATCATCGCCTACCGCGCCGCGCACATCGACTTCGGCATGGACACCACCCATCTGGTGACCATGCCGGTGGATCTGACCAGCGCGTCCTACGACACACCCGAGAAGCAATTGCTGTTCTATCAGCGACTGCTTTCGGAACTGCGCCGCGACAACGGGATCGATGCGGCGATGGTGTCGGGCGAGCAGGGAGAAACTCCGTTCGCTGTCGACGATGTCGAGTACAACACCGTCAGCGATTATCCCAAGGCATCGCTGGTAGTGGTGTCGGAGACGCCGGTGCAGATCGGCTTCAAGCTGCTCGAAGGCCGTAATTTCGACAGCCGCGACAGCGCGACCGGGCTCAAGAGCGTAGTCATCAGCCAGTCGCTGGCGCAAAGCTACTGGCCGGGCGCCTCGGCGCTGGGCCGACGCATCCGCCTGGTGGACTCGGCCGGCGTCGCCCAGGAGCAACGCATCGTCGTCGGTGTGGTTAGCGACGTGCGTCGTGGCGAGGACCTGCTGACGACCAACAAGAGTACGTTCGCGGCCCTCTACGTGCCGTTGCCGCAGCAGATCGTCCCGGCGGCGAACATCCTGGTCAAGCACCGCGGCAACGAAGCGTCGGCGCGCAACGCGATGTACCAATCGGTCTCGGCGCTGGATGCCTACGTCGTTCCCGGCGCGATCACCAGCTACAGCGACATGCAGAAGAAGCTCACCTTGATGGCGACCACCATGACGGACCTGTTCATCCGCTGTGGCATCTTCGCCATTCTTCTGGCGATGACAGGCATCTATGGTCTGAGCAGCAACGCCGTTGTGCAGCGCACGCACGAGATTGGTCTGCGCCGCGCGATCGGCGCCAGCGACGGCGACATCATCGCGCTGTTCCTCAAGCTAGGCACTCGACAGCTCACTACCGGGTTCCTGATCAGCGCGGTGATATCGGTGGCGATCTTGTATTTCGTCTCGAAATTCGCCGGTATCGGCGCCTTGACGCTGAGCCTGGTCGGCGTGCTCGTCGCGGTGTCGGTATCGGCGCTGGTCCTGCTGGCGATCTACATCTCGACCCGGCGCGCGGTACGCCACGAGCCCAGCGAGGCGCTGCGATATGAATGAGAGCGGATACGACTGCATGGATCGAGGGGAAGGAAAATGACCGCATTGCACGACATGACTTGCGAAGACCTGGAAGCGATACAGGGCACCAGGCTGCTGCTCAACGTCGATATGAAAGGGGTCAAAGTCATCGACTGGGCGCAGGAGAATCGCCAGGACATCGAGCGTCTGGTCCAGGGCAACGGCGCCTTGCTGATCCGCGGGCTCAGGTTCGTCGGCAGCCAGCAGTTTGGTGCCGTGCTTTCGACCTTGTTCGGAGAAGAGTTGATTCAGTACACCTACCGTTCCACCCCGCGCACCGAACTGCGCGGCAATGTCTACACGGCCACCGAGTATCATCCCGATCAGATCATTCCGCAGCACAACGAGAATTCGTACTCGAATCGCTGGGCGATGCGGATCGGCTTCATGTGCACGATTCCGTCGCCGCAGGGCGGCGCAACGCCGATCTGCGATAGTCGCCGGGTCTATCAGCAGATGCCCGAGGCGGTGCGGCGCCGGTTCGAGCAGCACGGGGTGATGTACGTGCGCAATTATTCGGACATCGATATCCCTTGGACCGAGGTGTTCCAGACCACCGACAAGGCCGATGTGGAAAGTTTCTGCCGGGCCAATCAACTCTCGTTCGAATGGCTGGACGACAAGCGGCTGCGAACGCGCCAGATCAATCAGGCCACGGCGGTCCATCCGGTCACCGGCGACCGGGTCTGGTTCAACCAGGCGCATTTGTTCCACGTCACCAACCTGGAGGCGGAGGTGCGGGAAAGTCTGTTGAATGTGATGAAAGAGGAGGATCTCCCGCGCAACACCTACTTCGGTGACGGCGCGCCGATCGACACGGACACTCTGCGGGCAATACGCGAGGTCTACGACCGCAACATGATCGTCTTCGAATGGCAGCGCAACGATCTGCTGCTGCTCGACAACATGCTGTATTCGCACGGACGCGGCACCTATGCGGGCAACCGGCAGGTGCTGGTCGGCATGGCTCGGCTGCACGGCGCTGACCCCGCCGCGCTAGCCGCATGAGGCGGCCGGTGCCATCGGGCGTCGATATCGCGGGGGTAAGGACATGAACAGAAACTGGTTCCTCAATCATTCTTCGTCGCGGCATGCTGCGACACAGCGGCTGTTTTGCTTTCCGTATGCGGGCGGCAACGCGTATTTGTTCCGTGCTTGGTCGGAACGCCTGCCACCGTCGATCGAACTGATCGGCGTGCAGGCACCAGGCAAGGGCACGCGCGTAACGGAGCGCCCTTTCACGACGGTCACAGAACTGATCGACGGCTTGTTGCCTGCGATCCAACCATTGCTGGCCGACAAGCCGTTCAGCTTCTTCGGCCACAGCAACGGTGCGATGATTGCGTTCGAACTGTGCGCCATCCTCCAGGAGCGCAAGCTGCCGCTGCCGCAGCATCTTTTCCTGTCGGCCAGCCCTGCGCCGTGGACGAGAGTATTCGAACGTCCATATTCGACGATGGACGACGACGCGTTCAGGGCCGAGCTGCGCGACCTCAACGGCACGCCGCCGGAGGTGCTCGACGATCCGGAACTGTTCGATCTGGTGCTGCCGGGGCTGCGCGCGGATTTCGGTTTGGCCGAAACCTATACGTATGCGCGGCCGCACAAGTTGACGGTGCCGGCCAGCGTCTATTACGGCGAACACGACGAGATCGAAGAGTTTCAGATCCGCGCGTGGCAGGAGCAGCTGGCGGCTCCGGCGTGCTTCGAGCGGATCGCCGGAGGGCATTTTTTCATCCACACCCATCTCGAGCAGCTGACCGATCTGGTCGGCGGAAAGTTGATGGCGCTGGATTGCGGGAGCATGCGGGCGGCAGCGGTCGGCTGTTGAGCGCGACTTCTTGCCAATACGTCCGGTTGCGCTGCATGGCGGCAGGATTTCATTCGGAGTATGCGCGGCGGATCGCCGCGTGCGTGAACCACCAAAGGGAGAAGCAATGAACGATGGAGAAGTGAAGCTGTATCTGCGCGAAGACGTCTACTTCGAGCCGTTGCTCAATCAGTGGTATGCGTGGCCGTATCTGTTGCCACCGGTGACGGGCACGCGGCATATGGTCAATACGCATCGGCGCATCATGAGCTCGTTCGTCAAAAACTATAAACTGCACATCATGGCGGTGCATCAGCCCGGCATGGCCGGCGCGGAGTTCCTGGATTGCGACGAGGACCAGGTGCCCGATATCAAGGCGTTGGTCGACCGTATCGATTCCGAACACGCCGATATGGTCGAACTGTCCGGTGCGGTACGCGAACTCGACGAATTGCTGCGCAGCCACACCAGCGGCGAGTCGATCGAACACCTCTACAGCAGCGTGCCTGCGCCGTTGAGGGGTTATGTCGAGATTTTCATGGATCTCGAACACAATCCTTCCTACCGCCTGCTCGAAAGCCTGCTGTACAAAAGCCGTTACTACAAGCGCTCGCTGCAGAGCGTTTCGTTCGGTGTGATCGACAGTCTCGGTGGCCGTCCCTTCGCTCTCAGCACGCCGCGCCTGCCCGACCACAACAACCTGCAGCTCAAGGTCGATTACAACGATCCGATCCTCGATGAGTTGTTCCGCGCCCGCGAGTATCCGATTTCCGCCGATCGGGTCGATACGCTGTTCGCAGGCCGAGAAATCCTGGGCGGCATTCACTATCGCGATTTGTTCACTCACCAGCCGCCGTCGCAGCGGCATGCGCCGGTGACCGAAGGCGTGCGTCTGCAGTACCTCGGCCATGCCGGTTTTCTCGTCGAAACCAGCGATGTGGCGATCGTGGTCGATCCGGTGATCGCCTCGCGCGGCGAATCGTTCTGCGACGAGGTCATCAGTTTCAGCCAGTTGCCTGAGCGCATCGACTACATCTGCATCACCCACAACCATCAGGACCACGCCAATATCGAGTCGTTGCTGCAGCTGCGCTACAAGACCGACAAGGTGCTGGTGCCGAAGAACAACGGCGGCACATTGTCGGATCCTTCGCTGCGCTTGTTGCTGAAGCAGTTCGGCTTCGATGTGATCGAGATGGACGACCTGGATGAAATCGCCGTCGCCGGAGGACGCATCGTCAGCGTGCCCTTCCTCGGCGAGCACGGCGATCTGAACGTGCGCTCCAAGACTGCGTGGTATTTCGAGCTGCACGGCAAGAAGATCTTCATGGGTGCCGATTCGTCCAATCTCGACCCCGCCATGTACCAGCACATCGCCGACCATCTGGGCGAGGTCGATGTGATGGCGATCGGCATGGAATGCGTGGGCGCGCCTTACACGTGGTTGTATGGTGCGCTGCATACCAAGCTCGTCAGCAAGAAGATCAAAGAGTCGCGCCGCTTGAACGGTTCCAATTTCGAGCAGGCCAACATGATCGCCGAAGTCTTCAAGCCATCGCGGGTGTTCCTCTACGCGCTTGGCATGGAGCCCTGGTACAAGTACTTCATGGGCCTGGATTACGACGAGAACTCGGTGCAGCTCGCCGAGACCGGCAAGATGCTGGACGCCTGCGCCCGTCGCAGCATTCCGGCGGAACGGCTGTATGGAAAGATGACGATGACGCTGTCATGACCGGGTGCTGGGGCGGGGGCGATGGTTTTTCCGCAGCAATCGACATCGGCTGCCGCAGAAGAAGCCGCTCGCATGGAGCGTCGTTCATCGAGCCGGGCGAGCCTCTGCGGTTTGTTTCCTGCCCCGCAGCGTCGGGCAATGTGGACAGCGTGCCCGGCAGTTTTCAGCGACATGGCTACTGGGATTCGCGACTCGATCGATCAGAGACTCATCGATCAGAGGCGAAGTAGTTCGGGAAACGATTTCAGATCTGGATTCGAACTTTAACTGCGCGCAACGATGGGTCGAGAGCCTGCGAGTTCCGATCGCATCGGGGAATTTCTGTTCGTTTTAAGCAGTCGGCTGATCGAAATCCCGCATCTCGATCACGATAGCGTCCGGGTCGCCGGCTTCGATCGCGCGCGCGACGGCGCTGTGTTCCGCAGCCTCTACCCAACTGCGAAGATCACGGCCGCTTCTGCCGTCGGCGCGCATCGCGAGTTGTTTCGTGCCATCGGCAAGATCGAACGCCATCGGTTTTCCGGCCAGCATCACCGCGAGCAACCGCCGCGCGCCATCGCAGTCGGGCAGCGGAATCTCGATCTGTTTCGGCAGACGCGACAGCACTGCGGCATCGATCTGATCGCGGCGATTGGTGGCGGCGAGCACGAACACCGGTTGGGTCTGCGCGGCGATGCCGTCCATTTCCTGCAGCAGCTGGCCGACGATTTCGGTGAGGATCGCGTCGGACTGTCCGCCGCGGGTGGCGGCGATGATGTCCAGTTCATCGATGAACAGCAGCGATGGCGCCGATTCGCGCGCTCGCTCGAACAGCTCCCGCACTTTCTGTCCGCTCTGGCCGAGAAAGCCCTGCTTGATGTCGGCGGTGGACGCGGCGATGAAGCGCAGCCCGGTTTCGTTGGCGAGCGTGCGTGCGATCTGGGTCTTGCCGGTGCCCGGTGGCCCGTACAGCAGCAGACCGCGCGGTACGCCGATGCCGCGTTTGCGGAAGGTCTCCGCATGCTGCAGCAGGCCGCTGGTGGTTTTGAGCTCTTTCATCGTCGCGTCGGACAGGATCAGGGTGTCCCAGCCCGCGCGCGAATCGGTGGCGGTGGAGCCCTGTTTGCGCATCGCGGTGGTGAACGCTGCGAGCGCATCGTCGCCGATCGGTGTCTTGATCCCGTGTTCGCGCGCCACGCGCTTGGCGAGACTGCTCAGGTCGCGTCCGGACATGCCCAGAGTCAGCGCTTCGGTCCGCGCCGGCAGCGGCGGCGGAATCCGCAGTCGCGCGAACTCCTTGGCCAGAATCTCCAGCCGTTGGCGGCCATCGGGTAGCCCGATTTCCAACTGATCCTCGAAGCGCGACAGCAGCGCGGCGTCGATCAGATCGCGGCGGTTGGTCGCGCCGATCACCCAGACGCTCGACTGACGGTCGAAGCCGTCCCATTGCGCGAGGAAGGCGGTGACGATGTCCTCGACGAAACTGTCGGTGCCCACGCCGCCGCGACGGCCGAACACGCCTTCGCATTCGTCGACGAAGATCACCGCGCGCGGCTCGCCCCGCGCTTTGGTCCACAGCGCTTTCACGTTCTCGCCGCTCTGGCCGATGTATCCGGATTTCAGGTCGGTGAGCGACATTGGAAAGAACGCGCAGCCCATGCTGTCGGCGAAGGTGCGCGCGATCAGGGTCTTGCCGGTGCCCGGCGGGCCGTACAGCAGCAGACCGCGCGTGGCCGAGGCGCTGCCGCTGGCGAAATGGCCGGCCAGCGAGATCAGCTGCGCTTTGACTTTCATGTCCAGCGCGACGCCGGCCCAGGCCTGCGTGGGATCGGCAGAAGATTTCTGCTGCACTTGACCGGAGCGCAGCGCGCGGCTGCGTTCGATCCGATTCGCGTGCTTCGCGTTGCGGTCGCAGGCTGCGTCGAACGCAAGCGCCAGCTCGCGCACCTGCGGCGGCAACGGCGGGAAGGCATCGTTCTGCAGCAGCTCGCGGTCCCAGACGATGGCCGGGAGACGACCGACGGTCCGCAGCGGAATGATCGCCAGTCCGCGCCCGTGCGTGTCGCTGATCGAGATCACGATGTCGCCGGGCTCGATCCCGCGCGCGCCGCGCCATCCTTCCCAGCCGAATCCGGTCGCCGTCTCCGGCGTGCGCGCCACCATGTAAACGTGGGGAAAACCGATCTCGCCTCCGGTGTGTTCGAGGCGCATCAGCCGGAAGCGGTGCCGCATCAGTGCCAGTCTCGGGAGCGCCAGCCGTTCGATCAGGACGATCGCGAGGATCCCGCCGGCCAGCCACCACGGAGACACCGATGGCATCGGCGAGACCGCCGGCAGGAACGGCAGCCATGCCGTCAGCCCGGGCAGAAAAGCGGTGCCGATTGCGGCGGCGACCAGCAGGACCACGAGGATGATCGACCATGCCGACGGTACGCCCATCGACACCGGTCTGCCCTGTTCGCGTGCGTACCGCGCGGGCGCCAGGAGCCGGCGCATACCGTGGGTGGCGTAGTGCCGGCGCAGGGTGCGATCGATCCCTGCGGCGATGCGCTGCAGATCGGCCTCCACCGTCCGCAGGTCGTCGCCTGCCGGGCCTGCTGCGCTTGACTGCGGATTCACGTCCTTGCCCCGTTCTGTCGCGATTCGAGAGCGCCGATGATAGCCCGCACCCTGTCCGCGCCGCGGCTTCGACGGCGCTCGCGTCCCGGAACGTCTGCGATTTGCGCTATGGTGGGGGACACAGCCCGGTCGTATCCGGGCACGCCACGGCTTGGGAGCGTGGCGAAACGGGCCCTCCGCGCTATTGGCGCTGTCCGTCGCGCAGCGTCCCCTTCCTCTCCTCCGCCGCGCACCCGCGATGGTCGGCTGCTGCGCGACATTCATCGGGAAAGGATTCGATCATGGCGATTCTGAGTTTCAACGGACGCGTGGACATCGCCATCGAGCGCCTGCGCGTCAAGTTTCCCGATGCCCAGTTGCTCGAAGCGGTGGGCCAGGCGTCGGCGGGGCTGATCGAACATCCCTCGGCCATCGACCATCTGCACGTCGTCTTCCGTCGCGGCGACAGGATGCTGCTCGTGGAGGAAACCGGCTATGGCGAATTCGGCAATGCGGTCGAACTGGACGTCGAAGCGCCGCAGGCCAGCGCCACGCTGGCCTGGCCGATCGAGATGGATCTGCCGGATGCCGACCGGCTCAAGGAACAGTTCGGCTACACCGATCCCTATGCCAGCGTTGCCCTGCGGGTGCCGAGGGGTGTGACCTGGGCGAATGCGTCTTTCGTCTTCGGCGGAAATCCGCAAAGCCCTGACGTCATTGTGGACACGGTGACCGGCAAGGTGCGCGAGGGCGGTTGACGACTGTCGGCAAGCACGCATGCGGCGACTGCGCATGTGCTGTGTACACACGCCACCTGTGCAGATGCCATCCGTACACATGCGATTCATGCGCATGACAACTCCCGCCGGGAATCGCCGCATTCCAGACGCTGCGCGTGAGCGCTATTACTCAATCGGTCGATGATCTGCACTCAGGCGCCGCAAACGCGATGGTAAGCGCCGATGCGATGCAGGCATCTTGCCCGCGCTCGCCGACGCCCCTGATCGATACCGCGTCGGTGTGCGCTCGCGACATGTCGTCGCGGGATTCCCCCGAAACGCAACAGGAGTGAATCATCATGCGTAGTCACAACACCATGCAGCTCGCGCTGCTCGCACTGGCCATGGGTGGCGTCAGCGTTTCCGCGCTCGCGGAGGAAAGGATCTGTCGCGGCACCATCGGTCCGCGTCAGCTCGACAACATCCGGGTTCCCGACAATGCCGTCTGCACGCTCAATGGCACCCGCGCCAACGGCTCAGTAGTAGTGGGCCGAGGTGCGTCGCTGCAGGCGAACGGCGTCCGCATCAACGGCAGCGTCCAGGCCGAAGGTGCGCTGCAGGTGGCCTTGGGCGCGGGCTCGCAGGTCGGCGGCAGCGTGCAGATCAAGCAGGGCGGCGGCGCCAGCATCACCGGTAGCCGTATCCAGGGCGATCTGCAGTTCGACGAAAACGTGCTGCCGTTGGCGGCGTCCGACAACAGCATCGGCGGCAATCTGCAGGTGGTGAAGAACTTCGGCGGCGTGGCCCTGTACCGCAACGTCATCGACAGTGCGCTGCAGTGCAAGGAGAACAGCCCTGCGCCGGTGGGTGGCGGCAACAGTGCGTCCAGCAAGGAAGACCAATGCGCGGCGTTGTGAGCCGAACAGCTTGCCTGCCGCAGCAACGGCTGGTCTGATCCGACCGATCCGGTCAGACCGATCCGGTCAGACCGATCCGATCGGATGTTCATTGACCCAAAGAGAACCGGCGCTTCGGCGCCGGTTCTCTTTGCGCAAGAGGCAGCGATGGCGCATGAGTGGAAATACTCATGCCCGTCGAGCACATTACTCATGTGGGTCTCCGTTCAGATAACCGCCAGATGCGGACAGCTAAGGTGGCCGCCAGTCTGCCGCAGGGGGCGGTCTGCACCATTCTTTGAGTTGTCAGAATTCCCGCCGAACCAGGAGCGCAATCATGATCCGCAAGTCCATGTGCACCCTCGTCATGCTGATAGCAGGGATGGGCGTCATGCTTCCCGGAGAGGCCGACGCAGCCGTGACCGTGACCGTGACCGGCACCAATACCGCCCGTGCCGATTTCGCGCTTGGCGGCACGTCGGCCAGTCCACAGTACACCGGGACGGTGTTCATGACGTTCGAATCGCCAATTGGCCTGACCGCCGCCAATCTCAACGTCACCGCGCAACTCGTCAGTCCCTCGGCCCCGGCCCTGCTCGCGCGTTTGCCCGGTGGTGGTCAGGTCACGGTGCCGTCCGGGTTTCCGGTGATGATTTCGATCAATCCGCCGGCAAGCGGCGGTTTCGAGTTCGTCAATACCGCCAAGGTCGAGCTGTACACGACCACGCTGAGTTACAACGCCGCGATTCCCTATCGGTTGTACAAAGCACCACCGGGCGGGATGTTCTACGACATCACCGAGGATGTGATCGCCGGATCGATCCGCTGTCGCTCGCGCACCGGCGGGTTCTCCGATTTCATCATGGTGGTCGACTCGCGCAGTCTGATCGACATCATCGAGGACAAATACGCATTCCTCGAAGCCCGTACCGGCGACGATGATATCGATCCACTGACGCGTGCCGCCCTGCAGTTGGATCTCGATGAAAGTCTGGAGGAATTCCTCGAAGGCGATTATGAAGATGCGCGCACGGAGCTTGACGACCTCGAATTGCGGATCGATGGCGCCGCAGGTGTGAGTATCCCTAATCGCTGGCGGGCGGGCGGCAGCCTCGACAACGTCGCCGGCAGCCTGGAATCCGAGGCCATCGCCCTCGACTATGCCCTGCGTCAGCTGATCGCCAGCGGCGGCGGCAGCGGCGGTGGCGACGACGATGACGACGATTGATCCGCGCCGATGACAGCCATGCATGCGACGTTGTGTTTTCATCTGCCGGATCAGCCCGCAATGCTGCGCGTGCTCGATCCGGCAGCGGGTCCGGTGGCGATCGGGCGCGGAGATGAGTGTGCGCTAGTGGTGAAGCACCCGTCGGTCTCGCGCAGGCACGCTACCCTGCATCACGATGACGGCCGCTGGTGGGTCGAAGACATCGGCAGCACCAACGGTGTGCGTATCGGCGGGCACAGGATAGACCGCCAGGCACTGCAGCACCGGGACTGGTTTTCGCTCGGTGACGTTTTCTGCGAGTTCCGGCAGGCCGACAAGGACGAGCTGCGGTCCCTCAATCTGCGCATGGAAAAGCGCCGGCAGACTTCCGGCATGTGGCTGGGGCGGCTGGCCCAGGCGCCGGACCGCGATGCGTTGCTGGCTGGGCTGGTCGCTGCGATCGTGCAATTGTCCGAATGTCGGCGCGGGTTCATCCTCGCGGGCAATCTGGATCGCGGTTTTTCCACCGTGGCCTGCATCGGTTTCATCGGCGAGGCGCCGGCCCAGCGCGAATTCGCCGGGTCCACCGGCACGCTGGCGAGGGCGATCCATCTGCGTCAGCCTGTGCTGGTGAGCGATCCGGAGGCGCTGGAGTGGGCACGCAGCCGTCAGAGCATCGTTTCGGCCGGGTTGCGCGCACTGGTGGCCTTGCCCATCGTGCATCGCGATGAAATTCTGGGCGTCGCCTACGCTGACAGCGATGTTCCCGGCAAGCTGTTCACCGATCTTGATCAGCAGATTCTCGGTGCGTTCACCGAACAGGCCAGCCTGTTGTTGGCCGCGCGTGGCCTGGACGACACCTTGGCGCGGATCGAATCCTGTATCCGTACCGATCAGTCCGGACTGCCCCGGGCCTCGGTTGCCGCCCCATACTGGAGCCGGCTAGCATGAGCGCCTCCAGAGGTGGACAGTCGTCTAGGCGCGGGGGGGCGCATCGGCAGGGAAGCGGCGGTGTGCTCGCCCGACGCGCGGATCGGCGTTTTCACCGCTACCGTCGGTTGACGGCGATGCCCTCACGGTTGGACACGCCTCTTCGCCTACAGGATGACCGCGCCATACAACACGATCAGACCGCCGTCAGCCGTTTCGCCGCCTCGGAATTGAAGGCAGGCGAACGCATTGCCAACCGATACCTGATCGAGGCGCTGTTGGGCGTTGGCGGCATGGGCGTGGTGTATCGCGCGCGCGATGAACAGCTCGAGATCGAGATCGCGCTCAAATTGCTGCGCCCGGAGCTGGCATCGCGCCCGGAAGCGTTCGAACGTTTCCGGCAGGAACTGCTGCTTTCGCGCAAAGTGTCGTCGCCGCATGTGGTGCGCATCCACGATCTCGTCGCCGATGGTGGGCGCTGGCTGATCAGCATGGACTTCGTGCCCGGCCGTTCGCTCGAGCAGCATCTCGACAATCGAGGCCCGCTGCCGCAGGACGAAGCGCTGTCGATCGCGCGTCAGATCGCGCTGGGTCTATCGGCCGCGCACGCCAGCGGTATTGTTCATCGCGATCTCAAGCCCGCGAACATCCTGCTTCGCGACGACGGGCATGCCTGCATCAGCGACTTCGGCGTGGCCCGTTCGATGGGTGCGGTGCGCGTCACCGGTACCGGCATGATGATCGGAACCCCGGATTATCTGTCGCCCGAGCAGGCGCGTGGAGACGATGTGGATCATCGTAGCGACCTGTACGCGCTCGGCTTGATTCTGCACGAGATGCTCAGCGGTCAACGCCCCTTCGAGAATGCCACCGCAGCCGAATCGCTGGCTCAGCGGCAGTTCCGCAGGCCTTCGTCGCTACGCAATACGCGTCCGGAACTCGCGGTATGGGTGGAGCGACTGGTGTCGCGGCTGCTAGACCCCAACCCGCTGCGGCGCCTGCGCAGCGCCGATGCCGTCGTCGCTTCGATCGACACCAAGCGCGTGTCGCGCGCGACGCCGCCCGTCTGGATGTTCGCTGCGGCGGCATCGCTGCTGTTGGCGGCGGCAGGCATCTGGTGGGCGCAAGACCGCGGGCTCGCGTTGAGCGTCGCACCCACAGCGGCCACAGTGCCGGTGCCATTGGATCTGGTGGTGCTGCCACTCCAGGCCGATCCGGCCGATGCCGATCTCGCACGCGCCTACACCATGCTGATCAACACCAGCCTGCTCGCGGGCGATGGTGCAGTGGCTGACCGGCGACAGATCGACAACGCGCTGAAGAGGCTGGGCTTCGATGAAGCCGGCGCCGGGCAACATCCGCAGCGGGTGCTGGCCGAACTGGGGGCCCGCCGCGCACTGCATGGCCGCCTGATGCGCGATGGCGAGCGGCTTTCGGTTGTGCTGTCGCTCAAAGGGTCGAGTGAAGGTGTACCGAATGAAGTGCGCACCGCGCCAGTCAGCGTTGAAGCGCTGGCGCCTGCGATACGCGGCGCATTGAACCAGCTTGAACTCAGCCCTGCCGATGGCGATCTGGGCACGGTCTGGCCCAATTCCGAAGACGCCCTGCGCAGCTTCGGCAAGGGGCTTGCCGCACCGGAAGGTCAGACGGCGTTGGATGCGTTCGCGTCGGCTGTGCAGTCGGAACCACGCTTCGTCGCCGCGTGGTGGCAACGCCTGCAGATTGGCCGACGGCTGCTGCCGGAAGCGGCAGTGACCACCATGGCGGCGCAGTCGCGCGAAGCTCTGCGCGGCGTACGAGGGCGCGATGCCGAACGCGTGCAGGCCTTGATCGCGTTGGCGGAAGGCAACGCGGCACTCGCCGCCGAACGCTTCGGGCCACTGGCCGCTGCCGATCCCCACGATCATCACACCCGGTTGTTGCACGCCGAGGCGCTGGAAGCAGCCGGTGATCGCGATGCGGCGGTCGCCGTACTCGAACAGATCACCGCAAAGAATCCGCAGAACGCCGACGCTTGGCTGCTGCGTGGCCAAGTTGCGATCCGCGCGGGCGAAGCGCAGCGCGCGGTCGACGATTACCTGCTGCGCGCACGTGTGCTCTACACCCGTCAGCGTGACGAGTCCGGACGTGCAAACACCCTGAATGCGCTTGGGCTGGGCTTCGATCTGCTGGGACAGACCGCGCCGGCGATCGACTATTTCATCCAGGCTGCAGATCTGCGCGAAGCCCAGGGTAACGCCCGTGGGGCCGCCAGCAGCCGTCGGAACCTCGCTTGGGCGCATGCGGTCGCGGGCGATGCCGACGCGGCCGCAGCCGATCTGCAGCGCGCACGCGCATTGGCAGCGCCCCTCGCCGACACTGTCCTGCTTGCCGATATCGCCAACGATGCCGGATTGATTGCCGAAGAGCGCGGAGACTTCCGTGCGGCCTTGCCGCATTTCCGCGAAGCGCTGGCACTGCGCGAGGCGCAGGGCGATGCATTGGGTGTGGCCGAGGCGGCCTTGAATCTGGGCTTCGCGTTGCTGCATACCGGCGAGTTCGCCGATGCCCACAGTCACCTCGAAAATGCCGAGCGCGCCTACAGTGCGGCAGAAGACCGCACCGGCATCGCGCGCAGTCTGCAGATGTTGGCGTTGATCGATATGGCAACAGGCGATCTGGCCGCTGCCGAACGCCGTCTGCAGCGTGCGCATAATCTGGTGGAGGAGGTTAATCTCGCGGACGAGCGCGCGGTGATCCATGCCGAGTTCGCCGAGCTCAGGCGTCTGCAGGGCGATCGCGTCGCCGCGCTTGAGCACGCGGGGCGTGCGCTCGCATTGTTCAGGCAGCAGGGCGATGCGCGCGGCACGACCGAAGCGCAGCTGCGGATGGTCGCGGTGCATAGCGACGCCAGCGCGTGGGATCTTGCGGAAAAGACCCTTGCCGACCTTTCGCCGGAGGCGCTGCAAAACCGGGAACAGGCAGCTGCGGCGGCTGTCTATCGCGGTGAAATCGCGTTCGGCCGCGGCGATCACGGCGCGGCCTTGAAACATGCGGCCTCGGCGCTGATCGATGCCGAGGCCTCGTATAGCGCGCCAACGGAATTGCGCGCGCGGCTGCTGAGGATGCGTGTGTTGCTTGCCGACGGGCAGACGGTCGGCGCCCGCGACGAACTGCCTCGGATCGATCGATTGCTGCAGGCCTATCCCGCAGACGAACTGCAGCGCGCACGAAAGCGACTGGTCGAGAGTATGCGCTTGGCGTTACCCGGGCCGGGAAAGGTCGCAACGACGCAAGGTGCATCGATGCGATTCGCATTGATGCAAGGAGGCTCACGCTCATGAGACGCTATTCGGACCCGAGGCAGACCGATCAATTCCGGGTCGACGATCTGTTCACGCTGCAATCCCAACTGTCCGCCCTGAAACATCAGCAGAGCGAGTTGTTCGCCGGACTCGCCCAGGGACAGTCGCGATTCCGC
Organism: Lysobacteraceae bacterium; assembly: GCA_044340325.1. Lineage (GTDB taxonomy): Bacteria > Pseudomonadota > Gammaproteobacteria > Xanthomonadales > Xanthomonadaceae > Lysobacter_I. The sequence continues at coordinate 20,737 of JBIITV010000060.1, forward strand.
GACCTCGCAAAGTCGGTGTGGCGCGTACAAGAGGCGGAGCGACGCAAATTCGCGCGTGATCTGCATGATGGCCTGGGTCAGAACATCACCGCGATCCTGCATCAACTCGAACAGATCGCGTCCGATCCAGACTTGCCTCAGCCCGCCCAGCAGAGGTTGGATCGCGCGCTCGATCTGTGCTCGCGCGCGCTGTACGACACCCGTAACCTCGCGCGCCTTCTGCGCCCCAAGATTCTCGACGATCTTGGTCTGTCGCCCGCGCTGCACTGGCTGGCGCGTACCGTATCCGACGGTGCTGGGTTCGCGGTCGACGTGGATTGCGACAGCGAATACCAGGATGCCAACGGCGATGTCGCCACGCTGGTATTCCGTCTGGCCCAAGAGGCGCTGAACAATATCGCCAAGCATGCGCACGCATCGCATGTGCTGATCAAAATCAGTGTCCATGACCAGCGCTTGCACCTGTTGATCGCCGACGACGGTCGCGGTTGCGACGCGGCTGTCGTGCTTGGTCCGGGACAGTCGATATTGACCACCGGGTTGGGCAGCATGCGTGAACGTATTGCCTTGTTCGGCGGCACGCTCAGCCTGATCTCCTCGCCCGGCGACGGTACCCAGCTGCGTGCTGTACTGCCTTTGCAAGACAGCGCCGGCACCGGCGGAGGCTGAAGTTTGCAGTACATCCGGGTCATTGTCGCGGACGACCACACGATCCTGCGCGAGGGCGTCGTCGCGCTGCTGTCGTCCGACCCGATGGTGCAGGTCGTGGCGCAGACCAGCGATGGTCCCGCCACGCTGGAGCAGACGCTTGCGTTGCAGCCGGACGTGCTGGTGATCGATATTTCGATGCCGCACATGAGCGGCATCGAGGTCGTGCGCAGACTCCGGCAGGATGCACCCCGCACTCGCGTGCTGGTGCTGACCATGCATGAAGAAGAGGAATATGTGGTGCATGCGGTGCATGCAGGCGCCTATGGTTTCCTGCTCAAGGATTCCGCCAGCCGCGAACTGCTGGCCTCGGTGCGCGATCTTGCTGCCGGGCGCAAACATTTCGGCATCCACGCGGCGCACGTGCTTGCACAGCAAATGACCCGTCCCAGCGTACCGGTGGAGGATCCTTATCGCGATCTCACCGCTCGCGAGCGCGAAGTATTCCATCTCATCATCGAAGGGATGACGACCAAAGAGGTCGCCAAGCGTCTCGAAATATCGACGCGCACCGCCGAGAATCACCGCAACCATGTGCTCGGCAAGTTGGATGTGCGCAACACTGCAGGCCTGATCCGGTACGCCGCACGCTATCGCCTGCTGGTCTGACGCGCGCTGCATTCACGCGATGTCACCCTGAATATCGGTGAGGTTGAAGTCCCTTTTTACGGTCAGAGATCGGACTTTTCGCAGTTGGCGCCGTGGCAGCCCATTCAAGTGCGCGCCACCAGAAAATCGCAATCCAATCGTTCAGCCCACGCGAGCATCGAGAGGCCGCAGCGATAACGCCGCGCTGAACAGAGGCGCACGACTGAGTATTTTCAGTCAGCCCGATTGAGTACATCGCGGCTGTCACCGAATTGTCATGGGTGGGAACCTGCAGTCATCGCAGCAGGGAGTCCCGCACATGTCTCACGTCATCCGCACGATCGATCCATCGCCGCGTCAGGCGCTGTTCGCGCAGCTATGGCAGATGGGCCATCTGCGCGGCCTGTGCTGCGCCATCGCGACCTTCGCGATGTGTCTGGTCGTGTTCGGCGCCGACGATATGCCGCAGCAGGGACGGTTGGCGTTGACGGTCTTCGTGCTGGCGATCGGCGCCTGGGTCGGTACGCGTCTGCCTGAAACCGCAGTCGCGTTGGCTGCAGCCTGCGCGCTGGTGCTGTTGGGCGTGATCGAGGCCGAGCAGATGTTCTCGGGTCTCGGCGACGATGTGGTGTGGCTGTTGATCGGTGCATTCCTGATCGCTGCGGTGGTGCGCAGCAGCGGTCTGGCCGAGCGCTTCGTGCTCAAAGCCATTGCCGGCAGCGCCACGTTGCGCGGACTGTTCCATCGCCTGACCTGGCTGATGATCGCCACCGCATTCGTGATTCCCTCCACGTCGGGGCGTGCGGCGCTGCTGCTGCCGGTGTATCTCGCACTGACCGCTGCGATGCCCGATGCGCGCCTGCGCCGCGCGCTGGCGCTGCTTTTTCCGACCGTCATCCTGCTGTCTGCATGCGCGTCCTTGCTCGGTGCCGGCGCGCACATGATCGCGGTGGATGTCATGGCCGAGATGGGTCTTCGCGAACTTAGCTTCATCGACTGGGCGATCGTGGGCACACCGTTCGCCATCGTCACCAGTCTGATCGCCACCGAGACGATTCTTTTGCTGTTCGTCGATGACGCCGACAGAAGCCGTCGCCTGCGGCTGCCGGAGCCGTCGCAGTCTCCGCTCGAAGGTGCGCAATGGCGTATCGCGCTGATGGTGTGCCTGACCGTGCTGTTGTGGGCGACCTCGATCTGGCATGGATTCGATCCTGCACTGGTCGCGATCCTCGCAGCCATCTTGATCGCCAACAAAGCCACCAGTGGCGTGTCGCTGAAAGACGCGATGAAGAACGTCGAATGGAATCTGATCCTGTTTCTTGCAGCCACCTTGGTGCTGGGCGAAGCGCTGCTGGACAGCGGTGCGGCGGACTGGATGGCGCGCAGCGCATTGAACTACCTGCCCGGCTGGATGCTCGCGCATCCGATCGCGGTTGTCGTCATCGCCGCATGGATCGCGATGACATCGCATCTACTCATCGCTTCGCGTTCCGCGCGCGCCGCCGTGCTGATCCCCGCACTGGCGCTGCCGCTGGCGATCGCGCCGGCGCATGCCGCGCTGCTGATCATGGTCACGGTGGTCGGCAGCGGTTTTTGCCAGACATTCCGGATCAGCGCCAAGCCGGTGACGCTCTACAGCGAACACCAGGGCGCGCGCGCTTACACCGACGCCGACCTCATGCGTCTGTCGCTGTGGCTGATGCCGCCGTTTGCCGGACTGCTGGTGCTGTTCGCGGTGCAAGTCTGGCCACGTCTCGGCCTTGGCATGAGTGCGTATTGATCGATCGTTTTTGTTCCCCCATCCGCTTGCCTTCGGCAAGATCCAACAGGAGTCTGTCATGACCACCAACGTATTGATCGCCCCGTCGGGATTCAAAGAGAGTCTGGACGCCAATGCCTGTGCAGACCGCATCGCCGAAGGCATCCGTCAGGCCATGCCAGAGGCCAACATCATCAAGGCGCCGATGGCGGATGGTGGAGAAGGCTTTGTGTCGGCATTGGTGGCCGCGACCGATGGTGTGATGCACGATGTCGTCGTCACCGGTCCGGTCGGTCAGTCCGTCCGTGCCTGCTTCGGCTTTCTCGGCGGACGCAGCCGCAAGACCGCAGTGCTCGAAATGGCGGCGGCGGCCGGTCTTCGGCTGGTGCCGCAGGATCGCCGCGACCCGACGCTCACCAGCAGTTACGGCGTGGGCGAGTTGATCCGCGCCGCACTCGATGCCGGTGCCGAACGTGTGCTGCTGGGCTGCGGCGATTCCGGTATCAACGACGGTGGCGCCGGTATGGCGCAAGCGCTGGGCGCCAGGTTGCTCGATGCCGATGGCGCAGAACTCGGTCGCGGCGGCGGCGAACTGCGTCGTCTGGCGCGCATCGATCTGTCCGGTCTGGATCTGCGGCTGTCGCGCGTGGAACTGGGTGCGGCAGTGAACTGGCACAACGTGCTGCTGGGCGAGCGCGGTGTCGCCCGCGTGTTCGGCCCGCAGAAAGGCGCCACACCCGAACAGGTCGAACTGCTGGACGCGGCGATGACGCGCTATGCGCAGTGCATCATCGAAGCAACCGGGATCGACATGTCGTCCGCGCCGGGCGGCGGTGCATCCGGTGGACTGGGTGCGGGTTTCGCCGGTCTGCTCGGCGGTCGTCTGTATCCGCGTTTCGAGATTGTGATGCAGTATCTGGAGATCGATACGCTGCTCGATGCCGCCGATATCGTATTCACCGCCGAGGGCAGCCTGGACGACCAGACGCCGTTCGGCAAAGTACCTTCCGAAATCGCCCGACGCGCCAAGCTGCGCGGTCTGCCGGTGATCGCTCTCGCCGGCACGCTCGGCCGTCATGTCGAAATCAATCTCGATCATGGAATCGATGCCTACGTCAGCATCCTGCGTCGTCCGTGCAAGCTCGAGGACGCCATCGCCGCTGCAGGTGACTTGCTGCGCGACGCGGCAGCCAGCGCGGCCCGGATGGTCAAAGTCGGGATTGCGATGGCGAAGCCAAAGTCGAAGTCAAAGTTGAGTCATGGTCGTCGGCGCCCACCCGCACCGCCGATGTTGCCGCCGATGCAGCGCGCTACAGCAGCGGTAGCAGCGGCTGCGTGATCATGCACGGAGCAGTGCCTGGGTGACGTTGGCTGCAGCGCAAATCGCTTTCCCGGCAGGGCGTGCTTCTGCGCTAAGGCACGCCTGTCCAGTGACCCTCACCGCTTCGATGCCCAGTGACGGATTGGTGTCGGCCGAGTAGAAAGCGGCCTGAAGGCCGCTCTACCGGATGGGTTTACAGGATCGACAGCGTCTTTTCCTTGCGCTCGGCCAGCCGCTTTTCCAGATAGTGGATGTTCTGCCCGCCGCGCTGGAAGCCGCTGTCGGCCATGATCCGCTGCTGCAGCGCGATGTTGGTCTTGATGCCGTCCACCACCATCTCGCTCAGCGCGACTTTCATGCGCGCGATCGCGGTCTCGCGGTCGGGGCCATGCACGATGAGTTTGCCGATCATCGAATCGTAGTTCGCCGGCACCCGATAGCCTTCATAGATGTGCGAATCCACGCGCACGCCCGGGCCGCCGGGTGCGTGGAAATGCTTGATCAAGCCCGGCGACGGCATGAACGTGTCCGCATCTTCGGCGTTGATGCGGCATTCGATGGCATGACCGCTGAGGACGATATCGCTCTGCCTGATCGACAGCTTCTGGCCCGATGCGACCATCAGCTGTTCTTTCACCAGATCGATGCCGGTGATCAGCTCGGTCACGGGATGTTCCACCTGGATCCGGGTATTCATCTCGATGAAGTAGAAGCGGCCGTCTTCGTACAGGAATTCGAACGTGCCGGCGCCGCGATAGCCGATGCGCACGCAGGCTTCGGTGCAGACCTTGCCGATCTCGGTCCGCTGTTCCGGAGTGATGCCCGGTGCCGGCGCTTCTTCCACCACTTTCTGGTGGCGACGCTGCATCGAGCAATCGCGCTCGCCCAGATGGATCGCACCGCCCTGACCATCCGCAAGTACCTGGATCTCGACGTGGCGCGGGTTCTCCAGGAATTTCTCCATGTAGACC
>JBIITV010000196.1:0-7369 GCA_044340325.1 Lysobacteraceae bacterium
TCGTTTTCGACTCCTGCGCGTCTTCGACGCGCAGATTGCGGCTGGCAGACATGCCGATGCCGAAGTCCTCGGGATGCACTTCGTATTCGCGAACCACGCCGTCGCGCAGTTCCGCGACCAGCGACGCGGCGCCGAGCGAGAGTTCGTCCATCCCATCGCGGCCCCAGACCACCAGCGCACGTTGGGCGCCGAGTTCCTGCAGCACGCGCGCCTGGATGCCGACCAGATCCGGATGGAACACGCCCATCAGAATGTTCGGCGCACTGGCGGGATTGGTCAGCGGGCCCAGAATGTTGAACATGGTGCGCACGCCCATCTCGCGACGCACCGGCGCCACCATCTTCATCGCCGGATGATGCACCGGCGCGAACATGAAACCGATGCCGGTGGCCGCGATGCAGGCTGCGACCTGCTCGGGCTGCAGCTCGATCTTCGCGCCAAGCGCTTCGAGTACGTCGGCGCTGCCGGATTTCGACGACACGCTGCGATTGCCGTGTTTCGCGACTTTCGCGCCCGCTGCGGCGACCACGAACATGCTGGCTGTGGAGATGTTGAATGTATGCGCGCCGTCGCCGCCGGTACCGACGATATCGACCAGCCGACCGCGATCGGGGACATCGACTTTATGCGAGAACTCGCGCAGTACCGTGGCGGCGGCGGCGATCTCGCCGACGGTCTCTTTCTTCACACGCAGACCGGTGAGGATCGCCGCAGTCATCGCCGGCGAGACTTCGCCACGCATGATCTGACGCATCAGCTCGACCATTTCGTCGTGGAAGATCTCGCGGTGCTCGATGGTCCGCTGCAGCGCTTCTTGAGGGGTGATCGGCATGGGCGTGGTTCGCGATTCGCAGTTCGATTCAAGGCGCTGGGCGGACGGCTGCACTCGCCGCTCAGGCCGCGCGAGCGAGGAAATTCTTCAGCAGCGCGTGGCCGTGCTCGGTGAGGATGGACTCGGGGTGGAACTGCACGCCTTCCACCGGGTGATCGCGGTGGCGCAGGCCCATGATCTCTTCGACCGTGCCATCCTCGTTTTCGGTCCAGGCAGTGACTTCAAGGGCATCGGGTAGCGTGCCGCGATCGACGACCAGCGAGTGGTAGCGCGTGGCTTCGTAGCGGTCGGGCAAACCGGCGAACACGCCCTTCCCTTCATGGCGGATCCGCGAGGTCTTGCCGTGCATGATCCGTCCAGCGCGGACGACATCGCCACCGTAGGCCTGGCCGATGCTCTGATGGCCGAGGCAGACGCCGAGGATCGGAATATGCTCGCCCAGCGCACGGATGACATCCACCGAGACTCCGGCTTCGTTCGGCGTGCACGGCCCGGGGGAGATCACGATGGCGGACGGCTGCAGCGCTTCGATCTCGGCGACACTCAGCTCGTCGTTGCGCACCACCTTCACGTCCGCGCCCAGGGCCTGCAGGTACTGGACCAGGTTGTAGGTGAAGCTGTCGTAATTGTCGATCATCAGCAGCACGACAGCGGTCTCGCGGAAGCCGGGGGAGACGCGCAATTTATCAGGAACCCCAAAAAACTTCGCCCCGGTGGTTGTCCGGGGCGGATCATCGCCGCAGCATGGCCGCGAATGCCCGCAGCTCAGCGCCGCTCGCCAGGCCTGTCGGTGTCTCGCGGGGGGCGTGCGGGGCGGACTGCGATCCGCCACGATCCCTGCGACCGCAGCGGGCTTGGTCACGGCCGCCTGCGACGGCGTCGGGTGGCTCTTGCGCAGGTCGGACGCATCGTGACGACGAAACCTTCGCTGATCTGCGACTGCACTGTCACCCGGAATGCGTAGTCCGGCGAGATCCAGGTTTCGCCGACCTTGAACATGCTGCCTTCGTTGTTGGCGATGTCCGCCGGCGGCACATCGGCGTCCTGGCTCCAGGCCGGCTCCGAACGGCCGGTCATCAACACTATTGCCGACATCCGGCTCGATGCTGCGCTGTCTACCGATCCATGCAGGCGAATATCTTGAACTGGTGGGCTTGACCGGACGACAGCTGCGCGCGGACAAGCGCGGCCAGATCCTGGAAGATGCGCCGCCCGTTCTGCAGACGCTAGACCCGGCAAAGTACCGCTGGGCCATCCGCGTGAAGGCCATCGGGTCTGGCTACTGGCGTGTCGTCGGTGAAGCGCACGACCTGATCGCTGTCGCCGAACGGCTGATAGGTCGCGTTCTTCAGCAGCACCTGCCGGCCGCTGCCGCCGGTCACGCCGATCTCGCTGACCCGCCCTTGCGTGTCGTAGCGGTAATCCACCTCGGTGTTGCCCGGATAGACCGTCTTCTGCACGCGACCATCGGCCTGATACACCCATCGCAGCGTTATCGTCCTGTTGGCGGTGCGCTGTACTTTGCGGGTCAGGTCGCCGAAGCGGTTGTAGCACCACAGCGTGCTGCCGCTGGCATCGGTCATCCGGCTCAGACGGCCGGCGAGGTAGTGCTCGCCGGTGGGGCAGTCCGACATCGCCACATCGTAGGCGAAGACCTCGTCCGGCACCGCTGCGGCATAGTCCACCACCTTCAAACGATCGAGTGCGTCGTAGCGGTATCGGGTGTGCTTGCCGTTGGCGTCGATCTCCTCGGTCGCATTGCCGGAAGCGTCATAGGCCGATGTCGTGATGCCCGTGTCCGGGCTGTCAACTTCAAGCAGTTCGCCGAAGCCGTTGTGGCGATAGTGGGTGTGCAGTCCCTTTGGATCGGTGACCCGGGTCAGGCGGTCCAGCGCATCGTACCGGTATGCCGTCTCTGCGGTCTCCGCCGCGCTGGTCGCGTTCTGCAGGGTCCGCTGCAGGCGGCCCAGCGGATCGTAATCGTGCGTGGTCTGCCGGCCCAGCGCATCGGTCGTGGACTTGAGCAGACCCGCCGCGTCGTAAGCGAATCCTGTGCTGTGGTTGTCGGCATCGGTCAGCGCGTGCAGCCGCCCCAGCGTGTCGAACGTGCGCGACAGTGTCTGCTGCAGCATGCCGCTGCTGTCGCGGATCTCTTCCTTCTCCCGCCCGCCTGCCGCGTTCAGCGTGTAGACGAGGGTATTGCCGTCGCGGTCGGTGATGGAAGTCAGGCGCTGGCCGGCATCGTGGCCGAAGGTCACGAACACGCCATCGGGCTGGATCACGCGCAGCACCAGTCCGCCTGCGGTGTAGTCGATGCGCTCGATGCGGTCGTCCGCTTCGCTGGCATCGTTGGTGCCGCGCAGTTTGCGCGCGGTCATCCAGCCGCGCGGGTGGTACTCGAAGTCGGCGACGATGCCATTCGCATCCCGGATCGACCTCACCCGACCGGCGCCGTCGTAGGCGAGGATCTCTGTGGTCTGTCCCTTGGCGTCGATGGTCTTCCACAGGTCGCCCTTGCGCCAGGCGCACGCGCCCGGCGCAGCGGCGCATGCCGGATCATCCGCCGGCCGATATTCGTATGTGGTCACGTCGACGACATCGGTCGCATTGTCGCGGGCCCCGTCGATGCGCTTGACCAGCCCGAGCACCGGGCAGGCGCTGTCGGCGGCGGCGACATCCGCCGCTTCGCAGTACTCCGCGGTCGTCGTGCGCACCTCGTTGGTCGCGGGATCGGTAACCGTCGTCGCCGTGATCTGGTTGCGCGCGTTGTAGCTCCACGCGGTTTTCGCCCGCAGCACACCGGCCTTGTCCAGCGTGCGCTGTTCGATGATCCGCCCTGTGGCCGGATCGCGATCCACTTCCTCCCGCCGCTGCACATCGGTGCCCATGGCCATCGTTTCCGAGGCCTGATATCCGTTGAGATAGCTGTATTCGGTGATGGTGCCGCGCTTGTCGGTTGAACGCTGCAAGCGCCCTTCCGCGTCGTAGTCGAACGTGTCGCTCTGCGCGCCATCGCTTTTGGCCAGGATGCGACGGAACACGCCCGGCTGGATGGCGTAGGTGTCGCTGCCGCCCTCGGCGGTCTGCACCACCGCGCTGTCCTCGGTGGGATACGTCACCGTGGTCAGTTCGTTCGGCGTGCCCAGCACGCGGCTGGAAGTGACACGGCCGCGTGCGTCATAGCCGAACGAGGCGAAGCGCCGGCCATCCTCGGAGGTGATGCCGGTCAGGTGATGGCGTTGGTCGGCGGCACCGGCCAAGCCGGATTCGTTGTAGTGGTAGCGCTTGGTCGCGCCGCCCGGATAGGTCACAGCGGTCAGATTGAGATTCGCATCGTAGCCGTAGCCAACAGCGGTACCGTCGGGCAGCACGATACGCTGCAGAAGATTGTCGCGGTACTCAAACCGCAGCACCCGGCCTTGGGCGTCGGTCACGGTCGACATGGCCTTGTCGGCGGTGTACGCGATGGTCACATCGTTGAGCGGATCGTGCGGGTTGCGCACGGCGATCAGATCGCCGTCGGTGCCGAACAGCCGCACCTCACCGTCGGGCAGGCGCAGCGTGTACAGCACGCCGTTGGCGTTGGTGCGCTCCAGCACGCGGTCCGGAGCGTTCTGGCTGCGATAGCGGATGCCGCCGAGCGAGGTGTAACTGTCGTAGCTGCCGCTCTCGTCGATATGCGCATACGGCGTGGCGACCGCGCCTCCACCGATGATGCGGTCGCTCCAGGTATGGCTCCAACCCACCGCGAAACTGGGGTTGTTGCGGAACTGGCGGATGGAGCGGTAATAGCGCGTGAAGGTCTGCCCGGCGAAGTCGAAATCCGCTTCCGCGCGCTGCTTCTCGCCCGTGGCCGGATACACCGGGTTGCGGCTGCCCGCGCAGCTGGCGCACTGCAGCACCGGCATCGCGACATAGGTCACGTCGTCATTGCTGGCCTGGCACAGATTGTCGGTGGTCAGCGTCGCGGGCGATACCGGCATCGGGATCGCACCGAAGCCCTGACGGCAGTAAAGCGGCTGCCGCTTGCGGATATCCCATTTGAGGATGCGGGCATTACCCAGCGTGCAGGTGCCCACGGTCTGGAAATTGAGGTAGCCGTAATTGACGTTGCCGTAGGTCGTGGGAGAACTTTCCAGCCGGGGCGGCTCGTAATCGTCGATCACCGCATTGCCGGTGATGGTGCAACCCACACGTGTCCATGCGTCCTGGATGCGCGCGAGCGTGAGATCGACCAGCGCCTGCTGGTCCGCGCACCACCCCGGCAGTGCGTCCTGATCGTCGCCCGGCGCACAGCTGCGCTGGTCGGGCCGTAGCTGGAGTAGTAGCTCGGCGCGCGGATGGTCTCTGCTGGCCGGTCGCGCAGCCAGTACTGCATGCGCACCGTGGTCGCATTCATTTTGGTGGTCCGCATGTGTTCCAGCAGATGACCGACGCCCGCATAGGCGGGCGCGTCACGCATCGCGGCCTCGGCTTTGTCCAGCGTCGTATAGCAGCCGCTGCTGGTGCAGAAGGTTGCCGGCACGGTGGGGGCGACGACAGCAGCCAGAGCACCTGCACCGACCAGTAAAATCACCACCACAATGAAACGACGGATGCGCGACAGCCCATTGATCGCCATTGCCATCACGGCGCCAGTGCGCACAGGCGCTACGGCTCGAACCTTGTTCATGAATTTTCCTGTCTTGACCGTTGATGAAACGTTGTTGCGTTGTGCTCAACAGAACTGCACTCAACAGAACAGCCACAAGCCGATGGACAGCAGCGCTCTGGCTGCGATGAGCGCCGTATCCACCCACGACCACCGCCATCGCATTGGCCGCACGCCGCGTCACGCCGCAGCATGGCTGGACACCGAAAGATGCGCTTGGCGCAGCCACGCGCATAGCGGCATCACCGGCAGGCGCTTGCCCGCCTCGCGCAGCGTGCGCAGATAGATTTCTTCGCGATGAATCTGCACCGTTCGCGGCGCATGCACCGAGATTCTGATCTGGCGGGTATAAGACGGTGCGGCAGACAGATAGGTCGTACTGAAACGCACATGTACCCGGATGTCGTCGATCCAGAACACGTCCTGGCTCAGCAGCGTCAACAGATAGAACCGCTCGCCACCGGGCAGGATGGCGGGGCGCAAAGACGTTTGCCCAACAAATAGTGATGCGTTTGCCGGCGCCAGCACGCCCAGGATCACGTGATAGCGCAGCCGGTCGTAGACCGTAATGCAGGTGTTGTCGCCGATATAGATGGTCTCGCCGGTCCGGCGGGTCAGGGTGAGCATGGTGTTTTCCGTCCGGGACCCCGCATGCCGCACTCCAGTGTCGATGGCCGCCGGAAGGAAGTGGGCGGCGCGTGCCGATATAGTTATCGTTGATAACTTATATTGTCAACACCGCATTAGCGCCGTCTCGAATCCGCCCTGAACTTCCGCTAGCATCGAACCCCATGAACAAGTTCTCTCAAGCCTTCGCCGATGCGATGGAGCGCACCGGCATCCGCAATACGGTTGTGGCCGCGCATCTGGGAACGATCGGCTACAACAACATCGCGCAGTGGCGCACGGGCCGACGCCCGATTCCTGCGGAGCACGCCGCCAAGGTCGCAGCGCTGCTGGGCGTTCCGCCCGAGTCCATCAGCGAACACTACGACCGCCTGCTGCACGCCGGCGCCGTCTTGCCCGGCGCGGTGGGGCCCGCTTCGCGGTCCAGCCCGCCCGCGCGTCACTCGGTGATTTCGCAGTTGGAAGGGTTCGGCCGTGCCGAAGAACCAGACCGGATCTGGCTGCCCGAATCGGTCGTCAAGCGCAAACTGGGGCCGACGCCGGTAGAGCATGTGCGTTGGGCGCTGCAGCTCTCGTGGGCGATGGCGCCGGAGATCGAACGGCACGCGCTGGTGCTGGTGGATATCACCGCCAACCGGCACGACGAGGTGCTGGATGGCGGCCTGTACGCCTATTCGCTGTGGGGGCGCCCGGATATCCGCCGCATCACGATCCGCCGGGACGCCTGGGGCCTGGTGGGCACCAACCCGGAAGTGGAGCGCATCGCCGTGGGCGAGAGCGAACTGTCGCAGTTGCACATCTTCGGCGCCGTGGTGGGTTGGCTCTAGCCGTGCGACAACACCGCACGAACCCGATGTTTCATCGAATCCAAGAGCAGATCGCGGTACATCGCAGAAGTCAACTCATCGCGAAAGGTTTATCACTAAGTGTTGCCTACTGCATTGCGTACCTCGCACTGCGATGTATATCGTTCGATCAGTGGTTTCTGCCTGCGGGCTTGCGCACAGCCTGCCTGCTGTTTCTACCCTACCGCTATTGGCCGTTTGCGTTACTGGGCGACGCAGCCGCGCTACTGTATCTCAGAGTACCGAAGGCTGAGCAATATAGTCCGCAATGGTCTTATCTCAGCCCTTTTCTTCTTGCGTCATCCATATCGATCGCAGCATACATCGTTCGCCGCACGCTGAAGACAGCAGAGCGCATCGTGAACTGGCTGCCACTGGTTGCCTTGTTGATGTCGCTATGGTCTTCGATATGCA
>JBIITV010000092.1:0-18349 GCA_044340325.1 Lysobacteraceae bacterium
CAGGCGATCACCGACCGCGACCATGTCTATGGCGTGATCAAGAGCGTCGCGATCACCCACAGCGGCCGCACCAGCGCCTACACCGTGCCGAATCCGCGCACTCAGACGCATTTGATCGAGAAGGCGCTGAAGCGCGGCGACATTGATGCGCGCACGATCGGTTACGTGGAAGGCCACGGCACCGGTACGGATCTGGGAGACACCATTGAGATCGCCGGGTTGACCCGTGCTTTCGCGGCCCACGGTGTTCCCGCCGGCAGTTGTCCCATCGGATCGATCAAGCCCAACATCGGTCACCTGGAGGCGGCTTCTGGCATCGTGGGTGTACAGAAGCTATTGCTGCAGATGCGCCACGGCACCCTGGCGCCGTCGCTGCATGCTGAGGTCTTGAACCCCAACATCGATTTCGAGAGCACGCCATTCCGTCTCCAGCGCGAGCTTTCGCAGTGGGAGGCGCGGACGGTCGATGGCCGCACGTATCCGCGCCGCGCCTGCATCAGCGCGATCGGTATCGGCGGCGCCAACGCGCATCTGATCCTGGAAGAATTCCTTCCAGATGAGCAGGGTGGAAGCCGCGATGAGCGCGTCGTGGATGGCGCGCTCCGCGTTATTCCCCTGTCGGCGCGCACGCCAGCGCAGTTGCGCCTGATGGCCGAGCGTCTGCTCGCCTGCGCGCGCGAGGAGGGTGCGGCGTTCGATCCTGACGACATCGCATTCACCTTGTCGCAGGGTCGCCGATCCTTCGACCATCGCGTGGCGCTATTGGCGCGCGACGCTCACGAGCTTTGCGAGCGGTTGGCCGCGTTCATCGCCGGCACGCCCGATGAGCTGGTGGTGGTTGGCCAGGCCGACAATGCGCGCAACATCACATCGATGCTGGATGTGCAGGAGCGCGAGGATTTCGTGCAGCTCACGCTGAAGCGCGGCGACCCTCGCCGTCTGGCGCGGTTGTGGAGCGATGGCGTGATTGCCGGCGCCCGCCAGATCGCACCGCAACTCGGCCGCAGGATTTCGCTACCGACGTATCCTTTCGTGCGCACACCGTACTGGATCGGCACGATGTCGGCAGGTAGCGCGGCGCCGTTCCTCATCGCGCCGCCGGTACAAGAACGGGCGCCAGAACTCGAAACAATAGCGGAATCAGCGACGGTTCCGCGTGTGCGCTACCGCTTTTGGATTGATGACAGCAAAGACGCCGCAATGCACCAGAGCGATCTGGCGGTTCTCGATAGGGCCTTGCTGTTCGTCAGGCAGACCTTGGCCGATTGCCTGAACGTGTCCATCGATGTGCTGCGCAGTGACGACGGCATCCTCGAGATCGGGCTGACCTCGCTGGACATGGCTGATTTGACCACCGGCTTGAAGGCGCGCTTCGGCACGAAATTCTCGCCGACGGCTTTCTTCGAATGCCGCACGGTCGGCGATTTCGCTCGCCTGCTCAGCGAGCAGTATTCGGCACACTTCGAGGTCATGCGTTTCGAACGGGAGGACGCTTTCGACACCGCATATTCGACGCCCTCGCGGCACCCCGTTCGGATAGAGGAAAGCGTGGCCGTCGGCGAGGCGCATTTGCTCGATGCCGCCATGCCGCTGGATCTGCCGGATACGCCATTGCAGCTTGCTGGTCCTCTCCCCGACTCGCTGTGCATTCTGCTCACCGGCGCCACGGGGTTCCTGGGCATCCATGTATTGCATGCGCTGCTTGCGGGCGACGCATCGCTGCAGGTCCGCTGTCTGATCCGTGCCGCCGATACCGATGTCGCCCGGGAACGCCTGGGCAAACAGGCCGAGCGCTATGCGCTGACGCTCGACGAGCAGCGCATTGGGATCATATGCGGCGATGTCGACGCGCCGAACTTGGGCATGAGCCAAGCGCAGTGGGATGCCTGCTGTAATGAGGTCGATCAGATCGTCCACGCTGCGGCCCACGTCAACCACATCGAGGGCTACGCGAGCTTCCGAGGCGCCACCATGGGCATGAAGGAGATTGTCCGGCTCGCTGCCAGCCATCGGCCGAAATTGGTGCAGTTCATGTCGAGCACGGCCGCCTGCATCCAGAAGATCGACGACACATTCGTCGTTTATGAGAACGAATCCTTCATCGCCGCAGGCGAGACGGTCTACGGCGGTTACGGACAATCAAAGTGGGTGCAGGAGACATTCCTGAAGCGGGCTGCCGAGGCTGGCGTTCCCTATGTGATCTACCGTTTTGGCGAACTGTCTGGATCGAGCGTCACCGGGTACGCGCAGACCGACGACATGCTGCATCGCCTGTTGCAGATGCGCATGGCGGTGGGTTGCCGCGAGAAGATATCGAACGATGTGCTCGATGCGTTGCCGGTCGACGTCGCCGCGCGACTGATCGCTGGCGTCGCGCGCGAGCCGTCGCTGTGGAACGCTATCCTGCATGGCACCCACCTGCAGCCCTGTCCGATCGCGCGCGTGTACCGGATGGCCGAGCAACGCTTCGGTAAATATTTTGCGCTGGTGACCCGGCAGAATTTCCTGGCGGCCTGCTTCGACTTTGTCCGTCACGTCTACGAGCGCAGTCCGGTGGACGGGTTCGTGCTCGAATGCGTGCTGCGCGATGCGGAAGGTTCGAGTCGTCAGCGCAAGATCATGGACGGCTATTTCGCGGTCCTGTTCCCGTTCGAACAGACGCATTTCTCGCGCGCTCTCGAAATCCTGCAGCTGGTGCTGCCGGCCTGGGACCGTCTGCTGACGGTTTATTTCGATCGCTGGTGCGGCGAGAACTGCGAATACCTGTCCCTGCTGCATAGCTACGACGCGGCGCACGAAGCGATGTCGATGGTGGCCCAGAAGCCGATGGCCGCGACCGCGCCGACATTGAATGTCAACAAAGAAGTCGTTCTGGAGCGTGTCGATGAAGTCTGACGGAGATGTGTCGGAGTTGTCTGTTTCAAAGGGAACGGTGCTGGTGACCGGCGGTAATGGTCATGTCGGCAATACATTGGCCAAGCAGCTTTGCGAACGCGGATATGCGGTCCGGGTGACGGTGCGCAACATCGAGGAGGCGCAGGCGCTCGGGATTTTCGACGACCATCCGATCGATGTCCGACGTGCCGACATCCGCGATGAGGATGCTATGCGTCTGGCGATGGAAGGCGTGCAGGGCGTGTTCCAGGTTGCGGCGCTGTATCACTACGACGAAGCCTCGCTGGGCGAGGGTATCGTCGCGAACAATACCGATGGCTGTCTGGCCGTGCTGCGCGCGGCGAAGGCCGCAGGCGTGACGCGCGTGGTGTTGACCAGCAGCATCGCCGCCGTCGGTTTCGGCGGCAGCGAGGACCGCCCGCTCGATGAGTCGGACTGGAGCGACCCAGAAGACCCTTATTGCCGATCAAAGCTCGAAAGCGAGCAGGCGGCGCGGCGCTGGGCCGACGAGGCAGGGCTGGACTTGGTGGTTGTATGCCCAGGCGTTGTGCTCGGGCCGAACTTCTACAAACACACGCCAAGCACCGGCCCGGTCGCGTCGATCGTCCATAACCAGCTGCCTTTCCGAATACAGGCCGCGCTTTCGGTGGTAGATGTGCGAGATCTTGCTGATGCGCACATCCTCGCCTACGAGCAGACGCAGGCGCAGGGCCGCTACCTTGCCACGGGCGCGCACGTGCCGGATCTGATGGTCGCGATGGCGGAAGTCGCTCCCGGCATCCAAATGCCTGAGCGCCTATTGAGCGTTGCCGAATCGCGCGCTCTCGCGCAGAAGGCCGGCACGCCAGTCGAACTCGTCGGCCAATCGTATCGCTACGACGATCGCCGGATTCGTCAGGAACTCGGCTGGCAGCCGCGACCGCTGCAGGAAACCCTGCGGGACACGGTGGCGTGGATCGAAGCGCGCGATCTGTAATTCAATCCTGATGGAGCATTCAGTGAACAAGGAACAATTCGATGTCATCGTGGTGGGGGCGGGCGCGTGCGGCGCATCGCTTGCACGCGATCTGTCGCGACAGGGATTCGCCGTTCTGTTGCTGGAGGGCGGCAAGTCGCGGAAGCCAGCGGCGGGTATCGCCGGCATCATATCCGTGGCGCAGGCGTTCAAAGTCGGCCCCGAATTGCAGGCGACGACCGCTAAGGGCGTCGGCGGCGCGACGAACCTCTATTTCGGCGTCTGCAAATTGCCTACTGCAGAGACGCAGGCATTGCTGGGGATCGATCTGTCTGCCGAACTGCAGCAGGTCCTTCGCGAAGTACCGATTGTGGAGATCGACGACACGTTCCTTCCGCCGCAGGCCCGACTCGTGCGCGACAGCGCGGAGCGCTTGGGCTTCAGGATGAAGCCGAACCATATGCTGCTCGATCCGTCGCGCTGCGAAGGTGGGCGCTTTGCGGACGATGCAAAGTGGAACGCACGCGGCTATGTCGAAGATGCGGTGGCGGCGGGTGCGACCTTGCTGAGCAATGCGCAGGTGAAACGTATCCTGGTCGAGGACGGGCGCGCGACGGGCGTTGAATACGTCGTCGGCAAATCTCTCTTCGGTGGCCGCAAGCGCCGCGCGTATGCGCGCAAGGTGGTGGTGAGCGCCGGATCGCCGGCCACGCCCGGTTTGCTGATCGGCGCTGGCATTAGCGATGTCGGCAGCCGCGGATTCTTCTGCAAGCCCGGTTTCATCATGTTTGGCACGGTGAAAGGGCTTGCCGGACGCGATGCTTACCTCGGTCAGCTCGAATGCGATCTGGGCGAGGGCGTCTCGATGGGCGACGGCACGATGTCCGCATCCCTGTACCAGTTGTTCATGCTGTCCAACGGCCGTCTGGGACGACTGTTCTCGCATTCTTCGACGGTGTCGGTGGCTGTCGCGCTGAACGATGAGCTGGGTGGTCGGGTGCTGAGCGACGGGCGTTACGAGAAATCGCTGACGCTGCGTGAAAAGGAAAAACTGGCGCAGGCGGAAGCCACTGCACGGACGATCCTTGATGCTGCCGGCGCGCGCAACGTGTTCCGCGCGCGCAACGGTGCCGGCCCGCCCGGCGGTGTGCTGTGGGTCGGCGAGCACCTCGACACCAACCTGCAGACGCGCATCGCCGACCTGTACGTATGCGATCAGTCGGTCATGCCCGACGTACGCATTACCCCTCTCATCACGCTGTTGTGTTTGGCGAGGCGACTTGCCGGACATCTGACCCAAGAGCTGCGGCCAGCTTCGACTGCGCGACCGGTTGCCGCAGAGACGGCGCGGACGCTGGAGCGCGAAGAGGCGCTGACGCCATGAGCTGAGCGTCGAGCATCGTATTGAGAATTCGCGTTGAACTTCGTAATCAATTTTCGTTTAAGGAAGATGCACCATGGCATTTCGTGAGCGTTTGAAGAAAATCGGAAAATTCGGGTCGCGTGCGGCCCTCGGTCTGGCGGTCGTGGGCGTGCTTGCCCATCTGTTTTGGGTTCGTTCCGGGTCCGGCGAATGGAAGCTGATTCGCGATGAGGACGGGATCAAGATCTATTCCCGCAAAGATCCCGGCGCGACTCTGTTGAAGTTGCGCTCCGTCACCCGAGTGAAGACCAGCCTGACCAGTTCGGTATTCATGTATCGCGGCGATCCGACGACGGCTGCCGATTTCGGGGGACAGAAGTTCAACATCTTCAGGAAGTTCGAGACTCCGAACTCCTACCTGAGTTACTACTCCGTCGAGCAGCCGATGCCGCCGCCGTTCGCCACCAAGGAAATGGTGAGCATGCTCAATTACGCACAGGATCCGAAGACCGGCGAAGTGGTCATCAATGTGCAGGCCGCGCCAAGCGCGTTGCCGCCGACTGCGGGCGCGTCTCGCGTGACCGTGTTGAATAATCTGTTCCGGCTGACGCCGTTGAAGAACGGCGAAGTGGAGTGGGACATCATCCTCGACGCCGATATGGGCTTGTTCTACCCGCTCGCGAACCTCGCGCTGCCCGACTTCCTGTTCAAGGGCACGGTCGACCAGCGCAAACTGGTGCTGACCGAGAAATACCAAAAAGCCCGCTTGCTGTCCGTGCGCGAGTTCTGATCGCGCGCGGCTGGAGATGCGGCTGAAGTTGACATTCACATGTTTTCCTTTGCGGACGATTGCAGAAAATGAACGAGACGAAAAAATCGAGCGGAAAGCTCGCGAAACTGATGAAGGTCACTGGCGTGATCGGCGTGCTGTTGCTAGTGGCGCACATAGCCTGGGTCAACAGCGGCTCCAGCGAGTGGGAACCCGTCAGCGATAAGGACGGCATTCGCGTGTGGTCGATGAAAGTGCCTGGCGAAAAGCTGAAAAAATACAAAGTCGAGATGCGGGTCACTTCCGATATCTCGGATATCGTGTTTTACCTGAGCGATCTGGACACCGGCTACGATGCCGGCGGCGTCGAACTCAAGCGCATCGACAAGGTCACGGACGATCCGGCGTTCCTCGTCTACGACACGTACAAGCTGGACATGAAGATATTCGGAATGCTGGATGTCGTGATCGTGAATCACTACGAGCAGGATCCGAAGACAGGTGTGGTCCGCGAGAATGTTCATGCCGCAGCGAACAAGATTCCGCTCGATCCAGAGATTCCGCGCATCAAGCATCTCAGCAACAATTTCACGTTTACACCGGTGCCGGAGGGCGGGACCGATCTGGTCCTGTTGTCCGAAATGGACTTGGGCATCCCGTACGTTCTACAGAACCTGATGATGCCGACGGTCTCGCACGACGAGATCTCGAAGATGCGGGAGATATTGAAACGCGACCGGTATCGACAAGGTAAGCCGGCCTTCATCTTTGATCCGCCGGTCATGGGCGTGGCCACGGCCACCGACGCTCCAGCAGCGACGGCCACGGCCAGCGACGCTCCAGCAGCGACGGCCACGGCCACCGACACTCCAGCAGCGACGGCCACGGCCACGGCCACCGACGCTCCGGCAGCGACGGCTGCAGACGCTAACTGACGGTTCGCCGGAACTCGGTCTGAGTTCCTGGTGGCCGCCAAGCCGCGTTTTTCGTTTCCATTTCAGAGATGCAAGGTCGCCTCGCACCGGTACGGTGCGAGGCGACATTCGAAGACAAAAGGAAGTGCGCATGACAGCCTCAAACCCGCATAGCCCGGTGGTCCGCCAGGCCCGCCAGGACGATCTGCCCGCCCTGTTCGCATTGAACAAGGCGGTTGCAGGGGGCGATCGCCTTAGCCAAGCCGATATCCGTCGCTGCTTGAAGGCGCATGCGGCCGGGCAATGGCTGGCCGAAGCCGAAGGTCGCGTTGTCGGTGCGGTCTACAGCCAACGGCTGTCTTCGCTGGAAGCGTTCGAGAACGACGGTGCGCGCGCGTCGTCGTGGTCGCACGATGCTGACGGCCCGGTCGCGCATCTCCTGGCCTGGGCGATGGAGCCGACGGCATCCGCTGAAGTTCGGCATGCATTACTGACGCAGACATTGACCGAGCTGCGCAGCCTCCCGGATGTGCAGCGCATCGTGCTGTTGGCATCCTGCGAGGGGGAGGTGCCGGCAAACGACGGAACGCTGGATGCGATCGACCCGTGGGCCCAGCTTGGTGCCGCGTTGACCATACATCGCGATCTCGGCGCGCGCATTCTCCGCATGCTTCCGGCACTGCCATCGAAATCCGGTCGCGGGCAGGAACCGCGCGCGCTGCTCGAATACATACACACCGATCGACCAGCGGAGCGATCGCCGTTTCTGTTTGTGCTGTCCGCCGCAACCCCCGAACGGCTGTGCGCCTACGCCAGCAAAGTGATCGTCTGGCTCGATCGCGATCTGACCGAAGCCGAATTCAGGAATGCGATCTACACATGGCAGACCGGACGCACTGCGATGCGGCATCGTCTGGCGCTGCGGGTGCACGATCTCGCCGAATTGCGCGAGCGGCTTCGGTACTGGTTGAACGGTTCGCTACCGATGCCGGGCATGTGGTCGAGCCATGGCGCTGCGGATGTCGATGAGGTATCCGATGACGATGCCGGCATCGCGACGATGGCGAAAGCCTGGGTCGCCGGCGACGACATCGTGTGGCAGAGCCTGTACGCCGGGATCGTGCCGCCGCCGCGGTGTATCGCTGTGCCTACCTATCCATTCGCGGACGTGCGCCATTGGTACGCCGACACGGCGACCACGTCGGCGGCGTCCCAGGCCGAAGCCGCGCCGCCCGTGCGTGAGCAACGGCTCACGCTGCTGCAACTATCGCCGAGGTGGGACACGCAGCCGGTTGGAATCGCGGCGCAAGCCGACGGCCCGGGCCCGCCGTCCCGGCACGTCGTCCTGGTCTGCGGATTCTCGGACATGGCGCTCGAAACTGCGGCGAGCGGATTGCGCAGCGTCGAATGGCGCCGATTGCCCATGCCGTCCGCAGACGATAGCCATGCCTTCATCGAAATGGCTTTGACTGCGCTCGAATGCGCGAAGCAGGTTCACGAGACCTGCGATGGTGGCTGGGCGCTTGTGCAGGTGCTGATCGAAGACCGTGCCGATGCGCATGCGGCGGCGGGCCTATGGGGCCTGCTGCGTTCTGCGGTCGAGGAATATCGCGAATTTGTCGCCCAGGTCATCGTCTCTGACGGCGCCTCGGTATCAGAACTGGCCCGCCAGTTGCACGATGAAACCCGCGAGGCCCGGACCGGACAGATGCGTTACCGGCAGGGCGTGCGTTACCGCCATGGTTGGCATCCGCTGCAGGCACGTTCCGGCACCTTCCGCGGGCTGCGCGAGGGCGGTGTGTATTGCATCACCGGCGGTCTTGGCGGCCTCGGCGCGATCGTCGCTGCGGAACTGCTGCGGCGCGGCAGGGGCGTGAAGATCGTGCTTGTCGGGCGTCGCCCATTGGTCGATGCGCTCGAAACCCGGTTCCGCGAGCTGGCGTCGCTCGCCGATGCGCATACAGGCGCGGAACTCGCGTATCGCGCCGTCGATATCGCCGATCCGGCGGCAGTGTCCGGCCTGATCGAAGACATCGTCTGGCGCTACGGGCATCTGCACGGCATCGTGCATGCGGCCGGCATCCTCGACGACGGCCGGATCTCCGGTAAAACCCCGGAAGGCATGCGCCGCGTGCTTGTGCCGAAAGTGCTGGGTGCAATCAACCTCGATGTCGCTACGCGCGGGCTGGGGCTGGATTTCTTCGCGCTATTCGCGTCGATCTTCGGCGTGTTCGGCAACGACGGTCAGGTCGACTACGCTGCCGCGAATGCGTTCCTGGATGCGTTCGCGCACGCACGCAACGCTCGCGTCGCGGCCGGGTACGGGCAAGGAAGGACTGTATCGATCGACTGGCCGCTGTGGCAGGAAGGCGGTATGCGCATTCCAGCCGATCGACTGGAAGTCGTGCGACGCGAGACCGGCATGATGCCGATGCGGACGGCGTCGGGCCTTGAAGTATTTTTCGACAGCCTGCACGGAGGCCCTGAGCAGCGGCTCGTGCTGGAAGGCGACGTCAACCGCTTGCAGGTCTGGCTGGACAGGGTGCTGCATCCGCCGCGCGCATGCGCCGCCGCCGTTCGCGCCGTTGGCACGGCCACCGCCGCGCTACGCGAGGCCGTATTGCGACAGTTGGTGCGCCATTTTGCCGAAGCGACCGAACGCGATGCCGGACAGATCGATACCGATGATCCGATGGAGAACTACGGACTCGATTCGATCATCATCAACCGGCTCAATCTGGTACTGGGCGATGTACTGCCCGGCCTCTCCAGAACGGTTTTTTTCGAATTCCGGACGCTGTCCGCGCTGTGCGACGAATTGCTCGCGCGCCATCACGACGCCTGCCTGACATGGGTTGGTCATGCCGGCGCTGCCGCCGAAACTGCGGCCAAGCTTGAGGTTGGGGTGCACGAACGCAGAGTGTCCGAACGCAGAGCGGCGTTCCACTCCGCGACGGCCAAGGTCGTCAACCCGGCCGCCAGCCGAACGGTGCCCGCCGCACGCGAACCGATCGCCATCATCGGCCTCAGCGGCGTGTATCCAAAGGCCCCTAATCTGCAGACGTTCTGGCGCAACATCCGCGAAGGGCGCGATTGCGTCGAGGAGATTCCGGCGGAGCGCTGGAGCCTCGATGGCTTCTACGAAGCCGACGTCAACCGCGCGATCGAACAAGGCAAGAGCTACAGCAAGTGGGGCGGCTTCGTCGACACATTCGCCGATTTCGATCCGTTGTTCTTCAACATCTCGCCACGAGAGGCGATGAATATCGATCCGCAGGAGCGGCTGTTCCTGCAGGAATGCTGGCGGGCGATGGAGTCCACCGGCTACACCCGCCAAGATCTCAAGACGCGTTTCGGTGGGCGCGTAGGCGTGTTCGCCGGCATCACAAAGACCGGTTTCAACCTCTATGCGATGCACCGGACGCTGGATGGCGAACCGTTTTTGCCTTACACCTCATTCGGCTCGACCGCCAACCGGGTCTCGTATGTGCTCGATATCAACGGCCCGAGCATGCCGGTGGACACGATGTGCGCGTCCTCGCTCACCGCCATTCACGAGGCCTGTCAGCACATCCTGCGCGGCGAGTGCGATATCGCATTCGCTGGTGGCGTGAATCTCTATCTGCATCCCAATAGCTATATTTGGCTCTCTTCGCAGCACATGTTGGCCCCCGACGGACGCTGCCGCAGTTTCGGCGCAGGCGGTCATGGTTACGTGCCCGGCGAGGGCGCCGGCGTGGTCCTGCTGAAGCGGCTTTCTGAAGCCGAGCGCGACGGCGATCCGATCCATGGCGTGATCCTGGCGACCCATGTCAATCATGGCGGCCGCACCCACGGTTACACCGTGCCAAATCCCAACGCCCAGGCGGCGCTGATACGCGACGCGATCGACGCGGCCGGTATCGACGCGCGTGCGATCAGCTACATCGAAACCCACGGCACTGGCACCGAACTGGGCGATCCGATCGAGATCACCGGGCTCGAACGCGCCTTCGCAATGGCGCCGGGCAGCGGTTTCCGCTGTCGCATCGGTTCGGTCAAAACCAATATCGGGCATCTGGAAGCAGCGGCGGGCATTGCCGGTCTCACCAAAGTGTTGCTGCAGATGCGGCATGACGAACTCGTGCCGAGTCTGCACAGCGGGACGCCGAATCCGAACATCGACTGGCAGCACAGCCCTTTCGAGGTCAATACGCACCTGCAAAGCTGGTCCAGCGCGTCGTCCAATGCACTGAAGATCGCCGGGATTTCCTCTTTCGGCGCGTCCGGCACCAATGCACATGTGATCGTTCAGGAATACCGCGCACCGACGCCGCTTGCACGCATCAATGCGGTGGGCGAGCCGGTGCTGGTGCCGCTGTCGGCGCGCAGCGAGCAGCCGTTGATCCACCGCACCCGCGATCTGCTGTCGTATCTGGACACCGCCGGCCCCGCAGTCGATCTGGCCGCCTTGGCATACACCCTGCAGATCGGGCGCGAAGCGATGGAGCACCGGTTGTGCTTCGTGGTCCGTACTGCTGAAGAATTGGTGCAAGCGCTGCGCGCGCACATCGACGGCGCCGTCGGCCCCGTCCAGTGCCATGCCGGGCATCTCGCGGAACATCGCGAAGCGTTGCGCATGTTCACTCGGGACGAGGACTTCAGGCTCACCGTGCAACGCTGGGTCGACCGCCGCAAGCTGGACTTGCTGGCGGAATTTTGGGTCCGGGGTTTGGATGTCGACTGGCACGCGCTCTACGACGAGCATCCTCCCGTCCGGCTCGCATTGCCCACGTATCCCTTCGTGCGCGAACGGCTCTGGGTCGATACGCGGGTCGCGACGCGGTCGTCGGCGCCGCCGAGCGCCGCCCTTCACCCGCTGGTGCATGTCAACGTGTCCGATCTGTACCGGCAGGCCTACGCCAGCGTGCTCAGCGGCAACGAACCCTGCCTGCGCGATCATGTCGTCGCCGGTGAGAAGGTTCTGCCCGGTGTTGCTTATCTGGAGATGGTGCGGGTCGCGATGGATCGTGCGCTCCCCGCTGCGGGGGCCGAGCGTGTGCTTGAGTTGCGTGATGCGGTCTGGGTCCAGCCGCTCGTCGTGGACGCACCGCGCCCGGTCGAAGTCGTGTTGCGACCGGCAGGCGAGTCGGGACGGATCGCGTTCGAAGTCGCCAGTTCGCCGATGCCATCGGTGGGCCAGAGCGTCGCAAGCGATGCGTCGCGGCGTGTGCATTGTCAGGGCGAAGCCATCTTCGTGGCCGAAACTGCGCCTGAGAGGATTGACCTGCGCCGATTGCAGGCACGGATGACGCGCGGACAGCGCGACGCCGAGGCCGTCTACGCCATGTTCGATGGGACCGGCGTCGAGTTCGGCCCTGCCCATCGAGGCATCCGCGAAGTGCTGCTGGGCGAGGGCGAGGCGCTCGCGCAGCTGTACTTGCCCGATGTGGTATCGCCAGCCGATCCGGCCTATGTGCTCCATCCGAGTCTCATGGATAGTGCCTTGCAGGCCTGCAGCAGCCTTGGTGCGGCCGTGCGCAACGAATCAGGCACGCCGTTGCTACCGTTCGCGCTCGATCGCCTGCGCGTATTCGCGCCCTGTCGCGGCGATCTGGTGGCCTGGGTTCGCCGAGTCGACAGCGGTCGCGACCATGCCGATGCACCGGTCAGTTTCGATGTCGAAATGCTCGATGCCGACGGTCGCATGTGCGCCCAGATCCGTGGCTTTTCGATGCGTCCCCGCGTGGGTGCGTCCCCGCACACCGAGCTGCGCAGCTACGTTCCGGTCTGGAATCGCATCGCCCCGGCGCGCGATCAGCGTCCGGCAACCAAGCCGTTGGTCGTCGCCGGTGGCGGCGACGCGGTATTGCAATGGGTGCGGCAGTCGGTTCCGGATGCGGTCGCATTGCCCGCCGTGCTGCTGGCAGGTGAAGGCGATCTTTCCAAATTCCTTCGCGACCAGGTCGATCAACTGCTCTGGGTGGCGCCCGATGTCGCCGATCCCTCATCGGGGAGCGAAATCGATACGGCGAGTGCGCTGGCGGGGCTTCATTCGGTATTCCGGTTGGTCAAGGCAGCGCTGGATCTTTCGCAGCCGCCGCGCTGGACCTTCCTGACCCGGCAAATCCACGCCGTGCGCGCGGGCGATCCGGTGGGGCCGTGTCATGCCGGTATCGCGGGTTTCGTTGGCAGCCTGAGCCGCGAATACCCCGACTGGGACATCCGTTTGCTCGATGTCGATGCGATCAATCTCAATGCGCACGCTGCCGATGCGCGCGACGGCGTGCGCGCGATCGACTGCGTGGGCATGTCGAGCGATCCGTCCCAGGCTTGTTTTGCGCATCGCGACGGCGAGTGGTTCCGGCGCGGTCTGGCCACGTTGGATGCGGCGCCGATTGCGCAAGGCGGTTATCGTCAGGGCGGCACCTACGTGGTGGTCGGCGGCGCCGGCGGCATCGGCGAAGCCTGGAGCCGCGACATGATCGAGCGTTACGACGCGCGACTGGTGTGGATCGGCCGTCGTCCGCTCGATGCGGTGATCGCCGCGAAGATCGAAGCGCTGAGCCGCCTCGGTCACGCGCCCGTGTACGTGTCCGCAGATGCGACCGATCTGCAGGCGTTGCAGCGTGCGGCGAAACGCATCCGTGCGGCGCATCCCGCTATTCATGGCGTGGTGCACTCAGCGATCGAGCTGCGCGATCAGAGCCTCGCGCAGATGGATGAGGCCGATTTGGAGCTGGCGGTCGCCGCCAAGATGGCGGTTGCTGTCAATCTGGATCGCGTGTTCGGCGATCTCGACCTCGATTTTGTCCTGTTCTTCTCGTCGATGATCTCGTTCATGACCAGTGCCGGGCAGGCCAACTACAGCGCCGGCAGCACATTTGCGGACAGCTTCGCGCAGGCGCTCGCCCAGCATCGGCCCTACGCGGTCAAGATCATGAACTGGGGTTACTGGGGCGGTGTAGGCATCGTCGCTGACGCCTTCCACCAGGAGCGCATGCGCCAACGCGGCATTGCTTCGATCGAGGTGCCGGAGGCGATGGCCGCGTTGCGCACGCTGGTTGGTCATCCGACACTGTCGCAGGTCGGCACGATCAAACTGCTGGAGCCGAAGGCGCTCGCTATGCTGGAAGTGGCCGAGCGCGTCGGCCTGCAGCGTCGCGCCGCGACGTCCGGCTTGCCTGTGGCGGTTGAGGCCGCACGGGCGAGTCTCGTCGTGCCTGCCGCAGACGTGCTGCGCCGAGATCTGCCAAGCGATGACATGGACGCGCTGTCGGCCGAACTGATGGCGGCGGCGCTTGTGGGGCTTGGTATCGACGCCGCAGATGCGTCGGCCACCACCGGGCGCGTGCTTCCGGCGCATGCTCGTTGGTTGCAGACCAGTGTGGAGCTTGCAAAAGCCCACGACCGCGCGCCTCGCGCATGGGACGTGCTCTGGCGCGAATGGGATGCGCGCCGCGCATCCTGGCTGGAGAATCCACGTCTCAGCGCGCAAGCGCTGCTGCTGGAGGCCTGCCTGCGTGAGCTGCCGGCGATTCTTACCGGCGAACGCGCCGCGACAGATGTGATCTTCCCCGAAGCCTCGATGGCGCGCGTGCAGGGCGTGTACCAGGGCCATGCCCTGGCCGATTGCTGCAATGCGGCTGTCGGCGAACTGCTCGTGGCCTGGCTGCGGCGCCTGCCGCCCACGGCGCCGATCCGTCTGTTCGAGATCGGTGCAGGCACGGGCGGCACTACCACAGGTCTGTTGCCGCGTCTGGTCGAATTTGGAGCGCGCGTCGAGGAATACCGCTACACCGATCTGTCCAAAGCCTTCCTGATCCACGCCGAAAGGCAATTCAGCGCCCAGTGTCCGGCCCTGCGAACGTCTATTTTCGACGTGTCGCGCGCACCAGTGGAGCAGGGCATCGAGACCGCGCGCTACGACGTGGTGGTCGCCACCAATGTCCTGCATGCGACGCCCGACATGCGCCGTACCCTGCGGCACGCCAAGGCCCTGCTGCGACCGGGCGGCGTGGTGCTGATCAACGAGATGACCGGATGGTCGCTGATGCGCCATCTGACCTTCGGTCTGCTTGAAGGTTGGTGGCTGTACGAAGACGAAGCGCTACGCGAACCAGGCAGCCCCGGGATGTCTCCAGAAAGTTGGCGGCGTCTGCTGACGGACGAAGGATTCGAAGACGTCGCCATGGTCGTTCCAGAGACCCATGGATTCGGTCAATTCGTCGTCGCCGGCAGCAGCGATGGCCTGTGGCGTCAGCGCATCGCAGCACCTGCACCCGCAGCTCTGGTCGCGCCCGCGCCGGTCATGCATCGCCACGCGATTGCGCTCGACATGCCCGTCGCCGCCGAGCTGGTGACGACGATGCCGGAAGCGTCCCTGCACGAACGCTGCGCAAGCTATCTGCGGCGCGCGGTGGCCGATACGCTGCGGCTCGACGAAAGCCGCATCGGCTTGAACAGTCCGCTGGCCGATTACGGTCTGGATTCGATCCTGGTGATCGGGCTGACCAGCCAGTTGCGCAAGGCGTTCCCGGAGATCCGCAGTACGGTGTTCTTCGAGGCGCGCGATGTGTCCGATCTTGCCGACATGCTGCTGCGACATTATCCCGTTCAGGCCGAGCAACACTTCGGCCGAGAACACGCAGCCCCAGTCGCCGCGCGCGGCGACATTCGCACCGCAGCGCAGCTGCCGCAGAAGCCGCTGCGCTTGTCCGCACCGTCCATGGCTGCGCCATCCGCTGCAGAAGCATCGTCGGCCATGCCGGCGGTCACTGACTCTGCCACCGTTCCGCAACAGGGGCGCGCACCGTTCGATGTGGCGATCATTGGCCTGAGCGGTCGCTATCCAATGGCGAACGACATGGAGACGTTCTGGTCGCATCTGGCGCAAGGCCGGCACTGCATCGGCGAAATTCCGGCGGATCGCTGGGATTGGCGCGAGTGTCAGGGTCACGGGTCGGAGACGCCAGACGCCATCTACACCCGGTGGGGCGGCTTCCTCGACCGTATCGACCAGTTCGACCCGTTGTTCTTCCGCATTTCCCCGAAAGAAGCGAAGGCCATCGATCCTCAGGAGCGCTTGTTCCTGCAAGCCTGCTATCACGCGATCGAAGACGCTGGTTACCGGCCGAACGGTCTGGCCCAGCCCGAAAAGATGGGCGTGTTCGTGGGCGTGATGAATGCACGCTACACCCAGCAGCCGTTGCATTACTCGATCGCCAACCGGGTGTCGTTCGCACTCGATTTCCAGGGGCCATCGGTGGCGGTAGACACGGCCTGCTCGTCCTCGCTCTCGGCAATCCACTTCGCGCTGGAGAGCCTCTACAGCGGATCGAGCGAATGCGCGATCGCAGGGGGCGTGAACCTGATCATCGACGCCGGCCACTACCGCGAACTGACCGCGCTCGGGATGTTGTCGCACAGCGACCGCTGCCGCGCATTCGGTGCCGATGCGGACGGCTTCGTCGATGCCGAAGGCGTGGGTGCGGTCGTGCTCAAGCCGCTATGGCAGGCGGAGCGCGACGGCGATCTGATCTACGGCGTGATCAAGGCCAGTGCCATCAATGCAGGCGGCCGCACGCATGGGTACACGGTGCCCAATCCTGTGGCCCAGGCCGCAGTGGTGTCGGAGGCATTGCGGCGGGCGAATGTGTCGGCGCGCGATGTCAGTTGCATCGAAGCCCACGGCACGGGTACGGCGCTGGGCGATCCGATCGAGATCGCCGGATTGCGCCGCGCGTTCGAGGTCGATACCCGCGATCGCGGTTTCTGTGCGATCGGTTCGCTGAAATCGAACATCGGCCACTGCGAATCGGCTGCAGGCATCGCTGCGTTGACCAAGGTTCTGCTGCAATTGCAGCACGGCCAACTGGTGCCCACGCTGCACGTCGAAGAAGTCAATCCTGAAATCGACTTCGCACAGACCCCCTTCCGCTTGCAGCGTACCTTGCAGGCCTGGACGCGACCGACGCGCATCGTCGATGGACAGGTGCGGGAAGCGCCGCGCATCGCCGGTATCTCGTCGTTCGGTGCGGGTGGCGCCAATGCGCATCTGTTGGTGCAGGAATACGTACCGTCCGTAGCGCGACCGGCGCATGCAGGCGCGCACGACGACCGCACCGTCGTCGTCCCGTTGTCGGCGCGGACAGCCGACCAGCTGGCGCAGAAAGTGGTCGATCTTCTCGCCTACCTCGAACGCGCGCGCGCGCGCGGCGACACAGTGTCGCTGGCGTCGCTGGCCTATACCCTGCAGGTTGGACGCGAGGAGCGCGAGGAGCGGTTGGCGATTGTTGTCGAAGGGATCGATGCGCTGACCGCGGCTTTGCATCGCGCTTCGGAAGGCGCGGCTGGCCCCGAGCTATTCCGCGGACATCTGCGTCGTGATGGAACAGGGGCGGCCGTGGCCGTGCCCGTCGTGGATGACGCATCGGCGCGAACACCGGCGCAGTCGGCGCGCAGTTGGGTCGAAGGCGCTGCGATCGACTGGAGCCTTGGCTGGGCTGATCCGGACCGGCCGGCGCGGCTGCGTTTGCCGTTGTACCCGTTCTCGAAGGACTCCTACTGGCAGCCGATCAGCCGCGATACCGGCCGGCACCCTCGGTCTCAACAGGCGGCGATTCATCCGCTACTGCACCGCAACGTGTCCACGCTATCGGCCACGGCCTATGAGACCGTCATCGACCGCACCAACAACATCGCGTCCGATCACCGCCTTGATGCCGGCACGTTCCGCGGCCGCGTCGTGCCCGCTGCGGTCTATCTGGAAATGGCGCATGCCGCGCTGATCCAGGCCGTTGAAGGCGTGAAGGACACGGCCTCGACTGCAAGCGTGGTCGAACTCGCGGACACCACCTGGGCGGTCCCTGCCGTCTTCGAGGACAGGCTGACGCTGCGCGCAAGCCTGCTGCGGCGTTCGCAGGGCGCGGTCGGATTCGAGATCGTCGGTCCGACGATGGAGCATCCAGACAGCGTGCTGTGCCAGGGCGTCGCGCGGTCGCTGGACATCGCCGAACCACCGCGTCTGGACCTGAGTGCGCTCACCACCCGCACGCTGGCGGGTCACTGGGACGCCGAAGCCTTCTATCGCAACAAGGCCGATGCGGGTCTGGCGTATGGCGACGCCTATCGCTGCGTGATCGGGCTGCGGCCGGGCAACGGCGAGGCGCTCGCCGAGCTGCGTTTGCCCGGAGATTCCGAAATGCTGCATTCGGCGTTCGGCCTGTCCCCGGCGCTGTTGGATGGCGCGATGCAGGCGGCGTCAACGTTGCTGCCGGTCGCGATGCCGCCTTCGCTGCCATGGCGATTGGTCTCGCTCAGGGCGTTCCGGGTGTGCCCTGCACGTGTGTTCGCTTGGGTCCGTGGTTCCTCCACCGGCGGCATACCCGGATTCGATATCGATCTGTGCGATGTCGATGGCCGGATCTGCGTGCAGATGATGGGTCTGATCCACGGCGCGCTCGAAACGGACG
>JBIITV010000192.1:0-7492 GCA_044340325.1 Lysobacteraceae bacterium
CGATACCCAGGCTGTTCCCGCAAAGACTGCGGCATCTGCGATTGCGGTCGGATCTGCATTTTCGCAGCCGATCGCAGGCGCGAATGCGGTGTCGGCTTCCGTCGGGCTCGCGACGCTGTCCACACCGGCCACCAGGGCCAAGGCGCACGAACCGCAGCCATCGCATCCGACCGAAGCCGAGCCGCTGGCGACCGGGCTCGTGGTGCTGACGACACCCGCGACTGCGGCGATGGCGCGCAAACCGCAGGCGTCGTACGCGCAGGAGTTGGGAGACACGCCGCTGGCCGCTGGGCTGGTGGTGTTGATCACGCCAGCCACGATGAACAGGGAGCAGGGCTCTGCAGCGGGCGTGCGCCGCTCAGAGGATGGAAAAGTGCTGCTGAAGATGACCGATGAGGTGATGCGGCCTGCGGAAACTCCGGCCAAACCCAGCGGCATCCGGTTGTCGTGCGATGAC
Source organism: Lysobacteraceae bacterium (assembly GCA_044340325.1). GTDB lineage: Bacteria > Pseudomonadota > Gammaproteobacteria > Xanthomonadales > Xanthomonadaceae > Lysobacter_I. The sequence continues at coordinate 458 of JBIITV010000192.1, forward strand.
TGATAACCGCCATCCGGTGGCGCGCCACTGGATGGCGGCCCGCACCGGGACGTGCGGATGCGTTGCGAGTGTTCACATGGATGAGGATGAATGAATGCGTGGGGTACTGCAAAGGGAAAGGAGCGAAGTGATTCTTGTCGTGGCGCTGCTGTTGTTGAACATCGTGCCGATCGTCGCAGGCATCTCGCGCGTCTGGGGCATGCAGGCGTTGACGCCCGAGAACGCGCGATTCATCGCCGCGCCGGTGGTGACGGGCTTGCATATCGTCAGTTCGAGCACATTCGGGCTGCTGGGGATCGGTCAGTTCATCAAGCAGTTCCGACGCGCGAATCCCCGTTGGCATCGTCGTGCCGGCTGGGTGCTGGTCGTGAGCGGTCTGATCTCGGCTTTGTCGGGGCTGTGGATGACGGCAACGTTCCCGCATACGGAGGCGGACAGCGCACTGCTGGATGCGTTCCGCTTTGGGTTCGGTGTCGCGATGACGCTTTGCCTGGTGATGGGCGTGTACTGGGCGAGAAAGCGCAACTTCCTGCGCCATCAGGCGTGGATGGTGCGTGGTTACGCAATCGGGATGGGAGCGGGCACCCAGGTCGTGTTGTTTGTCCCCTGGATGATGCTTCTGGCACCGCCTGACGCCTATCTGCGGGCGCTGATCCTGGGTGCGGGCTGGGCGCTCAATCTCCTGCTCGCGGAGTGGTGGGTGCTTAGAAGTCGAGGCCGTAAGCCGCAGCGCGTTATCGCGGCGTAACCGAAAACCTCGGGTCGGAAGCGCTCGGATTCGGATGCAAGTGGCATGTTTTTAAAGCATTTAACGTAGATCAGTGAGCTTGGCGTAAATCAAGCGGGTTGCAATGGAGTTCATCCGCAAGGATCGAGCCGGGGAATCAGGATTTGGAAGGGATGGACGAGATGGAAGATTGCCGCAAGGACGGAAGCATGGACGCCAAGGCGTGCGTGCGCGTCTCCGATCGGGGCGATGGCCTCTTTGTGCTGCACGTCGATGACGCTGCGGGCGGACATCGCCTGTGCGACGAATTGGCGCAGGCCATCGGGGATGCCCTTTCGACGCTGACGATGGCGCCCGAGCTGCGCGCATTGGTCGTTGAAGGCGGGGAGTACGCCTTCCTGCACGGCGGGCGCAGCGATCTTGATGCCGCGATGGCGGTGGGGCTCTATCGCGCCTTGCTCGAGGTTCCCGTGGCGGTGGTTGCGGCAGTGCGTGGCGATGCGACCGGTGCCGGTTTTTTGTTCGCAGCGCTGTGTGACTTCGTCGTTTGTGGTCGCGATGCCGAGTGCGGCTTCACCCGTCTTGATCAAGCCCTGGCGCCGAGTACGGCGGAATTCGACCTGTTCGCGGCGCGTTTCGGCGTTCCGATGGCGTGGGATCTGCTGTATCGCACGCCTGCGGCCACGGCTGGCGTGCGCAGCGAGCGAGGCTGGACCTGCCGGGTCGCGGCTGCGGACGTGGTCGTCGCGCAGGCCGAACGGCTCGCCCGCGATCTGGCAGCGCAGGCGACGCCCGCTCAACGTCTGCTGCGCGACCAGCGTCGCGCGCCCCTGATCGGCGCATTGAATGCGTGGACACCCGTCGGCGTCGCTGCGCTTGCTCCTGCGCAAGATGCCCCCATCGCGGCGCTCCCTGTTTCGATCGGCGGCGCTGACGGCGGCATGGATGGCCCGCTGAGCTTCGAGTCTCCCGCACCCGATGTGCTGCTGGTGCGTGTGGGCGATGGTGACGATGCCGGCGATGCGCTGACGGTCGTGCAGGCGCTGGAAGCGCTGACAGAGGCCCTCGCGACGACTTGCGCAAAGGCGCTGGTGCTCGTCAGTGCGCACCCGTCCTTGTTGCCGGGCGGCGGTGATGTCCTTGCGGCAGGGGAATGCCTTCGCCGCTGGGTTCAACGCTCCCCTTTGCCCATCGTTGTTGCGGTGCCCGCCGCTGCGGACGGTCGTGGATGCTTGCTTGCGACCGTGTTCGATGCGGTCGTGCATGCGGATCACGGCTTCGATCCGGCCATCGGTGCCGCCATCGATTCGATGCAGAGCGACCCTGGCTGGTTCCCGCTGGCGGCTTCCGTGTTCGGGTCCAGACTGCCGCTCGCGGTGGCCCGCGAGCTTGTCTTCGCGACCGATGAACACCCTGGTCTTGCGCGACAGGTACGCCATGCATTGAGCGAAGCGGTTCCGCTCGTCCAGGTGGAGCGACGCGCGATCGCAGTGGCGCAAACCTGGGCGGAGTGGCCGAGCGGCGTCATCGCGGCTGCGCGCGATCATGCGTTCCCGCTCGACGAGGTGAGAGACGCCACGGCTGTCGTCGTGGAAGCTTCGGTTGATGCCTGCGCCGACATTGCGTCGTCGCTGCATGCGATCACGCCCGGTCCCTTGCGCATCGCTTCGCCGGTCGTGGAGGCCGTGCTGGATGCCGACGGCATCCTGTCGGTGCGGATGCTCGATCTGGACGCGAAGAATCTGTTTACCCCGGCATTGGTCCAGGGTCTTGGCGAGGTCTTCGCTCAGATCGCCGCGAACCCTGCTTGCAAGGTCGTCGTGCTGAGCGGTTACGACCGCTTTTTCTCCACCGGCGGCACTCGCGAGACGCTGCAGGACATCCAGGCGGGCAAGACACAGTTCACCGATTCGCCGGTGTTCATCACGGCGCTGCGCTGTCCCGTGCCGGTGGTCGCCGCGATGCAGGGCCACGCCGTCGGCGGTGGGCTGTCGTTGGGGTTGTTTGCCGACTTCGCCCTGTTCGCGACGGAAAGCCAGTACCTCAATCCCTATCTGCGTTATGGCTTCACGCCCGGTGGCGGCGCGACTCTGATCGTGCCGGAGATCCTCGGCTCTGACCTGGGCCACGAAGCGCTTTACACCGCGCTGGAGTACGCCGGTGGCGATCTGCACGCCCGCAATTCGGCGCTAGCTGTGCATCCGCGTACCGAACTGCCCGAACGCGCGATCGCACTGGCGCGCCGCCTGGCGCGCCATCCGCGCGAACGACTGGTCGCGCTCAAGGCAGCCCTGAACCGGCCGATCCTCAACCGGCTCGACGCGGTCTTCGCGCAGGAAATCGATATGCATGCGCAGAGCTTCGTCGGCAAGACCGACGCGCTCGAACGCATCCATGCGCACTTTGGCCCATACGCCGCTGTTACGCCGGTCGCCGCAGCACCGGTCGATACGTCGCATCCCATGAACGAGCACGACATGACCCAAGCCACTTCCTCGGGCGCCACCCCCGCGCCGCCGTCCCGCGACGAGATCATCGGCGAACTCAGAACCCTGCTCGCACGTGAGCTGCACCTGTCCGAGCACGAAATCGGTGAGGGCGTGCCGTTCGTCGATCTGGGACTGGATTCGATTACCGGTGTGACCTGGGTGCGCCAGATCAACGACCGCTTCGGTACGAGTCTTCCTGCGACCCGCGTTTATAGTCATCCGACGCTGATCGCGATGGTCGGTCATCTCGAAGCAGAACTGTCGGCGGCCGCGGCCGTAGCCACGCCAGCGTCAGTTCCCGTGTCCGCCGTGCAGCCGCAACCGCAACCGTTGGTACTGTCCCGCGACGAGATCGTTGGCGAACTCAGGGGGCTGCTCGCGCAGGAACTGCATTTGTCCGAGCACGAAATCGGCGAGAGCGTGCCGTTCGTCGATCTGGGACTGGATTCGATCACCGGCGTGACTTGGGTGCGCAATATCAACGCGCGCTTCGACATCCAGTTACCGGCGACGCAGGTCTACAGCCATCCGACGCTGGTCGCGATGACCGGCCACATCGAAGGACGACTGTTGGCGTCCGCGCCTTCGACAGCGCCCGCACTCATCGCATCGGCCGTGTCGCGCCCGCCGCCGACGATAGCAGCGTCCGCCGCGCAGGATGCGGCGACGCCGACCGCCTGGGGACGCTTACTGGAGGCTCGCGGCAAGCTGAGATCGTGGCGAGCATCGCCGGCAGCCCGGGAAGTCGACCAAGATGCCAACGCAATCGCCATCGTTGGTATGGCCGGGCAGTTCCCGCAGGCCCGCGACATCGACGCGTACTGGGTCAATCTGGCCGAAGGCCGTCTGTGCGTGGAGGAAGTGCCTCGCGAGCGCTGGGATATGGCCGCGTACTACCAGCCGGGCGATCCCTCGCCCGGGAAGGCCAACGCCCGATGGATGGGCTGTTTGCCGGATTACGACCGTTTCGACCCGATGTTCTTCGACATTTCGCCGAAGGAAGCGATCAGCATGGATCCGCAGCAGCGGGTGTTCCTGCAGACCGCGTGGCACGCCATCGAGCACGCCGGATACAACCCGCGGGCATTGTCCGGTAGTCGTTGCGGCGTGTTCGTCGGTTGCGGTCCGAGCGATTACCACCTGCTCTCGGGCGATCTGCAGAGTACTGGGCTCGGCTTTACAGGCAACGACACCTCGATCCTCGCCGCACGCGTGTCCTACGTCCTGAACCTTCAGGGGCCATGCCTGACGGTGGAGACGGCTTGCTCTTCTTCGATGGTCGCGATCGCGGTCGCTTGCGACAACCTGGTCAACGACACATGCGATGCAGCCGTGGCCGGTGGCGTCGGCATCATCGCCACCCAGCACCTGTTCCTGAAGATGGCGCAGACGGGCATGCTCTCGCCGGACGGTCGTTGCTTCACATTCGACCAGCGCGCGAACGGTTTTGTGCCCGGCGAAGCGGTGGGCGCGCTGCTGTTGAAGCGGCTGGCGGACGCCGAACGCGATGGCGACGAGATCCTCGGTCTGATCCGCGGCTGGGGCGTGAACCAGGACGGCAAGACCAATGGCATCACTGCGCCGAACCCAGACGCGCAGGCGCGGCTGCAGCAGGATGTGCATACCCGCTTCGGTATCGATCCGGCCGGAATTCAGATGGTCGAAGCCCACGGCACCGGCACCAAGCTCGGCGACCCGATCGAGGTCGAAGCGCTGAAGCGTGCATTCGCCGCCGTCGGTACGCCTGACAGCTGCGCGCTGGGTTCGGTCAAGAGCAACATCGGCCATTGTTTCACTGCGGCGGGCGTCGCCAGCGTGATCAAGGTGCTGCTGTCGCTGCGGCACGCGACCATGCCGCCGACCATCAACTACGCGCGTCTCAACGAACACATCGACCTGAAGGGAACGCCTTTCTATATCAACGACCGGCTGCGCTCGTGGCCGGCGCCGGCATCGGGCGCCCGCATGGCCGCCGTAAGCAGTTTCGGTTTCGGCGGCACCAATGCCCATCTGGTCATCGGTGAATACGTCGCGGCTGCATCCGTCGACAGGGTGCCTGACAGCGGATCGGACGCATTGCATCGCTTCGGCAAGCTGCCGTTTGTGCTGTCGGCGCGCACCATCGAACAGCTTGATGCGCAGGTCCGCCAATTGCTCGATCTGCTCACCGCACGGGGGGACCGGATTCCGCTGACTCGCCTCGCCTACACCCTGCAGATCGGGCGTGAGGCGATGGACGAGCGTCTGGGTCTGATGGCCAGCACAACGGATGAACTGGTCCGGCTGCTGCGCCGCCATCTGGTCGGCGAAACCGACAGCGGCAATTTGTTCCGCGGCGCCGCGCGCGATCACCGCAAAACGATGGGCCTGCTGCTTGGCGATGCCGAGATGTGCGCTGTCGTGGTCGATCGCCTGTTGCAGCAGCGCCATTGGTCGCGTCTGCTCGAACTTTGGACGCACGGACTTGCGGTGGATTGGACCCGCCTCTACGGCGATGCCCGTCCGCGCCGGCTGGGGCTGCCCGGCTATGCCTTCGCCAAACAGCGTTATTGGGTCGAGTCCGCCGGCGCCGTAGACAGTGGTGCAACAGCGAAGCTGCATCCGCTCGTGCATCGCAATGCGTCCACGTTGCGCCAGCATGTCTACACATCGTCGTTCCGCAGTACCGAAACATTCATGACCCATCCCGAAGGTGGCGAACCGGGCACATTGCCCGCATCCGCCTGCCTCGAAATGGCGCGGGCGGCGATCGATCAGGCTTGGGACGGCGAGCCCTGTGCGGGTTGGCGCCTGACCGACATCGCCTGGGGTGAGCCCTATGTTTCGGCCGCGACCGGTTCGTCGCTGTCTGTCGTGCTCATGCCGACATCGCCAGACAGCCTCGAATTCGAGATCTACAGCCGGGCCGGCGATGTCGAGTGTGTGCATTGCCAGGGGCAAGCGCAGATCGTCTCCGCTGCAGACATGCAGATGCAGGCCATGGCGTCCGAACGATCACTGACGATCGACCTGCCCGAGCTGGGTCTGGGCCAGTCGCTGGTCGTGCATCCCTGGCTGATCGAATCCGTGCTTCGTGGTTTGGGGCAGGTCGGTGTTGTCGCAGCGGATGCGCAGCCCGTCGCCCTTGCGTCACTGTGGGTGTCCGCTCCGTGCCGTGGGCGGATGACCGCGACGGTCGTGCGCGATGCCGAAGGCGCGCTATCTGCTGCGCTGTACGACGCCGAAGGCCGGCTATCCGCCGGTTTGGCTGGTCTGCAGACGACCTTGCCGGACAATGTTTCGCTCAATGCGAACGATGGCGTCGTTTCCGATGTTGTCGCGGCGGCGTTGGAGCTATCAGTGCCATCCGCACCGCAGCTCAGCCGCGCCGAGCTGGTGCGCGGCTTGCGCGAGAGTCTTGCGCGCGCGCTGTACCTGCAGCCTGGGGACATCGCGAACGACAAGGCGTTCATTGAGCTGGGGCTGGATTCGATCGTCGGCGTGGAGTGGATCAACGCGCTCAACAAGACCTACGGAATCAAGCTGGCGGCAGCGCGTCTGTACGACTATCCGACCCTGGACGAACTGGCGACCCATCTCGAAGCCGAGCTTGCGAAGCAGGCACCGCCGCCGGTGGTGCATGCGCCATCGGTGCTCGCGACGGTCGCAACCGCGACATCGCGTGTGGCTGTAGCGGCCTCGACGTCCGCAGCGCGGCTCAGCCGCGCCGAGCTGGTGCGCGGTTTGCGCGAGAGCCTGGCGCGCGCGCTGTACCTGCAGCCTGGGGACATCGCGAACGACAAGGCGTTCATTGAGCTGGGGCTGGATTCGATCGTCGGC
>JBIITV010000061.1:0-25639 GCA_044340325.1 Lysobacteraceae bacterium
AACCGTGTTCGCCTTGAACTCAGGGTTTGGATCGAATTCGAGGGCAATTCCGGTGAATTTCTTCGATGCCTCTGAATGGCTCAGCGTTACTTCGCCGACGGCGGGGTCATGGATGACGACCTTGCGGCCCGTCACTTTCTTCAGAACAACGAAATGGTCCAGTCCCCAATGCAGAACGCAGGGCGTCTTCAGGTGCTTCAATGCATGGAACTCGGCACGTACGGCCTGCGCAGAGAGCCCGAGTCGTGATGCATGGATCATCAATTGCTGCAACGATGTGCCATTCGGCGTGATGCCGAGGCGATTGCGCATCGCGCTGAGATGCGTCTGCATGCCGTAGTAATTTGCGACCATCGTCATGCAGGCGATACCACACTCTGCAGCCTCCGATTGCAGGATGACTGGTAGGCGGCTCATCATACGCCACGGCGTGAAATTGATCGCTCGTGGAAACAGCGAATTGTGCACTTGTGATTTCCCCTGGTACATGGATGCCCCGGACAGTCAAGGTGATGTCGATTGTTGTGGCCCAGTCATTTGAGCCAGAAGCGGTTGCATCATGCCTAGAATAGTGAGCGCAGAGGGTCGAGCAGCCATTCGTATAGCTTTCGTTTTTGCGTGGGCATTCGAACCATAACCGATTTTCCTAGAAGGAATTTTTTGTCAATAACTGCAGATTCCTGAATAATCATGATCTTCACTTCGTAAAGTGGGCCGGCAGGGCGCGCCTCGCTGCGCATCTCGCCAGACTCGATTGGCCCTGTAGAAATAGCAACCACTTTGCCGCGCAATTTCGCTTTTTTCTGATTCTTGAAGGCGTCGAGCTCAATCTCCACTACCATGTCTTTTCGCGTCTGCACATGAGTGACTGGAGACACGTAGACGGTTGCGCACAACGCGCCACTGGACGCAACGGTTGCGACGTGTTCGAATTCGTAGAAATTATCGCCCACATTTTTTCTATAATGATAGACCACGCCATCAATCGGGGACACGATGTCCATTGCACTTTGGTCTGTCGTTGTCGAATTCGATTCAGGCGATAATCCAGCTGAAACTTCATCTGCTCGGATCATTTCGAGAACTGCTAATTCTTTCATCTGCGCATCGGTTACCGTACGAGATGTCTCGGTTGTATTTGGAAGGCTTTTTACCGAGGCACTTTGATCGGACGGCGTGTCCAACGCGCTAATCGCCATGATCGGCATGCCCGCACGCACCGCGTGGCCTGCATCAACATATTTTTTGACGACAATACCGGATTTTCCGGGTTCGATCCTGCGGATGCCTCCGAGAGGCAGGATGACACTCTTGACCGTCTCGCTCGGCGCGTAGCTGCAGAGCGTGAGGATGGCGAAGAGTGCGGCGATCATGCACATGGCAGTTGCCGAGTAGATCGCGAACGATGCAGGGATCGCCAGCGTAGGCTTGCTCATCCATTGATCTTCTTGTGCGGTGAATACTTCTGGACGGAACAATGGGATCGCATCCGCATCATCGCTGGGGCTGCCATCGAGTGCGATTCCTGCGACCGAGATATCGGATGATGATGTTGGTCTGGGTTCCATTCGTAGCCCCTCGATTTGCAAAAACATTCGGATTGATGCGCTGAATCAGTCTTGGCACGGATTTTCCGGAAAAAATATACCGTAGGGACTACTCATGTCGAAAGCATCGTGTCGCGCCAAGTTCATCTCGTAGATCGCTGCGAGTTTTTTCACATGCTTTTGATCATCCGGGTTGATTTTCGATTTCAAATATCCCAGTAGATCATTCATCTGTGTCGCTGTTCTCTGATCGCCATGTCGCTGAAGCACTTCTGCGATTGCAGCTGATTTTCGGAAATCTTTCTCAATCTCCAGCCGTCCCTCCCGCGTGAAGAAATAACCATGCGCATAGGCATGGGAGAGCGCTTTCATCGCATAAGGATTTCCCGCATCTGCCGATCTATTCAGCCATTTCAAGGCATTCGCTGCGGAGGTTTCTCTCAAGTCTTCCTCCGACAGCCCGTAGCCGCCAGGCTCCAGTATGATGAACGCCATGGCGTCGGCATTTCCCATCCTTGCCGCATCTACAAGCCATTTTCCGAGGCTTTGGTAATGACGGGATGACAATGATCTGCATGCGACGCTTGCTCGTTCGATCTTGTCGGCGATGGCTGAGGATCGTGCTACGGCATCGTTGTATTGTCTGGTGCCGTATTGCGCATTCGCGGCGATTTCGATCCAGTGCGCCTCCTCATCGGCGAGCTTCTCTGCATTCGCGCAGAGATTGATTTCCCATGTACGCTTGCACGCTGACGCCTCATCGCCACGGTCTTCGCGTGGCTCCAGATCGCTGTAGCGAAGGTGTAAGAGGGGGGCTGTGACCGCGGTGATTATGGCTCGATTTTCCCGCGCGGTGACCACTTGATGTGCCGATGCTGCGCGATCGCGATCCGGGTGGTGTGCCGCATCGGTCAGGCGACCAAAAAAGACAGCTCCCAGCACGCCGACGATTACTATCAGCAGAATTGCGCGCTTCATCAAAGATTTTCCATGGTGGAGCGATCATTTGAAGCCATCGATTGCCCCCCCATCCTGTAAGACAGGATGGGGGGGGGGGGGGGGCCAAAATGGGTGGCCAGCAAAAACGTCTGCGCCTTCTTTAATCAGCCGGTACCCCTAGGCCAGGTGCCCTTCTCTTCTGCGGCGAGAAATGCATCGTACCAATTCATGTTGTCATTCTCGACTTCGAAGTAGATGAAATTGTAGTAGTCATATTTACCGCTAGCTGCTGGATACCCATCACGCATTCGTTTTATCACTTGTAACGCGGTACCCTTCGTGTAAAAACCTAAGCAGTCGGATGCGATCGTTGCGAATGCTGCCAAAGCGTTTCTGGTGTGTGTGTAGTTAAGGTAAACCGTTATTGCAGAACCTATGAATGTTACTGCATAGCCGGCAAGTTCTGCGTTTCCAAAGCCGCCAGAAACCTTGCCGCTGTGTGCTTCGAGCGTTGCTTTTTTCAACACGATGATGCCATTTCTACATTCAAGTGTTTTCATTTCGTTCTCTCATAAATATGCGGGTCGATTGCCGTATGGTTTTCATTAACCCTCGGGGCGCACACCATTATTTTTCATGTTCTTACACCCAGTGATAAGCCATTTCTGCGCAGCTACATTAGCCCATCCGCGTATTTTTACTAATGTTCCGGGCGCGGTACCCGAATTTTCTACGTTCCATACCGAGTTGCTGTTCTGGGGGGTTCGAATGGCGTACACGGCTGTAGTACCAGGGATCAATTGCAGATCAACCTCAGCCTGAGCACTGCAGGACCATTGCTCAACAGATGCGCCGTCCAGGCCGCTCTGATGATAGATACATTTGCCGCTGTGCTCGGGCACTATCATGTATCGGCCGTAGTCGGCACCCGCCACCTGACCGACGTACATCAGAGTGAATGTTTGATTGGTCAAGATCGTATTCCGAGGCCATATGTTTACCTTTGCTCCACCTTCTTGCGAAACCCCCGCGACGTCCATATATCTGAGATCTCCCGAAACCATCGAAACGATTCTACAATCTGCGAGAACCCTGTTCGCACGTTGCAATTTATCTATCGGGAGTGCTGCCGACGCAGAGGCGCTCGACAAAATGACGGCTACTGCGAGAGCGAAGCGTGATGTCCTGCCGTGTGCTTTGCCTGGGTGATGCCCGCTGCGGTTTTCTGGATATCCGATCTTCATGGCTGTTTTCCTCAGAAAGAATTGATCTTCTTGCACAACGATTCACATAGCGGGCACTGCAGGGCAGTAGCACTCCTGCCAACAGCAGACCGTGACATCAGTGCCTGGCCTGTTGTCACGCCAGTCGTCACGGAGCGCCTGTATGTCCGTTCTCGCCCTCTATGGTCCTGTCGTCTGGCAGCAGTTCGGGGGTCGCCCGATGCCTGCAGCCAGAGCCGACGTGGCATATGATTCTTCTTTCACGTCACTTTTCGGTACTTCGGCGGTCACGCGCTCATCACGCGCTCATCACGCGCCCTTCATTCGCTGGTGGCCGATCACGGTAATCGGCCGCCCTTCGGGGTGTCCGATGGCTTCAGGCCCTTTGCAAGCGGTCATTGTTCCGATCGTGGTCTGATCGGAACGAATCCTCATGGGCCATTTGCCGTCACCACATGCAGACGCGATCCGGCGGCATGGTTCCAAGCCGGCAATCGACCCGCTGCCCCCGTACTGCGTGGCAAACGAGGCCTTCCTGCATTTCCCGAGCTCAATCGACTTGCCAAGTCGGAACGCCGATGCAGGACTCTTTCATACGAACTGCGCCCGATCACTGCATGTACTCGCATTGCCGGTGAGGGAGGAGAGCTGTGTTTTGCTGAATTCCGCTCCGAGTTCTGCCGTTTTGCCGTTTTTGTCTGAGACATGCCTCTGCCTCAGACGGGGCGTGCTGACTTACCAGGTTGCTGAAATACCTCCCTCCAGGAGGTTTTTCAGCACGCACGTCCGGCACATGTCCGGACGCGCTCACGGCGAATCAATCGCTTACGCGCTTGTTTCGCCGGCGCAGCCATCCATGGCTGCGTTAACAGGCCACTGAAAACCTGCTTTCGCATGTATTTCAGCAGCCTGTTACAGGCGTTAGTCCGTCGTACGCTCCGGCTGCCCTCGTCGCTACCGTCCATTTTGTCTGGTGACGGCACTCCTGCTGTCATTGCGTGGCTTGATGATCGCGGCGTGATCTGCGCGTGATCTGCGTGTGATGTCAATCTATTCAATAGCTTGCGGTGCTTCTGTGGTGAAGTTCGAGGATGAAGTTCGAGGACACCCACTTCCCACCCGACAGTCGCCCCCCGTGATGAAGTTCGAGGACACCCACTTCCCACCCGACAGTTGAAGTTCGAGGACACCCACTTCCCACCCGACAGTTGGTGAAGTTCGAGGATGGTGAAGTTCGAGGACACCCACTTCCCACCCGACAGTCGCCCCCCGTCACTCGCCCTACCCGCCGGTACCTGCCGTCCCCGGCCCTTTCCCCACCAGCCTGACGCCGGAATCCGCCGCAAAGCCCTTCCCCGGCGCGATCACCGCCTGCCGATGCTGCGACGCAGCAGCCGACGGCGTAAAATGCGCGACCTTTCACATTCTCGGGAACTCCCCATGGGCCTGGACCTCGTCCCCACCGGCAACAACCCGCCTGACGAAATCAACGTCATCATCGAAATCCCCAAGGACGCCGAGCCGGTCAAGTACGAGGTCGACAAAGCCTCCGGCGCGATCTTCGTAGACCGCATCCTGTCCACTCCGATGCGCTACCCCTGCAACTACGGCTATATCCCGCACACGCTGTGCGGCGATGGCGACCCTGCGGACGTGCTGGTGATCCTGCCGCTGCCGCTGATCCCGGGTTCGGTGATCCGCGTGCGCCCGGTCGGTGTGCTGCGCATGAAAGATGAGGCCGGCAGCGATGAGAAATTGCTGGCGGTCCCGGTGGACAAAGTGTTCTCGGGCTATAGGCACATCGCCGACATCGACCAGGTCAGCGAGCATTGGCTGGAGCGCATCGGCCACTTCTTCGAGCACTACAAGGATCTGGAGAAGGGCAAGTGGGTGAAGCTCGACGGCTGGGGCGACGCCGCCGAAGCCAAACAACTGATCCTGGAGTCCATCGTCCGCTACAACGAGACACCCGAAGCGGACAAGCCGAAGTTCTGAGCCCACGAGGCCACAGATCGAACCAAAAGCCCGCGATACGCGGGCTTTTGCTTTCCGGCGGCCACGCCCTGCCCGTCGTCGGTGGTCTTCGGCCGAGTCGGCTTGACAGCAGCGCAGGCTCGGGGAACATACGGATGAACCTTCCCAACACCGCCCGGGAGCACCGAATGTTTCGTCTCGAAGAGTTTCAGACCGCCGCCGAACTGGAAGCCATGGAGGCCACGATCCGTCGCGCCTGCGACGCCGCCGTGCGCGACCCGCTGTCGCAGTTCCTCTTCATCGACCGGTACACCCGCTGGAACGGCTATGCCGGGGCGCTGGTCGCCAAACTCTCGGGCAACATCGGCGAATCGCAGGATCTGTTTCTCGATGCCCACGAACCGGACCGCGCGCAGGCCGTGCGCGGCATGGACGTCGCCGGGCACGTACTGGACGCCACCGTCGACGAACACCTCGACAAGGGCCACCGCGTCCCGCACCGCACCCTCGCCCAGGCCATGCGCAAAGCGGCTGCCGATTACGCCGGGGTGTCGCTGGCGGAACGTAATGCGCTGTCGGAACCGCCGGCATGGCTGCAGGATGTCGTCGCGCGCACCTTCGTGTGCTACGGCAGCGTGGCGCACGACGCCGAGGCCTTGATCCGCTCGATCGGCACGCATATCGCTTCCGAATCGATGGCCGATCGCGAATACGCGATCATCGACCGCGTGTTCCGCGCCGAGCGCCATCACGAGGGCTTCTACGAGTATCTCCGCCAGCGCGACTACCGGGTGGAGCTGGGCGGCAAACTGGTGCACGCCTACGCCTGGATCACCATCCACGCCACCTTCGAATCGCAGGGCGTCGAAGCCGATCATCTGGCCGAAGCGATGAAGGCGCTGGAACTCGCCGCACGCTTCCGCCCCGAATCGCGCGAACGCATTCTCGAACTCGCGCGCGAGGGCTACCGCAGCTTCGCCGACATCCAGCGCGATTTCTTCGTCAACGCCGAGCGCGAATGCACAGCGGCTGCGGAAGCGCGTCAACAGGCGGCATGAGCACTGTGTGAGCGAACCTCAGCCGTGCTTGAACTTGTCCGGAATATTCGGCAGTTCGGCCAGATCCAGTTCCAGCCGGGTGCCGTCGCTTTCGACGAGCGCGCCGACGGTGAACGCGCCGGCGGCGATGATCCGGGTCTCGGCCACGCCATCGAGCACCTGGACGCGCACCACCGGCTGATTGAAGGTGGGATGCAGGTGGAAGACCACCGCGCCCTCGATCGCTGGTTCGCCCGGCAGCGCGCGCACGCGCAGGGTCACGCCACAGAGCTGGCCATCGTCGCCCAGTGGCTCCACCACCGCTTCGAGGCGCTTGCCGTCGGCGATATCGGCGTCGCCGAACTGATGCTTGTTGTCGTCGCTGTCCCACAGATCGGCGGCAGCGGTCGTGACCTTGCCTGCAGTATCCGCAGCACGCTTGAGGAATGAACGGCCCTGCGCCGCCAGCACGGGCGCATCGTTCGGCGCTGGAACGGTAGGCTCGCCCGTTTTCGCGGGGCCGCCGCCGATGAACTTCATCATGTTGCTGGCCTTGTTCTCGGCTTCGATCCGCCGCTGGCGGTCGCGGGCGCGCTGGTCGTCGGCGCGCTCGAGTTCATTGATGAATTCGGTGCGGGTCCAGACGTAGCAGCGCAGGAAACCGATCACCGCGCCGATGAGCATGATCGCGCCGGCAGTAGCGCTGCCATCGGTCAGGTCCCAGGCCGCTGCGGCCTTGGCGGACAGTTCGCCGAACCCCACCGCAATGTCCTTTGCCTCCACCAGACCGACCCCGACCACGATCTTGGTCAGCCAGTCGCTGATCTGTTCGAGGTTGGTGTTCTGCGCGTAGCTGGCGCGGCTGGTACCCGCCTGCGATGCGGCGTCGCCCTGCGTCTGCGTGCCGGCCGCAACCGAGCGCGGAATCCCGAAGAGAAAGCCGAGCGCCGCACCGCCCATGCCCGCCGCGAATGCGGTGGCGAGAATCGCCGCGAATGCGGCCGCGCTGTCGGCCAACAGCGCCGCCACGATGGCCATCAGCGGCATCGAGGCCCACGTGAGGGCTGCGCTGATTTTCAAGGGCGGCGCTGCGCCGCTGCGGGATTCCATGGCCATCATCCTGCTCCCCATGCTGTCGATCCGAGTGTCGATCCAACCATCACGCCGCCGATGCGCGCCCCGCACACAGACGGCTGCAAAAGCAATGGTACGACCGTTCGCCCGCAACCGCAGGATCGAACCGGTCTGTACTCAGTATTCGCCGGCGGCCTTCGCCGCCGCATGCGCATCCGCCGGCGCCACCGCGACCCGCGAAATCATCACCATCATCACCTGGAACCACGGCATCTCGTTGCGGAGGGTGACGCCTTGACCGGGGCCACGCACCGAGGCAGCGAAGGCATCGAACGCGGCGCGGAACTTCGCGCGGCCCTCGGCGGCGTCGCCGTACTGCGCCCAGAGGCCTTTCCACTGTCGGATGAGCCGGCCGGCATGCTGGTTCAGCGCCGGCAACTGCGGATGCGGCAAGGCCTCGGCAATCAGGAACGAAAGATGCTGACTCAGCTCCCACGGGCTCATCACCGGAGGTACGTTGACCGCTTCGCAGGCGAAGTCGACCGGTGCCGAGGGATCGGGAGCGATCCGCTTCGGCATCCAGCCCTCGCGCGGCGCATCGTGCGCGCGACCCTGCGCGACCCTGTCCCAGAATGCACCGCCGCCGACGGTGTCGCAGACCAGATGGATGCGCGACTGCACCGCATCGTTGAGCACGCGGTGCTGGCGCCAGGTATCGAAGATCCAGCATTCGCCGGCCGCCATGTTGATGGCCTGGCCGTCGCATTCGAAGCGCACGGTCGGCTGGGTCACGATCGGCACATGCACGCGCACGCGCTCGGTCCAGTAATAACCCTGATCGGCATGGCGGGTGACTTCGGCCTGCCCGGCCAGGCGCATCAGCCGGGTGCGGCCGATGGTGGCGCCGAGGCTGGCGAGCAGTTGCTGCAGATACCGGCAGCGCTGCAGGTGCGGGGTCGGACGCATGCGCCCGGAGAAGGCTTCGTTGTCGGGCTCGCCGTCCACCGCCAGCAGCGGCAGCATCGAATTGCCGGGAAAGCCCTGCGGATGCGGCTTCCAGACGGATTCGCCCAGCGCCTCGATCTCCTGCGCGAGCACGGCCGCGTCGTAGACCAGCGGCAATTGGATGAAGGGTACCTGGAGTTTCAAGGCGAAGGACCCGCGCAATCGGCGACGATGGCCGATTGTAGACCGTCGGGCCCCATCGTTCCCGGCGTGGTCGGATCGCACAACATCGGGGCGCACAAAAAAGAGGCCCCGGGTGACGGGGCCTCGAAGGGGAAACACCGATGGAGAGATCACGAACTTCCCGCGTGGACAACGCGCAGGGCCGCTTCGATGTGTGATCAGAACTTCTGGTTGTACTGCAGGTAGAAGAAACCGCCGCCCGGCAGATCGTAGGCGCCGTCGAACGAATGCGCGAACGAATTGCGGGTAACCGGTGGTTCCTTGCCGAACAGATTGCGGGCACCGGCAGTGATCTTCCCGTTCCACGGCGTCTTCCAGCCGACCTGGACATCGTGATAGATGCGCGAGCCCATGCGGTTCTCGAAGCGCAGGAAATTGCCGTTCGAATCGAACACGTCCTGGTTGCAGAGCTCCTGCGGGCTGATGCCGTATTCGAAGTAGTTGCCGCCGGTGCAGGCCTCGTCCATGCCGGAGTAGTACCGGACCGCCCAGTTGGCGTCCCAGTCGCCCTTGCGCCATGCGGTGCTGATGTTCGAGCGCAGACGCCACGCCGGCGCGCCGTTGTACTCGCCGACGATGCCGAACAGGGTGTTCTCGGTGGTGTAGGTGTTGTCCCACTGGAACGTGAACTTGCCCCATGCGGTTTCCGGCATGGCATAGGTGACCTGGAAGTCGTAACCCTCGACCTCGCCCTGGTTGAGATTGAACTGGCTCTGGCGCAGGTCGACGATGTTGCCGGTCGCATCGCGGCCGATGAACGAGCAGAACAGGTCGCGCTGCGCGCTGCCGACTGCGGCGCCCGGCGTGCCGGGGGTTCCGTAGCAGGCAGTGAGGATGTTCTGCGAGGTGCGGAACGAGATCACGTCTTCAAGCGAGATGTTGTACCAGTCGAGGGTGAAGTTCAGACCCGGCGCCCAGCTCGGGCTGTAGACCACGCCGAAGCTCTTGGTTTCGCCGAACTCCGGCTTCAGCCCGGGGTTGCCGCCATTGAGCGAACGGATCTGTCCATTCGGCTGGACCACGCCAACGGCCGGAACGCCGTCGGCCACGCAGCGTGCGGCATCGGTGGTGGCCAGACCGATATTGGCGGTGTTGCAGGGATCGATCGCCGCAGGGAAGCTCTCGGCGCCGCCCAGATACAGATCAAGCACGTCCGGGGCACGGAACGACTCGGAGAAGGTACCGCGCAGCAGCAGGTCGTCGAACACCTGCCACTTCAGACCGATCTTCTTCGACGTGTCGCCACCGATATCTGGATTGACGACGGCACCGCCGAAGAAACCCGAGGATTCGTAGTCGGACTTGCGTGCGGCCAGATTGAGTTCCAGCAGCTTGAAGCCCGGAATGTCGGCCAGGATCGGCACGTTCAACTCGGCGTAGATTTCGTCGACGTTGACGTTGCCGCTGGTCGGCTCGGTGAAGTTGCTCGACGAGCCGCCGCCCGCCACCAGCGCATCGGGAGAACTGTTGTAGGCGGTGCGGCGGTGTTCCAAGCCAACGGCGAAGCCCAGCGGGCCGGCAGGCAGATCGACGATCGAACCGGAGAGATTCGCGAAGTAGTCCTTCGTGGTCATTTCCTCCGAATCGTTCGTCGTGTAGCTGATGTAGTTGATCATCGCATCGTATTCGGCCTGCGAGATCACACCTGCCGCCAGACCGAGATCCGCACCGCCGAAGAGGTTGAACGGCACGCAGCCGGTGATGACCGCACCGGCACCATCCAGACATTCCAGTGTCCCGGTTACCGGGTTGCGCCGCGAGTTGCCGACGGCACGCTGCAGGTTGAACAGATTGATGAAGTTTTCGCTCCGCGTGCTGGTGCGCGAGTCCAGGTACGAATAACCGACGTCCCAGTACATGTCGCGGCCAGCCAGATCGAACGAGCCGTCCAGCGACAGCGTGATCGCGGTGTTGTCGTTGTCGAAGTACGGCTTGCGCGGACCAACGGCGAGCGAGCGGAAATTCGCGCCGCGCAGGTCCTGACCGAACGGGTTGAACACGTTGCCGGCGGTCGGCGCGAACGCCCACTGCGGGCCATTCAGACCGCGGGTGTCCATGGTCAAAGGCACTTCGGCCAGTTGTTGATTCGAATCGCGCTTGACGTAGACCGCCTGCGCATTCGCGTTGATGCGGTCGGTGAGACGCAGCGACGCCTGACCGTAGATGTTGAAGCGCGAGATCGGCTGCAGCAGATAATTGACCGGCGCGAAGTTGTAGCGGTCGGAGCTGCCCGAACCGTCGGTGGTGTAGCTGATGAACCGACGGAAATCGGTCGCCTGGCGGCCGTCTTCGCCCCGGTTCAGGGTGAACGGACCACCGGCCACCGGGGTGCAGGTGCGGAAACCGCTCGCGGTCGGGGCCAGGGCCGTGGCGCAGCGGGTGAAGTTGCCGCCGGCGTTGCTGCCCGAACCGAAAATGCCGCCGGAAGCGAGGTCGCCGCCGCCGAAGCTCGGCACCGAGGAGATTTCGCGGTCGCCGGCGTAGACCGGCTCCTGATCCTGATACGCCAGACTCACCACCGCGTTCCAACGGTCGCCGTTCGAACCGACCGTGAAGTCGTAGGACTGCTGGAAGCCGTCGCCCTTGGTGTACGCGCCCAGGTAGACGTTCGCTTCCGCACCGTCGAAATTCTTGCGGGTGATGACGTTGATCACGCCCGCGATCGCGTCGGAGCCGTAGATCGCCGAAGCGCCGTCCTTCAGTACTTCGATGCGCTCGATGACCGAAATCGGGATCGAGTTGAGATCGACCACCGCAGCGTTGGTGATGCCTGAGGTGACCCAGCGTCGACCGTTGACCAGCACCAGGGTGCGGGTGGCGCCGAGGCCGCGCAGCGAGATGTTCTGGGTGCCGTCGCTGCCGTTGGTGCCGGTGGTGACGTTGCGCAGCGCGCCGCCGTCGCTGGCGGCGATGTTGAACAGAATGTCGCCGACCGAGGTCAGACCGGTGGCTTCGATGGCCGCGCGGTCGATGGTCAACACCGGGGAGGCGCCTTCCACTTCGGAGCTGCGCGGAATGCGCGAGCCGGTGACGGTAACGACATCGAGTTCGTCGTCGGACGGCGTGTCCTGGGACTGTGCGATCGTCGGCATCAACGCCGCCGAGACCGCAAAAGGCAGCGCGGCATACTTCATCGATGTCTTGTTTTTCGGATGGATCATCATGCTCTCCGTGATGTTGGGCGGTTCGGAAATTTCAGCGCCGCACTGCTGTCGACAGGCGTTGCGTCGCATCGCAGTACTGCTTCTTCGCGGCAAGGCGCGTGAGACGGCGCGTCGCCGCGCGACGGCTTGTTA
Source organism: Lysobacteraceae bacterium (assembly GCA_044340325.1). Taxonomy (GTDB): domain Bacteria; phylum Pseudomonadota; class Gammaproteobacteria; order Xanthomonadales; family Xanthomonadaceae; genus Lysobacter_I. Next base: position 12,279 of record JBIITV010000061.1, read on the forward strand.
GCGCACCGTTAAAGGCTCGACAACATTACGTTTCGCGGGCTGCGTTGGCTTTGCGCGCCGGGGCTCGTGCCTGTGCCGACCTTGGCGCCAGCTCGCACCGATTCGCGGTACGCAGTGGCGGTGGTGCGATAGCGCGTGCGGAATGCGCGCGCGAAGCTGCAGCTGTTTTCGAAACCGCAGGCGGCACCGACTTCGCTGATCGAACAATCGCTGCCCGCCAACAGCTCGCAGGCCCGCTCCAGCCGCAGGCGCACCGAGGCCGCCTGCGGGCTTTCTTCGTAGATGTCGTGGAAGGTCTTCGACAGATACCAGCTGGAAAAGCTGGTGAGCTCGGCCAGCTCGGTAAGGCGCACGACCCGGTGGCGATGACCTTCGAGGAACAGTCGTGCGCGTTGCAGGCGACCGAACACCTGCCGCTTGCGACGCACCGAGCGTCCCGGGCATCGCGAAATGCCGCCGTCGAGTTCGCGCTGCAGCGCCGAAAGATGCAGCAACATCGATTGCAGCGCACGGAAGGCGGTGCCCTCGCTGGTGCGCCCACGCACGGCGTCGGCACCGGTGCGCCCGCGCACGGCATCGGCACCGGTGCGCCCACGCACGGCGTCGGCACCGGTGCGCCCGCGCACCGCATCGGCACCGTTACGCCACAGTCGCAGCGCGATGCGCAGGTCGCGCATGCTCATGCGGCCGTGGCCCGGCAGCAGCTCGCCGCGCCCGCGGCCGCTGGCGTCGGCGGGAAACAGCACTCCCAGCGTCGCACCGTGACGCCCCGCCTGCAGCTCGGGTGCGGAATCGCGGTCCAGCGCCAGCCATTCGCCCGGCGCCAGGTGGAAGCTGCCCTCGCGGGCCACGATCCGGGTTCTGCCCCGCAGTTGCATCCAGATCGAGAAGCCGCCGCCGGCCGTGCGCAGGCTGCCCAATCGCGCGACCGCCAGCCAGCGCGGGGCGGGGTCGATGGCGTCGTCGTGTTCAAGATCGATGGTGCTGCCGCGGTCCGCCAGCGTCTGGCCGACGGCCTGGGGTTGCGAGTAGGTCGCGTGCATGTCTCCGCTCCGTGCCGAATGAGGGCTCCGGTGTGACCCAATCGCGGCGGAGACGCCGGAAATTGCGCGGAGATTTCGCCTAAATCGGTGCGAATCCGTTCCGAAATTGTTCCGAAATCTTATAAATCATGGACTTATGCGCCAACACAATGCGATCAGCGCTTGCTGCCCGGGAACGACGATAGCGGGGCAAGGCCGATATCGGTCTGCATGGTCTCGATCGCGGAAAGATAAATCGCGTTCTCGCCGGCGTCGTAACTGAGGCCTATGAAAAACCAGTTGGCCGTGCCGAGGCACTGCGCGTCCTGATCAGCGGCCTCGGCGGCGACCCAGCGCCAAAGCAGAAGGCAGCCCTTGTCCGTATCCATCACTCGCACGCCGTCGGGGGTCGCAACGAGGTTGCGGTTACGGCGCTGGACCGTCACCCGATCGATCGTGCGCAGATCGCCCAGCTCGAGATCGGCACTGCGGATCTCGGGCGTCGACATGGTGGCGAGGACGATCCGGCGATGGCGCGTATCGACCACTGCGGTCGCGACATCGCCAATTGTGGCGATCGCCCGCCAGGGCTGCTGGCTGCGATCGTAGAGGGTGACGCCCAGACTGCCCTCGCCGCGATCGGCCACCACCAGCAGGCGATCCGGGTCCGGGTGATACGACACGTGCACGGGCAACCCGTCGGGCACCGGCAATGGAACTGCGCGGCTGCGGTCCGGATCGAGTTCATAGACGCCGACGACGCCTGCGGCGTTCTTGCCGATGGCCAATGCGTGCCGCGAGTCGGCCCGCCACATCACCGGATACCGCACGACCGGGACGAAACCATCGAACGAACGCAGGGTCTCGGGCCGACTCTGATCCAACCACCACAGACGCATGTCGCCGGTGCGGTCGGAGTAGAAGATCACCTGTCGTCCATCCGGAGCGACCGCCGGCAGCAGATTGGAGCCGCTGCTGTCGAACAGCACGCGCGAGCGCGACAGCGCGTTCGCACCATCGCCCACCGCAAACCGCCGCATGCTCGATCGGGCATCTTCGACCTCGAACGCCACAGCGCCGTTGCTTTGCGCGATCGACGGATACATGAAACTGAGATTGCCGCCGACGTGGTCGGTGATCCGGCCGCTCTCCAGGGCCAGCGTCGACAGCACGATCTTGTCGGCAACATAGCGCGCGAACAGCAGACCGCGACTGTCCGGCGTCCACGCCAGCCCATAGATGTTGGTGCGCAGCGCGGTGAGCCGTTGCGCCTGGCCGCCGCGGGCCGGGATACGCCACAGATCCGCCACCGACAGATTGCGTTGGAACGCGATCCATCGGCCATCGGGCGACACCGCCGGCGACATGTCCTCGTCGGCGGGCGTTTTGGTATAGGCGATCCGTTCCCACAGACCGCCATCCAGCGACATCCGGTACAGCGCCCTGTCGGCCACGGATTTGTCGGGAGCAAGCTTGCCGGCTGCGGGCTTGCCGACAACAGGCTTGTCTCCCTGCAACGAGGGGTCTTTCGAGCGTCCGGCGCCGACCAGCGCTTTGCCATCGGGAAACCACGCGACCGGATGCGCTTCACCGCCGATGCATTCGCCGGCTTCGCGGGCGGTGCCACCTGCGCCGGGAATCAGCATCACCACACAGCGGCCCGCAGCGACACGCACGAATGCGATCTGGCGGCCGTCGGGAGACCACTGCGGAAACTGGTCGTACTGTTCCGCGACCGGTTCGGTCAGCGCGCGCGGCGACACCGCCGCCGAGGTCTGCAACATCAGGTTGGCCGCACTGCCCTCGTCCGTTGAACGGGTGTAGACCACCAGCGCGCCGTCGGGAGACAGACTCGGTTTTTCCTCCGTCAACGGCAGTGAAGTGATGCGCAGGTAGGACGGCAATGCGGCGGTATCGACCGCCGAAGCGGGCCGTGTCGCAGCGCTCTGCTTACGGCCATCGCGATCGCCACTCCGATACGTCGATAGCACGATCACCGACAGCACGACGGCAACCAACGCCGCCGCACCCATCACCCACGGCCAACGGCGTGCGGCCAACCGCGTCGGCGCCGAAACCGAAGCGGCGTCGGCGTCCGGCACGTCGGGCCTCTCTTCGATGAGCCACTCCACCGGCGCGATCAACCGGTAGCCCTGCTTGGCCAGCGTCTCGATATAGCGCGACTGTTCGCGGTCGTCGCCCAGTGCTTTGCGCAGTTGGGTGATGGCCTGGGTCACCACGTCGTCGCCCGGCAGCGTGTCCGGCCACACCCATTCCAGCAGCGCCTCGCGGCTGACCAGCTTGTTCGCATGCGCCACCAGCGTGAGCAGCACGCCCAGCGACTTCAGCGTCACCCGCACCGCGTCTCCACCCGCCGCCGGCGCGATCTCGCGCAGCGGGATGTCGACGATCCGGTCGCCGATGCGCAGCCGATCCGATGGCCGCGGTTCCAGCAGATTGTGATGCGACTTCAGCATCGACGATGATCGAAAAGGACGGACACGGAATCACCTCGGACAAACCGGACGACGCTGCGGCGCGCATGCGAAGCACGGTACACCTGCAGCATGACGCCCGTTGTCAGCCGCAGCCCAGTGCCGCAGGTCATCGCGTCGCGTTCCGATCCGGCGCTTCGCCCGCCGAAGCGAACACCGACAGCGGCAACAGTCCGATGTCGAGCCCGGAGAAATTCGGTGTCGATGCGAACAGCTGGCGGGATGCGGCATCGTAGCTCACACCCGCAGGCACATAGGAACCGCTGCCCAGACACTGCGAAAAGGCGGGGCGCGCACCGCTCACCCGCCGCCACCGCCATTCGCAGTGCTCGCCGACGTCCAATATCCAGACGCCGTCGCTCGCCGCGGTGAGCGTACGGATCCGCGCGCGCAGGCCTACTTCGTCGATCCGGCGCACGTTGGACAGATCCAGATCGGCCTGCCAGATCTCGGGGTTGTAGGTGCGGATGAAAACGATGCGGCGCTCGGTGGCGTCGACGAAGCCGTACACCGCATCGTCGATCTGCGCGAGCGCGCGCCACGGCCGGACGCTGCGATCGTAGAGGATCAGACGGAGCCGACCCTGCTCGCGTTCGGCGATCACCAGGATGCGGTCGGCATCGGGGTGATAGGCGACGTGCACCGGCACCTGATCCGGCACGTCCAGACGCCGCACGCGGCCCTGTCGGGGTTCGATCTCGTATGCGGTCTTGCGCCCGTCCGGACTGTCGCCGATGGCGAGCGCGCGGGTGGAGTCGGCATTCCACTGCACCGGAAAACGCGGCATCGGGTTCAAGCCTGCGATCGGGCGCAGCGAATCGGGCTGGGCCAGCTCGGCCCACCACAGCCGGGTCTCGCCGTCGCGATCGGAGACGAACACCATCTGCCGGCCATCGGGGGACACCGTCGGCAGCAGGTCGGAGCGCGAGGACGGGAACAGAATCTTCGCCCGCGCGTAGGCCTGCTCGCCGTCGGCCACCCGCAGCTGGCGCAACTGCGACTGCGCCTCTTCGATCACGAACGCGACGGTGTCGCCGTTCACCGCCACCGTTGGCGCGCTCATGCCGCCGTCGTCGCCCCGATATTCATTGATGACGCCGGTATCGATGCGGAGTTTGCCGAGCACGACGCCATCGCTGCGATAGCGCGAGAACACGATCTCGCGACTGTCGCGGGTCCAGGCCAGACCGTTGAAATTGGTGCGCAGCGTCGTCAACCGCTGCGGCGTGCCGCCGGCCACCGGAATCCGCCACACATCGCCCAGCGACAGATTGCGCTGAAAGGCGATCCAACGGCCGTCGGGCGACACCGCGGGCCGCACGTCGATGTCCTCGTCGATGCGCGCATAGGCGATCGGGCGCCAGCGACCGTCGTCGATCGCCATGCGGTACAGCGCGCTGCCCGCCCCCTTCGATCCGTCGCCGATCCGGCCGCTGGAGATCAGCGACTTGCTGTCGGGAAACCAGCCGATCGGCATGCTGCTGTCGATGCAATCTCCGAGTTCGCGCGGCACGCCGCCGGTCGCCGGGATCAGCATCAGCTTGCAGCTGTTCGAGGTGGCGCGTATGAAGGCGATCTCGCGGCCGTTCGGCGACCAGGCCGGGAAAGCATCCCAGCGATCGTCGACCAGCGGGGTCAACAGTCTCGGCTGCACCGCCGAGGTGGTCTGCAGCGCCAGTGCGCCGGCCTGCAGATCCTGCCGGTTCAGTACATACACGATCTGCGAACCGTCCGGCGACAGGCTCGGAGATTCTTCGCGCTGCGGGGAACTGGCGATCCGCTGCAGCGCGACGCGCGCGACCGGCGCCGGCGTAGCGGCGACCGGCGCGAGCACCGCAGCATCGTCGCGTCCCCGCCAATAGGCCAGGACCGCAACCACCGTCAGCAGCATGAGCGCAGCGCCCAGACCCCATGGCCAGCGCGCACGTTTCGCGGGCGTCGCGGCATCGGCCACCGGCGCATCAACAGGCATCCCGGCCGGTGCCGACGCAGTTGCGGACGCTTCGTCCATCAACCACTCGACCGGCGCGATCAGCCGGTAGCCCTGTTTGGCGATGGTCTCGATATAGCGCGGCTGCTCGCGGTCGTCGCCCAACGCTTTGCGCAGCTGGGTGATCGCCTGGGTCACCACATCGTCGCCCGGCAGCGTGTCCGGCCACACCCACTCCAGCAGCGCTTCGCGACTGACCAGCTTGTTGGCGTGCGCCACCAGCGTCAGCAGCACGCCCAGAGACTTCAGCGTCACCCGAACCGCGTCTCCACCCGCCGCCGGCGCGATCTCGCGCAGCGGGATATCGACGAGCCGGTCGCCGATGCGCATGCGGTCCGAAGGCCGCGGTTCAAGCAGGTTCTTGTGTGACTTCAGCATAGAGGGGGGAAATCGCGCTCGGCGACATTGACGACAGCTTAGCAGGCCGTCGAAACGCGTCCTTCGCGCACGCGCACGGCCCTCGGGCGCGAACCGGCAAACTCGGCAAAGTCGCGCGTTCAGCCGGCGCGCGCACGCACTGCGGACAGGCCGACCAGACGCGACACCACAATGGCGATGAACATGACGCCGGCGAACATCTCCAGCATCACCAGCGCACGCGCGGGCGGCGTGGCCGGCACGATGTCGCTCAAGCCCACGCCGGACAGCACGCTGAAGCTCATGAACAGCAGTTCCATCCAGGTGCGCGGCGCATCCGGCGCAGCGGGTGCCGGAAAACTGCCCGGATACCAAGCCTGGCAGACCGAGTACGCGAACGTCCACGACCATGCCAGAAGGGTGAAGGTGGCCCCCACCGCAAGCAGTTCGTCCAGTGTCACCCGATGGTCGCCGAACATGTAGATGACCAGTCCGACCGCAGCATAGAAATACAGCGCGGATTCCAGCATCTGCGCCAGCGGCAACACTGCGGGGAAACCGCCGAAGTCCGCCAGCAGCGACAGCGACACTGCGGGCACCGCCAACAGCCACGCCACCCAGTTGATGGTGGGGCTGCGATTGATCACCCACATCGCCAACGCGAGCACCAGGATGCCGAACGCGCCGAACGCCGCGTGCCCGCCGCTGGAATCCTCCAGCACCGGATACAGCACCACCGCCAGCAGTTGCACCGCCAGCAACAAACCCGCCGGATGCCTGCGCAGCATCGCGATCGCTTTCAATACATCCTTTCTCATCGCGACTTCATTCTCCATTCGCGCTCGACATCGAGCACTGCCCTCGACCATGCTGCCATGAACGGAATGCCGATGGTGTCGTACTCGTAGCGGTCGTCGTTATAGATACCATCGGCATTGACGAGGATGCTGGCGGCGAGCATGCCCTCCACGCCGGATGCGCGATCGACCACGTAGGCGACTTCGCTCAACGAGCCGTAGGCCATGCCGGACTTGCCGGACACGCTCAAGCCGTCGGGATAGCGCGCCGTACCGTCGCCGACGAAGAACCAGCGCGCGTAGCCGTCGGGATATTCGGCCTCGGGATACACCGGCGATGTACTTTCGCGCGGGCGCAGGGTGATCGCGCGCAGCAGACGTGCGCGCAGCGCGCCGTCGATCCTCCAGCGCTGCGCGGCCGGCACCGACTCCGGCGACACGAACGCCTGCAGCATGCGCAGGCTGTCGGCCAGCGGCAGAAAGTTGGCGTGCGAGAAATCGTGCGGGCCACGGGCGACGCTGCCGTCGTCGTTCTGCCAGCCCTCGCCGACCAGCACGCGTCCGAACGGGAACCGTCGCGGTTTCGCGATGCCCGAAGAAAAACGGCGCAGCTCGCGGCCATCGGAAGACAGCAGCGCGCCGCCGCCGCTGCGCCGGTTCGCGTCGATGTCGGATGAGCCCAGACGCGCGATCAGCCGCACATGCGGATATCCGAGTTCGGCGAGCCGGCGATGGATGTATTCGCCGCCAAGCAATTCATACCAGCGATTGAACGGGCGGTTCTCGCTGACCGCGAAGGTGCGGTCGATGCCGCGTGCGAAGCTGTCGCTCAGCGGCTCGTCGCCCCATTCGCCGCTGACCGGCGGCGCATCGAGGCGCAACAGACTGTCCGCACCGCCGCCTGCGGCCTGCACCGCTTCGGCCATCAGCAGCGCCATCGGCAGCTTGGCGACGCTGGCGGCAGGAAACCAGCGGCGTGGCGCAAGGCCGTGATCATGCGTGACGAAACGCCGCGCGCCGTCGGCATCGCGATGGATCCGCACCCAGCGCAGCTGCACCGCATGCTTCGGATCGTCGACCAGCGCGGCGAGCGCAGGCGGCATCCTTGCGAACACCTCGGACCAGATCGGCGTCGACGACGGCAATGCACGGCCTGCGAAGGGCGCGACCAGGGCAGCAGTGGCGGACAGACTCAAAAAATCGCGGCGGCGCATCGTTTTGTTCCCGGTCGCATCGGTCGCGTACGCACGCCGTCGCTTCGACATCAATGGAAGTGGTAACGCACAGCGTAGTAAATCACATAGATCCACGACAGCAGACCGTGAACGATCACCCAGAGCAAGGACTTGTTCGCGCTCCACGAGATCACCATCGCCAGTACGCTGCCGAAACTCACACCAACTTTTAGCGCCTGCCCGCTGCGTTCTTTCATCGCCATCTTGCGCTCTCCAAATGGGTGGATCTATCACCCTTGTACAGCCCGTACGCCACAATCGGAATGCTGCATGCGCACATGCCGCTATGCGCATGTTGCGGCGCAATATGCCGAAAGGCATCGCAACCGAAGCACTCGCGGAACATCGGATCGCCCGAGCTTGGGTATCGAGGCCCGTATTGCGACTCCCATCGCCATGTCCAGCACTGAATACGATTGTAGTGCGGTCGCCAACCGGGCATGGGGCTCTAAGCTTGGAAAGTTTAGGCGACCGGTTCCGTTGACCTCGCGTGTCCGGACGCCTGCAGGCCCATTGTGGAGAGAACGAGTGCATCAGAGCCCTTCCAGCAGCATGCCCAGCACCACGCGCGATGCCCACCCGACGGGTCCCGACCTGCTGAAGGCTTTTCGCGCCGCATTGATCGCAACCCGCAGCGACACCCAGGCGGTGCCGGCCGCGCGTGCCGCGTTGCGCGCCGCAGCGGACATCTGTCGCGACACCCTGGCCGGCCGCTGGGCCGCGACCCAGGCCGAAGACGCCCGCCGCAGGCCGTCCAGCCGCCGGGTGCACTACCTGTCGATGGAATTCCTGATGGGCCGCGCGCTGCGCAATGCGCTGGCGGCGCTGCAGCTGGAACCAGCGCTTGCGGACGAACTCTCCGCGCGCGGGCTGTCGCTGGCCGATGTGCTTGAAGCCGAGCCCGACGCCGCGCTGGGCAACGGCGGCCTGGGCCGGCTCGCCGCCTGCTTCCTCGATTCCTTCGCCGAAACCGGCCTGCCCTCGTTCGGCTACGGCCTGCGCTACCGCTACGGCATGTTCGCGCAGGCCACCCAGGACGGTCGCCAGATCGAACGGCCCGACGACTGGCTGCGTCATGGCGCGCTGTGGGACATCGAGCGCCCGGAGGTCGAATACATCATCGGCTTCGGCGGACGGGTCGAATCCGACGGCATCGGCGGCCGCCGCTGGCAGCCGGCCGAGCGCGTGGTCGCACGCGCCTACGACTTCATCGTGCCGGCGCATCACGGCGAGCGCGTGTCGACATTGCGCCAGTGGCAGGCCAGCGCCGAGGATCCGATCGACTTTGCGGCCTTCTGTCGCGGCGATCACATCGCCGCCGCGCGTCATCAGGTCGCCGCCGATGCGCTGAACTGGGTGCTCTATCCCGACGACAGCACCGAAGCCGGCCGCGAGCTGCGGCTGAAGCAGGAAGCGCTGCTGGTCAGCGCCTCGCTGCAGGATCTGATCGCCCGCCATCTCGCCGAAGGCCGCACGCTGGACCAATTGGGCCAGGGCAATGCGATCCATCTCAACGACACCCATCCGGCGCTGGCCCCGGCCGAGCTGATGCGTCTGCTGCTGGACGAACACGGTCTGGGCTGGAACGATGCCTGGACGATCGTCCGCCAGGCGGTGTCGTACACCAACCACACCTTGATGCCCGAAGCGCTGGAAACCTGGCCGGTACGGATGTTCGAAGCGCTGCTTCCGCGTCATCTGGAAATCATCTACCGCATCAACCACGAGTTCCTCGCCGATGTCCGCGCCCGTTATCCCGACGACCACGCGCTGGTGCAGAGCGTGTCGCTGATCGACGAGACCCGGGGCCGCCGGGTGAAGATGGCCGCATTGGCCGTCCTCGCCTCGCACCACGTCAACGGCGTGGCGAAGCTGCATTCGGAACTGATGGTCGACACCATCTTCGCGGACTTCGCGAAACTCTTCCCCGAGCGTTTCACCAACGTCACCAACGGCGTCACCCCGCGCCGCTGGATGCAGCAGGCCAATCCGGGGCTGTCGTCGCTGCTGGACGACACCATCGGTACGGCCTGGCGCCGCGATCTCGCCGCACTGACGCATCTGCGCGAGCACGCGGACGATCGCGCGACCGGCCAGCGCCTCGCCGAAGTGAAGCAGGCGAACAAGCAGCGGCTCACCGCACTGATCCGCCATGAACTGGGCATCGAAGTCGATCCCACCTCGCTGTTCGATGTGCAGATCAAGCGCATCCACGAATACAAGCGCCAGCTGCTGAATCTGCTGCACGTGGTCGCGCGCTATCAGGCGATGCTGGCCCAGCCAGAAGGCCCCGATGGACAGGGCTGGACGACGCGAACGGTGATCCTGGCCGGCAAGGCCGCATCCGCGTACCACACCGCGAAGCTGATCATCCGTCTCGCCCACGACATCAGCCGCACCATCAACAGCGACCCGCGCCTCGGCGGCAAACTCAAACTCGTATTCCTGCCGAACTACGGCGTCAGCCTCGCCGAAACCATCATTCCCGCCGCCGATCTGTCCGAGCAGATTTCCACTGCCGGCACCGAGGCCTCGGGCACCGGCAACATGAAGTTCGCGATGAACGGCGCGCTGACCATCGGCACCTGGGATGGCGCCAATATCGAAATGGCGCAGGCGATGGGCGAGGACAACATGTTCGTGTTCGGCCTGCGCACCGACGACATCGCCAAACTGCGCGCCATCGGCTACGACCCGCGCTGGATCGCCAGCCAAAACAACGCGCTGAAGCAGGTGCTGGACGCGATCGGCAACGGCGCCTTCAGCCCCGGCGAGCCGAAACGCTATCGCGCACTGATGGACGGCCTGCTCGGTGCGGATCCTTACCTGCTGGTCGCCGACTTCGCCGACTATGTCGCAACGCAGGCGCGCGTCGATGCGCTGTATCGCGATCGCAGCGCCTGGAACGCCTGCGCGCTGCGCAATATCGCCGGCATGGGCTTCTTCTCGACCGACCGCACGGTCCGCGAATACACCGACAAGATCTGGGCGGCACCGAAACACCACGGGCCGGGCGGCTGAATATGCTCAGCCAGGGGGACATCGACGCACTGCTCGCGGCGCGGCACGCCGACCCGTTCGCAGTCCTCGGCCTGCATGAGGATGCCGATGGCAAACTGTGGGTGCGCGCGCTGCTGCCAGGCGCCGAAGCCGTCGAACTGCTCGACGCCGCCACCGGCAAGTCGCTCACCGATCTGCTGCATCACCGCGATGGTTTCTTCGAGGCACGGGTGCCGCTGCGGCGCAAGCGCTTCGACTATCGGCTGAGCGTACGCTGGCACGACGGCAGCCACGGCGTGTACGCGGACACGTTCGCATTCGGTCCGCAGCTGGACGAAGACACTCTGCTTGCGTTCCGCGAAGGCCGGGAACTGCGGCCGCACACGTTTCTCGGCGCGCATCCGTGCACGGTCAACGATGTCGACGGCGTGCGCTTCGCGGTCTGGGCGCCCAACGCGCGCCGGGTCAGCGTGGTCGGCAGTTTCAACAATTGGGACGGTCGTCGCCACCCGATGCGCCTGCGCCACACCGCCGGGGTCTGGGAAATTTTCGTACCTCACGCCAGCGCCGGCGATCTCTACAAATTCGAACTGGTCGCGGCCGACGGCAGACTGCTCCCGAACAAGGCCGATCCATTCGCGCGCGCGTCCGAAATGCGCCCGAATACCGCCAGCAAAGTCGCCGCACCGATGCCGATGCGCGCACTGCCGCCGGAACGCGCCGCCGCCAACGCGCGTCACGCACCGATCAGCATCTACGAAGTGCATCCGGGCTCGTGGCGACTCGATCACAACGGCCACTTCCTCGACTGGGACGCGCTCGCCGCACAGCTGCCAGCGTACGCGGCCGATCTGGGCTTCACCCACATCGAACTGATGCCGGTCTCGGAGCATCCGTTCGACGGTTCCTGGGGCTATCAGACCCTGGGCATGTTCGCGCCGACCGCGCGCTTCGGCCCGCCGGAAGGCTTCGCGCGTTTCGTCGAGGCCTGTCACGCGCGCGGTCTCGGCGTGCTGATCGACTGGGTGCCCGCACATTTTCCGAAGGACGCGCACGGTCTGGCGCAGTTCGACGGAACCGCACTCTACGAATACGCCGACCCGCGCGAAGGCGAGCACCGCGACTGGGGCACGCTGATCTACAACTTCGGCCGCACCGAAGTGCGCGCATTCATCGCCGGCAGCGCACTGCACTGGCTGGAACAGTTCGGCATCGACGGCCTGCGCGTGGACGCGGTCGCATCGATGCTCTATCGCGACTACTCGCGCAATGCCGGCGAATGGGTGCCGAATGCGTTCGGCGGCCGCGAGAATCTCGAAGCGATCTCGCTGATGCAGACCATCAACGCCCGCGTCGGCGGCGACGTGCCCGGCGCGATGACATTGGCGGAAGAATCCACCAGTTTTCCCGGCGTGTCCGCGCCGACCGACGTCGGCGGCCTGGGGTTCCACTACAAATGGAACATGGGCTGGATGAACGACACGCTGCGCTACATGCACGAAGATGCCGTGCACCGGCGCTGGCATCACGACACCATGACCTTCAGCCTGGTCTACGCCTTCAGCGAAAACTTCGTGCTGCCGCTGTCGCACGATGAAGTGGTGCACGGCAAAGGTTCGCTGCTTCGGAAAATGCCCGGCGATGAGTGGCAGCAGTTCGCGAATCTGCGCGCGTATCTGGGTTTCATGTGGGGCCACCCGGGCAAGAAGCTGCTGTTCATGGGTCAGGAATTCGCACAACCGGGCGAATGGCGCCACGACGAAGCCCTGCCCTGGCATCTGCTCGATCAGCCTCGGCATGCCGGCATGCGCAATCTGGTGCGCGATCTCAACGCGCTGTATCGCGCCACGCCCGCACTACACCGCCTCGACTGCGATGCCGCCGGCTTCGCGTGGATCAGCGGCGACGACCGCGAGCAGTCGGTGTTCGCCTGGATCCGTCGCGACGGCCACGGCGGCACCGCGCTGGTGATCTGCAATCTCACCCCGGTACCGCGTCACGGCTACCGCCTCGGCCTGCCGGACGATGCGACTGCGGCTTGGCGCGAAGCCATCAACACCGATTCGCGCCACTACGGCGGCGCCGATCTGGGCAACGGCATGCACACGCTGCATGCGGACGCCGTGCCGGCGCACGGCTGCGCACGTTCGCTGTCGCTGATGCTGCCACCGCTGGCGACGCTTGTGCTGGTGCCGGCATGAGCGACAGTCGCAGCGAATCGCTGTTCCCTTCTCCCCCCGGGAGAAGGTGGCCCGCAGGGCCGGATGAGGGTTCAGTACGCGCGCAAACGTCTGACACTTCGCGGTGTTACCGACCCGCTCCCCCAACCCCTCTCCCGAGGGGAGAGGGGAGCGAAGCAGCCGGCGGTCACGCGCGTTCGCTGTCGCTCACCCTGCCGCCGCTGGCGACATTGGCAATGGTGCTGGCATGAACGACAGTCGCAGCAAATCGCTGTTCCCTTCTCC
>JBIITV010000062.1:0-25471 GCA_044340325.1 Lysobacteraceae bacterium
TCTCGCCACCCGTGAAGAAGGCGCGTCGCTGCCGGTGTTCATCGAACGCAATGAGCGCTTCCGCTTGCCCACCGACGCCTCGCGCGACGTGATCATGATCGGCCCCGGCACCGGCGTCGCGCCCTTCCGCGGCTTCGTGCAGGAGCGCGCGGCCGTCGATGCCCAAGGCCGCAACTGGCTGCTGTTCGGCAACCCGCACGCGCGCCACGATTTCCTCTATCAGCTCGAATGGCAGGACGCGCTCAAACGCGGCGAGTTGGATCGCCTCGACCTCGCGTTCTCGCGCGACCAGGCGCGCAAAGTCTACGTGCAGCACAAGCTGCGCGAACACGGCAAAACACTATTCGATTGGCTGGAAGGCGGCGCGCATCTGTATGTCTGCGGCGACGCCACACGCATGGCGAAAGACGTGCATGCGGCGCTGCTGGACACGATCGCCGAGCACGGCGGCAAGTCCGCCGATGACGCGGCCGAATACCTCAACGACCTGCAGTCGCAGGGCCGGTATGCGCGGGACGTCTACTGATGTCTGCGCATTCGGTCGAGGACATCAAACAGCAGAGCGGCCGCCTGCGCGGTACGTTGCAGCAGTCGCTCGCCAACCAGATCACCGGCGCGCTGGCCGACGACGACCAGACGCTCATCAAGTATCACGGCAGCTACCAGCAGGACGACCGCGACGTGCGCGATGAGCGCCGTCGCCAGAAACTGGAGCCCGACTACTCGTTCATGATCCGCACCCGCACCCCGGGCGGCGTGATCACGCCCGCGCAGTGGCTGAAGCTCGACGCCATCGCCACCACGTATGCAGAACGCGGGCTGCGCATCACCACGCGCCAGGCGTTCCAGTTCCACGGCGTGATCAAGGGCGAACTCAAGCCGACGATGCAGGCGATCAACGCCGCGCTGATCGATACCCTTGCCGCCTGCGGCGACGTCAACCGCAATATCGCGGTCGCTTCGAATCCGTATCTGTCACAGGTGCACAGCGCCGTGCAGGCACAGGCCGAAGCGCTGTCGAAGCATCTGCTGCCCAACAGCCGCGCTTATTACGAAATCTGGCTCGACGAGGAAAAAGTCGCCGGCAGCGGCGAGGAAGACGAGCCGATCTACGGCGCGACCTATCTGCCGCGCAAGTTCAAGATCGCCTTCGCAGTGCCGCCCAGCAATGATGTCGACGTGTTCGCGCAGGATCTGGGCTTCATCGCGATCGTCGGCGACGACGGCCGACTGCTCGGTTACAACGTCAGCGTCGGCGGCGGCATGGGCGCCACCCATGGCGACGCCGAGACCTATCCGCGCATCGCCGATGTGATCGGTTTCATCGCGCCGGACCGGGTCATTGCGGTCGCCGAGGCGGTGGTCACCACCCAACGCGACTGGGGCAACCGCGCGGTGCGCAAACGCGCACGGCTGAAGTACACGATCGACGACCACGGTCTCGATGCGTTCAAGTCGGAAGTCGAACGCCGCGCGGGCGTGGCCTTCTCACCTGCAGCGCCGTTCGAGTTCGCGCACAACGCCGACGAATTCGGCTGGCACCAGGGCGATGACGGCCGCTGGCATCTGACCCTGCGGATCATCGCCGGCCGGATCTGGGACCGGGATGGCGTCCATCACCTCACCGGCATGCGCGAAATTGCGACATCGCTCGATCTCGCTGGCGGCGCGTCCGAATTCCGCCTCACCGCGAACCAGAATCTGCTGATCGCCAATCTCGACGACGCGCAGCGCGAGGCGATCGATGCGCTGGTGAGCGTGTACGCGCTCGACACCCATCGCACCGCATCGCCGCTGCGCAAGGCCGCGCTGGCCTGCGTCGCGCTGCCGACCTGCGGCCTGGCGATGGCCGAAGCCGAGCGCTATCTGTCCGCGTTCGTCGACCGGCTCGAAGAACGGCTCGCGAAGCACGGCCTCGACGGCAGCGATCTGCATTTGCGCATCAGCGGCTGCCCGAACGGCTGCTCGCGGCCGTATCTCGCCGAGATCGCGCTGGTCGGCAAGGCCCCCGGCCGCTACAACCTGATGCTCGGCGCCGACCATCGCGGCCAGCGTCTGAACACGCTGTACCGCGAGAACATCGACGAAACCGCCATCCTCGGCACCCTCGAACCGTTGTTTCAGCAATACGCCGCAGAGCGTACCGACGATGAACGCTTCGGCGATTTTCTGCTGCGCAAAAAAATCGTGGGCAGCAAAGCGCTGCCACTGGAGTTGATCGCATGAGCCTCCCCGACCCGATCACCGCAGCGGAATCGCCGCAGGCGCTCGCCGACCTCAACCACTGGCTGGCCACGAAAGCGGCGCCGGAGCGCGTGCAGTGGGCGGTGGAACATCTCGCGGGCCATCACGCGCTGTCGTCCAGCTTCGGCGCACAAGCGGCGGTCGGCCTGCACATGACCACGCAGGCGAAGCCGGACATCCCGGTGATTCTGGTCGACACCGGCTATCTGTTCCCGGAGACCTATCGTTTCATTGACGCGCTGACCGAGCGCCTGTCGCTCAACCTCAAAGTCTACCGCCCGCAGGTCGGCATCGCCTGGATGGAAGCGCGCTACGGCAAACTGTGGGAGAACGGCATCGAAGGCATCCAGCGCTACAACCAACTGCGCAAAGTCGAACCGATGCAGCGCGCCCTGAGCGAACTCGGCGTGCGTACCTGGATCGCCGGTCTGCGCCGCAGCCAGACCAGCACGCGCGCCGAGATCGACTTCCTCGAACTGCGCGACGGCCGATGGAAACTGCACCCGATCGCCGACTGGACCGACCACGACGTGTGGAAATACCTCCAGGCCAACGACCTGCCCTACCACCCGCTGTGGGATCAGGGCTACGTCTCGATCGGCGACATCCACACCACCCGCCGCCTCGAAGACGGCATGAACGAAGAAGACACCCGCTTTTTCGGCCTCAAGCGCGAATGCGGGCTGCACGAAGATTGGTCCGGGCTGGCGAAGAGTGCGTGATACATCGCACTGTAGGAGCGACGCAAGTCGCGATGCTTTTGATTCTTCGGCATGGTGGAAAGCATCGCGACTTCCGTCGCTCCTCCTGCAAGAGCCTCCTGCAAGAGCCTGCGCGATGGCAAGAAGCGGAAGCCTGTTGGCTACTAACTCGTGATCACCTGACTCAACTCCGCCCAGGTCGGCGGCGCTGGCCACTGCGCGGTCTGGTTGCCGGCAAGAATGCGGCGCAAATCGTGGCGATCGAGCTGCGGCGCCAGCGCGACCAGCAGTTCGACGGTGTAGTCGCGCAGCACGCGTTCGCGCGGCAGCACCGCCCATGCGATGCATTCGGGGATGGAATCCGGGGCCTGCAGCGCGACAAGGTCGGCATCGTGGATCGCGCTCACCGCCATCTCCGCGAGCAGGCCAACGCCGATACCGGCGCGTACATAGGTCTTGATCAGATCGGCGTCGCGCGCGGTCATCGCCAGCTGCGGTTCCAGCCCGCGCTCGGCAAAAGCGCGACGCAGCGAAGAATCCGGGCGGATCGAGGATTCGTAACTCACCAGCGGGAAACTGGCGAGATCCGCCAGCGTCGGCCGCGCGCCGGTCTGCGCCAGCGGGTGCGCGCGCGGCAGCAGCACCACGCGCCGCCAGCGAAACATGGGAATCGCGATGCCGTCGTTTGGCACGTCGCCGGCTGTGCTGATGAGCGCCAGGTCGGCTTCCCCGCGCGCGAGCTGCGTCAGGACATCGCTGTCCGCATTCGGCTGAAGATGGATGCTGAGCTGCGGATACGCCTGATGCACCTGCGAAATCACCGGAGGCAGCACGAAGCGCGCCTGGGTATGGGTGGTCGCGATCAGCAGCTGGCCCTGGCCGTCGCGACGCTGATTGGCGGCGAACGCCCGGATGTTGAACGCTTCGCCCAGCAGCTTTCGCGCGTGCGCGAGTACCTGAGTGCCGGCAGGCGTCAGACCTTCGAGACTGCGGCCCTTGCGCACGAACAGCAGGAAGCCCAGTTCGTCCTCGAGTTGCTTCAGCTGTTTCGACAGACCCGGCTGGGTCGCGTGCACGTGGTCGGCGGCGGACGTGATATTGAATCCGGCATCGGCGATCGCGACGAAGTAGCGCAGCTGGACCAGGGTCATGGCGGTCGTTCCGGCAAACGTGTTGCGTGTGGACGAATGGTGGATGAGAGGCGATTGGTGGATGAGAGGCGATCAGGACAGGCCGCAGGATCGACCCACATCCAAATATCTCTCCATTCGGATTAAGCGATATAAATAACAGATAACGCTTCGAAATATCGAACCACTCTTATGCCGAATGAGCATATACCCAAGCTTTGCCGTCATTTCCTGCGATCCCGTCTCGGAACTACGTTGGTTTGCCCTCTCCCACGACGGCTGGCCATGTCCGATACCGTCCATACCCACGCCCCGACGCTGTTCCCTGCCTTCCTCGATCTGCGCGACCGACCGGTACTGGTGGTGGGCGGCGGCGCTGTGGCCCGGCGCAAGATCGCCGCGCTGCTGCCGACCGGGGCGCAGGTGCGGGTCGGCGCACCGGTATTGGACCCGGACGTCGCCGAATGGGTTGCGTCCGGACAGGTCACGCATCTCGACGGCCGTTTCGATCCGGCCTGGCTCGACGAGGTCTGGCTGGTGATCGCCGCCACCGACGAACCGGACACCAATCGCGCTGTGGCCGAAGCCGCACAGGGGCGCCGGATCTGGGCGAACGTGGTCGATGACGCGCCGCTGTGCAGCTTCCAGGTGCCAGCGCGGATCGAGCGCGGCCCGCTGCAGATCGCGATCTCCAGCGGTGGTGGCGCACCGATGCTGGCGCGGCATCTGCGCGAGCGTCTCGAAACCGAACTGGATGAATCGCTGGGCACGCTCGGCAATCTGCTGGTCAGACATCGTCGCCGGATTCGCGAACGTGTTCCCGATACCGGTACCCGACGCCGTTTCTTCGACGCCGTGCTGCGCAGCGACATCCAGAGTCTGCTGCGCAGCGGCGACGCCGGCGCCGCCGAACGCGCGCTGATAGCCATGATCGATGGTTACGCCGATGTCCGGCCCGAGGGTCGCGTCGCGCTGGTGGGTGCCGGCCCCGGAGATGCCGGTCTGCTCACGCTGCGCGCACTGCGCCTGCTCAACGAAGCCGATGTCATTCTGCACGATCGTCTGGTCAGCGCCGAAGTGCTGGATCTCGCTCGACGCGACGCCGAGCGCATCGAAGTCGGCAAGGAAGCGGGCCATCATCATGTCCCACAGGAACAGATCCACGCGCTGATGCTCGAACACGCCCGCGCCGGCAAGCGCGTGGTGCGATTGAAAGGCGGCGATGGCTTCATTTTCGGCCGCGGCGGCGAAGAGCTCGAATTCCTGCGCGGGCACGGCATCGGCTACGAAGTCGTGCCAGGCATCACCGCCGCACTCGCCTGCGCCGCCTATGCCGGGATTCCGCTCACCCATCGCGACCACGCGCAGTCGGTACGCTTCGTCACCGCACACGCGAAAGCCGAAGACGATGGCCTCGACTGGGTGGGTTTCGCGCGGGAAAAACAGACACTTGCGTTCTATATGGGTGTCTCCGGGCTGGAGCGCGTCCGCGCGCGGCTGCTCGCTCACGGACGCAATGCATCCACGCCCTGCGCGCTGGTCGAAAACGGTTCACGCCCCGAACAGCGCGTGGTCGTCGGCACGCTCGACGATCTGCCCATGCTGGCCCGCCGTCACGACGTGCGCTCGCCCGCGCTGCTGTTCGTGGGCGAAGTCGCAGCACTGGCAGTACAACTGCACTGGTTCGGCACTGCACCGCTCGACGCGTCTCCACAGATCGCAGCGGAGCCGCCAACACTCACACTGGCGGAAGCGGCATGAAAAGGCGCAGGCTCATTCAACGCCGATGTCGATCTCCATGACCGCAAATGTCATCGCAAGGCGTTAGATTCCCAACACTGAAATCCCGACACCGATTCGACCCAGGAATTCCCGCATGGCTCTTTACGACAATATCCTCGACACCATCGGCCGTACACCGATCGTCAAACTGCATCGCATCGCGCCGAAGCACGTCACGCTTTACGCAAAAGTCGAATCGTTCAACCCGGGCGGCTCGGTCAAGGACCGCCTCGCGCTGGCGATCGTGCTCGACGCAGAACAACGCGGCACGTTGAAGCCTGGGCAGACCATTGTCGAGGCAACCTCCGGCAACACCGGCGTTGCGCTCGCAATGGTCGCCGCCGCGCGCGGCTATCCGTTCGTCGCGATCATGACCGAAACCTTCTCGATCGAACGCCGCAAGCTGATGCGCGCCTACGGTGCCAAGGTCATCCTTACGCCCGCCGCCGAACGCGGCAGCGGCATGGTCCGCAAAGCGAAAGAACTCTCCGAACAACACGGCTGGTTCCTTGCCAGCCAGTTCGAGAACGAAGCCAACCCTGCCTATCATCGCAGCACCACCGGCCCGGAAATCCTGCAGGACTTCGCCGGCAAGCGTCTCGACTATTTCGTCAGCGGCTGGGGTACCGGCGGGACAATCACCGGAGCCGGCGAAATGCTGAAACTCGCGCGCCCCGGCATCAAGGTCATCAGCACAGAACCCGCAGGCGCGGCGCTGCTGTCGGGCCAGGAGTGGAAACCGCACAAAATCCAGGGCTGGACCCCGGACTTCCTCCCCGGTGTCCTCAGCCGCACCATCGCCGACGAGATCATTCTGATCGACGACGTCGTCGCCCGCGACACCGCGCGCCGCCTCGCTGCGGAAGAGGGCATTTTCGTCGGGATCTCGGCGGGCGCGACGGCCGCTGCTGCGATCAAGGCTGCGGAATCCGCACCGGAAGGCTCGGTGCTGCTGACGATGCTGCCCGACACCGGCGAACGCTATCTCTCGACCTTCCTGTTCGAAGGCGTGAACGAGGGCTCGGACGACGAGTGGTTGGCGTCGCTGGGTTGAACCCGCATTTGCATTGACTGCGCCTACGGCGCACCGGCGTCTATCGCAGCGATCTGAAATCGGTGCGCCAAAGGCGCACCCTGGGGCATTTCACCCGCGCCCTGCTCTCTCACACCTGCGGGAGAGAGCAGAGCGAACGTTGCGAGCGCGGGTCAGCCGCAACTCAACCCCGCCCGTACACATCCTCATACCGCACGATATCGTCCTCGCCGAGATAATCGCCGGACTGCACTTCGATCAATTCCAATATCTCGGTGCCCGGATTTTCGAGCCGGTGCTTGGCGCCGATCGGAATATACGTCGACTGGTTCGCGAACAGCTCGAACACATCGTTGTTGCGGGTCACGCGGGCGGTGCCGCGAACAACGATCCAGTGCTCGGCGCGGCGGTTGTGCGACTGCAATGACAATGCGGCACCGGCTTTGACCTTGATGCGCTTGACCTGGAAGCCGTTGCCAACGTCGACGGAATCGTAGCTGCCCCACGGGCGATGCACTTCGCGATGCAGTGCCGCCTGCGACCGCTGTTCGGCCTTGAGCCGCGCGACCACCTGTTTGACTTCCTGCACCTTGTCTTTCGCCGCGACCAGCACGGCGTCGTCGGTTTCGACAACGATCAGATCGTCGACGCCGACCAGCGCCACCAGCCGGCGCGCGTAGGCATAGGTGTTGCGGCTGTCGACCGCGATCACGTCGCCGTGATGCGCGTTGCCGTCGGCGTCCTGCTCGCTGACGTCCCACAGCGCCGACCACGAACCGACATCGTTCCAGCCGATGTCGACCGGCAGCACCATCGCGGCGTCGGTCTTCTCCATCACCGCGTAGTCGATGGATTCCGACGGCGAGGCGGCGAACGCGTCGCGGTCGAGACGCAGGAATTCCCGGTCGGGATCCAAGTGCTCGCAGGCCGCGCGCGCGGCGGCGAGGATGTCGGGACGGTACCTGCCCAGTTCTTCGAGATAGCGCGAGGCGCGGAACAGGAACATGCCGCTGTTCCAGTAATAGCCACCATCGTCGAGATAACGCTGCGCGGTGGCGGCGTCCGGTTTTTCGACGAAGCGCAGCACTTTGCGCACACCTTCGCCCGCGTCGCTCTGGATGTAGCCGAACCCCGTTTCCGGCGCCAGCGGCACGATCCCGAACGTCACCAGCGCACCGGCTTCGGCGGCGGGCGCTGCGAGCAGAACCGCAGCACGGAAGGCCGCGTCGTCGCGCACCACGTGGTCCGACGGCAGCACCAGCAGCAGCGGGTCGCCGTCCTCGTGCTGCGGATCGGCGCGCGCAATCAACGCCGCCGCAGCGATGGCCGGCGCGGTGTTGCGGCCGACCGGCTCCAGCACGATCCGCGGCGTCGGCGCGCCGATGATGCGCAACTGCTCGGCGACCAGAAACCGGTGCTCTTCATTTGCGACCACGATCGGCGCAAGGGACGACAGATCCGCAACCCGGCGCCAAGTGGCCTGCAGCATGGTGTCGTCGCCGACCAGCGGCAGGAATTGCTTCGGATACGCTTCACGGGACAGCGGCCATAGCCGGGTCCCGGACCCGCCAGACAGCAAGACCGGCTGCACGTTGATCGGAGACTTGTCCATCATTCATGTCCTCAAAAGTCGATTGGCAGTTTAACCTCTGCATGATTCATGCCATCCCGCGACCCGACTCATGACCGAAAACGCAACCTTGATCGCAGATTCCACGCACGGATCCGACATCCGCGCCGCCGACCGCCTCGGCTGGGCCCGTCTTGCCACGGGCGAGGCATCGCTTGACCTCGATCGGGCCTCGATGGATGCGGGTTTCCGCAGTTACTGGCGCACACAGGCGGTACAAGGGCCGCACGCATCCAATAGCGTGATCATCATGGATTCGCCGCCGGACAAGGAGGACGTACGACCATGGCTGCGCGTGCGCGCTCTGCTCGACACCGCCGGCGTGCGCGTACCGCAGGTGCTGGCCGAAGATGTCGCTCGCGGTTTCCTGTTGCTGGAGGATCTGGGCCGCGATACCTATCTGCACGTCATCGATGCCGACAATGCCGACGCGCTGTTCGACGATGCTGTCACGCAGTTGCTGAAGTTGCAGGCGGTGACACCGCCGGAGGATCTGCCCGCCTACGACGAGGCGATGCTGTCGCGCGAACTGAAACTGTTCGACGAGTGGTTTCTCGGCCGCCATCTCGGCGTGACGCTCGACTGCGACGATCTGGAAAACCTCGATCTGGTCTATCGTCGACTGATCGATGCGGCATTGGCGCAACCCCAAGTGCTGGTACATCGCGATTTCATGCCGCGCAACCTGATGCCGGCCGATCAGGGGCCGGCCGTGCTGGATTTCCAGGACGCGGTGCGCGGCCCGATCGCCTATGACGCGCTGAGCCTTTACAAGGACGCCTTCCTCAGCTGGCCACAGGACCGGGTCGACGTCTGGTTGGACCGCTACCACGCCCGCGCCGTCGATGCCGGCCTGCCGGTGCCGCCGCTAGCGCATTTCCGACGCGATGCGGACTGGATCGGCGTGCAGCGTCATCTAAAAGTGCTGGGGATCTTCGCGCGGCTGAACTACCGCGACGCCAAGCCCAGATACCTTGCCGACGCGCCGCGCTTCCTCGCCTACCTCGATGGCGTGCTGCAGCGATATCCCGAGCTGGCGCCGCTGAGCGCACTTCTGGACCGACACGTGCGGCCTGCGTTCGGCTGACCGATCTTGCGCCTCGTGCCGAACGGCACAGTCCTTGCTTGGAAGACCGTGTCACAGTCTGACGGACGCTCCTGGGGGGATACAGCGCCATGAAAGCCTTGATCTTCGCTGCGGGACTCGGCGAACGCATGCGACCGCTCACCGACAACACCCCAAAACCGCTGCTGCCGGTCGGCGGCAAGCCGCTGATCGTGTGGCATCTGCAGAAACTCGCCGCGACCGGTATCTACGACGTGGTCATCAACACCAGCTGGCTGGCGAAACAGTTTCCGGACATGCTCGGCGACGGCAGTCAGTTCGGTCTGCATCTGGAGTACACCTACGAAGGCCCCACGCCTCTGGAAACCGGCGGCGGCATGTGGCACGCGCTGCCGCTGCTGGGGCGGGAGCGCATCAGCGAGGAGTGCTTCCTCGCCATCAACGGTGATATCTGGACCGACTACGACTTCGGAAAGCTGCCGCGCGAGCCCGAAGGCGATGCGCATTTGGTGATGGTCGACAACCCCGAACACAACCCGCGCGGGGATTTCACCCTGTTGCAGGATGGTCATGTGCTGAGCAGCGCGCCGCACCCCGACGAGGTCGGAGAGACCGGTGACACAGGTACCCGGCTGACCTTCGCCGGCATCGGCGTGTATCGCCCCAGTCTGTTCGACGACTGGCGGCGCATCATCGGCCAAGCGCCAGGCGCGCGCGAAAAACCGCCGCGCTTCAAACTCGCGCCCCTGCTGCGCGCAGCGATGGGCCGCAGCGCAGTGACCGGAGAGAGACACCCATCACAATGGACAGACGTCGGCACGCCGGAGCGACTCGATATGCTGAATCGGTCTATCGATCTGAACGAATAATTGACAATTCGCCGGTGGCTTCCGGCTAGCGTCTTTGCCGTCAGCACGCGAACGCGCTGCATCGCACACCCCATGTCACCATCAGGAGCAGCAGGCATGCCAGGCAACGACGACAGGAAGCCCAAACCCGCGACCCAAGAACAGATGGAAGCCTACGACCGGGCCATCGCTCAATTGGCGACGACCCAAGTGCCGGTCCTGCATGCCGATCCGCGCGATCGCGTGTTCTATGCGCTGTTCGACGGCACCTCGAACGATGCCGACAACAAGCCCGACAAGATGACCAATGTCGGCAAGATGCGCGAACAGTTCAAGGAGATGGAGCGCGCAGGCGGAGGCCAGGTCGGCGACGGCAGCATCGCCTACGGTTACATGGCCGGTCCGGGCACGCAGCAGGGCCAGCCGCTGTACAAGCTTTACGACAACGCCACCGGTGCCAGCTACGGTACCCGACTGGACTCGATGTCCGACAAACTCGCCGAGCAGACCAAGCGGTGGCAGAGCGAATACACCTTCGGCGATGGCAGCCCGGAAACCGCGATGCGCGTGCGCGTGGTCTCGGTCGGCTTCAGCCGCGGCGCGGAACAGGCGGCCGGTTTTTCCCGCGAAGTCGACGAAAAAGGCATCCGCGACAAGGATGGCACCGTGCTCATGGCGCCCGGGAAGACCGTGCAGGCGGTGGGTCTTTACGACCCGGTCGGCACCGGCGAACCCTACAACAACGACCGCCGCATGCCGCATTCGGTGCTGTCCGGCTTGCAGATCACCGCCGAAAGCGAGCTGCGCGGCAAATTTCCGGTCTCCAACATCATCGCCACCGGCGTCTCCGGCGACGAGAGCCTGTCGGGCGTGCGTGTACCCGGCGCGCACGGTGATGTCGGCGGCGGCCCCCGCGAGAACGGCCTGTCGAATCGCGCGGGCAATCTGATGATCGATTATCTGAACTCGATGCATCGCGAACCGGTGTTCGAGAAAATGCCCGAGTCGCTTCGCCCGGAACTGAATCTGATCCATCGACCGGACAACGCCAAACTCTGGCGCGTGGACGAATTCTTCAACGGGCCGGGCCCGCGCGATACCGCGAAAGGCAATCAGCTGGATGTGGCGCCACCCACCTTCCATGCGCCGAGCGGCCGCGTCGGCGAAGGCGCGAGCGAAGACCAGAAACATCGGGCGCTGCTCGACGATCGCGCGGAAACCAGACGCCTGCCGCAAAGCGCGGATACGATGCTGGCCGATACTGTCGACCGCTGGCAGTTCGTCAAGATCGCGCTGCAGCCGTCGCATCGCGATCATCCCGACAATGCCCGCTACGTGGAAAGCAGCAATGCGGTCGACATGGCTTTCCGCAATGTGCCCGAAAAGGACAGGCCGTCAGCGGAGAAACTCGACCAGATCGCCGCCAACATCACCCTGGTGACCAAAGCCAATCACATGGAAAAGGTCGATATCGGCGTGCTGGCTCCGGACAAGAGCGCGGTGTACGCGGTACACGGCAGGAGCCACGATGTCTACGATCCGACCAACTTCAATCTGCGCGTCGGTCTGGGCGAGCAGGAGCTGAAACCGACCATGCAAGCCTTCCGTCAAGCCGAGCAGTTGCCGCAGCCGCAACAACAGCAGATAGCCGTACCGCAGCAGCAACAGATCGCGCAGTCAGACCCGCAGCCCAGCCACTCCGCGCCGGTGCTCAGCCGCCACAACGCCTGAGCCGGCGACCCCGCTACGACCACAGTGGCCGCAGCGAATGGCAGCGACTGGAGCTTGGCTTTGCTGCAGTCGCAGCTGCGCTATATTCGGCCTCATGACGTCCCCACATCGGCCTTGAGGCGCTTATGCGTTCGGATCTTCGATTCGTCACCTCCATCGCGGCGGCCATCGCGATCGCCGCCGCCTCCAATGCCGTCGCCAGCGGAGGCGGCGGTGGCTCCAGCGGCCCGGCGGTCCCGAGCGCGAGCACGCCGCAGTACGACCCTGCTGTCGAGTTCAAGAACGGGCTCGACGCGATGAAGGCGTCGCGTTTCAAGGATGCGCAGCGCGCCTTCGACCGCGTGCTGGCGGTCAATTCCCGGCATGTCCAGGCCAATTTCATGGCGGGCTTCAGCCGCGCCAGCCAGGGCAACGACAAGGCCGCGAACCGCTACTACGAAAAAGCGATCAAGTACGACCGCGACTTCGTTCTCGCCCATCGCGAACTGGCGCTGAGCCATCTGCGGCTGGACGACCGGGAACGCAGCACCTCGATTCTCGACGATCTGAAGCAGCGCGCCGCCGCCTGCGCCGACACCTGCGCGCAGGCGGCCGATCTCAAGGCGGCGATCTCCGCACTCGATGCCGCGCTGGCGCCATCGGCACCGCCGCCCGCCGCCGACGGCAAGAGCACCGGACAATTCGTGCCTTCGCCGAAACTCGGCGACGCCGCCTATCTGCAGGCGATCGCGCTGATCAACGAACACCGCTACGACGACGCCATCGCCCGACTGCAGGATGCGTCGCTGACATTCGGCCCGCATCCGGACATCCTCACCTACCTCGGCTTCGCGAACCGCAAGCTCGGAAGATTCGGCATCGCGGAAAGTTATTACCGCCAGGCGCTCGCCTCCGCCCCGCGCCATGTCGGCGCCACCGAGTATTTCGGCGAACTGATGGTGGAACGCGGCGATCTTGCCGGCGCGCGGCGCATGCTCGCCAAGCTGGAAGACTATTGCGATTTCGGCTGCGCCGAAGTGGACGAACTGCGCCGATGGATCATGGTCGCGCAAGCGCGCTCGTAACAGCGCTCGTCATCGCGCTGTCCGGCGTGTGCGCGGCGTTCGCCGAAACGCAAACGGCGCCAACGCAAACGGCGCCGCTCATCGCAGCGCGCTGGCTGCCGCAGGACCGTCGCCTGTCGGCGCTGAGCCTGGAACCGGGCGAGTGTCTGGCCCAAGCGACAGACCCGGCAGAGGCGCGCAGCGTCGCGATCGGCCGCGCGGCGTTCCGCACGCCGCTGCTGCTGGGCGGACAGGCCGCACGCAATGGCCTGTCCTGCAACAGCTGTCATCGCAACGGTCGCGGCAATCCAGATTTCTTCATCGCCGGGGTTTCGGACGCACCGGGCACCGCCGACGTCACCACTTCGCTGATGAGTTCGCATCGCGGCGACGGCGTCTCCAATCCGAAAACAATCCCCGATCTCAGCGCCGACCGTACGCAGCACAAGGTGCCGCGCGATGACGGCCGCGCGCTCGAAACCTTCATCCACGGCCTGATCGTCGAGGAATTCGATGGGCCGGAACCGTCTGCGGCAACGCTCGATGGCATCGCCGCGTATGTCCGCCAGCTACGACCGTCCGCCTGCCGCGAAGCCGAGCGCCCGATTCGCCTCGCTGCGGATCTCGACGATGCGCGATCCGCATTGGACGCGGCGCAGTATGCGATGGAGAAGGACGATGCCACGGCCGCCGGACTGATGATCGCGAGCGCGCGCAGCGCGCTGCAATCGATCGACGAGAGATATCCGGGATCCGAATTCCGGCCGCAGCGCGAAGCATTGCGCTCGGCTTCCCGTGAGCTGGCGTCGATCCAGCGCGCGATCGAGCGCGAGGACCGCGATGTCGATGTGCGCATCGCAGCTTGGCGGGCAGGCATTCCGCGTTGGAACGCCGCTCTGCAAGACGCCGAACCGCGCTCGCTTTATTCCGCAGAACGGCTTGCGGCATTCCTCGCCGCATCGCAGCCGGATGCGGCGGCATCGGACAAGCCCTGACCGATCGCGTCAGGCACCCAGCACGCTGCGCAGAAACGGCACCGTCAACCGCCGCTGCGCCGCGAGCGATTCGCGATCGAGACGATCGAGCAGTGTGGTCAGGCTGACCAGATCCCGTTCGACGCGCTTGAGCAGCCATTCGATGGCGGCATCGTCGAGCTGCAGACCGCGGCGCTGCGCGCGCAGACGCAGCACATCGGCGCGACCGGCATCGTCCAGCGGTTCAAGCGCGATCCGCACGCTCTGCGACAGACGCGAACGCAGATCCGGAAGCACGAGATCGAGGCCATCGGGCATCGCCCGGGCGGCGTACAGCAGACGCCTTCCGGCATCCCGTGCGCGGTTGTGCGCGTCGAACAGTGCGACCTCATCGTCGCGTTGACCTGCGACCACCTCCAGACCATCCAGCGCGATGAGATCGGCATACTCGAACGCATCCAGCGCATCACGGACGCGGCCCACGGCTGCGGTCAGCGGCAGATAGGCGGCCCGAAGGCCATCGGCTTCGACCTGCGCGCAGGTGGCGAGCAATAGATGGCTTTTCCCGGTAGCGGCGGGACCAGCGATATAGACGCTGCCGGCAACGCCCTCCGCGTGGGCAAGTGCGCGCAATTGGGCCAACGCGCCATCGGGAGCGGCGACGAAGGTCTCGAAGCGCTGGTCGGGCGGACACCGCAGCGCCAGCGGAAGCTGCGCCGCCGGAGCGGAAAACCGGGGTTCGTTCACGCCGGTTCCGTCGGCTCCGCCGCGTCCGGGCTGCGGACATGGTGGGTGGTGGCGACTGCTATCTTCGCTGCGTCCGGGGTATCGCCAAGATAGAAACGGCTGGTGGCGTAACCCGCATGCACGTGGCGGATCATCACGTTCGCCACCGAGGCCACCGGCAGCGCCAGCAGCATGCCCAGAAAGCCAAACAGCGTGCCGCCGGTCATCACCGCGAACACGACCGTCACCGGACTGAGACCCACCCGGTCGCCCACCAGTTTCGGCGTCAACACATAGCTTTCGAGCAGCTGCCCGACGCCCCAGACCGCGAGTACGCCGACCAGATGCTGCCAGTCGCCGAACTGCACCAGCGCCGCAGCGCTGCCGCCCAGCAGCACAGTGGTCGGGCCGATATAGGGAATGAACGTGAGCAGGCCGGCGATCACGCCGATCAATACACCGACTTCCAGCCCCACGCCCCAGAGGCCAACGGCGTAAAACACGCCCATCGCCAGCATCACCAGGAACTGGCCGCGCAGAAAACTGCCCAGCACGGCATCGGAATCCTTCGCGAGATGAGCCACCGTCTCAGCGCGGTTGCGCGGCACCAGATCGCCGACGCGCGCAACCAGTTTGTCCCAATCGCGCAGGAAGAAGAACGTGATGAACGGAATCAGTACCAGATTCGCGAACCAGCCCAGCACCGTGAAGCCGGATTGCGTGACGACGCCCAGCACCTGCGTGGCAATGCCACTGGCGCCCTTCCAGTTTCGCTTCAACAGTTCCAGGAGATAGTCCGGATCGAGCCATGTCGTCACATTCAGGCCACTCTTGGCCTGCAGCCACGGCAAGCCGGTGCGCACCATCCACTCGATGTAAGTCGGAACCGATTTCGCCAGTATTGTCACCTGGCTCTGGATGACCGGTATCAGGATCAATACCAGCGCCACCAGCACCAGGATCATCAGCGTGAATACCAGGGCGACCGCGCTGTTGCGGGACAGGCCGCGTTTCTGCAAACGATCGACCACCGGGTCTCCAAGCCAGGCCAAGAGCGCCGAAGCCGCGAACGGCGTCAACACCGGAGTCAGCACCCAGATCAGCGCGCCGACGCCCAGCAACAGCAGCGCCCATTGCAGGCGCCGGAAAAAGGTGGCGATGTCGTCGATCGACTCGGGTTTGAAAGCACCATCGTTCATGAGCGGTCTCAGCGGAGGTCGAAGCTGGGCACGTCGGTGCCTTCGGTGCCTTCGGTGCTTTCGCTGCCGACCAGAATGCCGCGGCTGCCGATCATCTTGCGGAACCCGGGCAGACCGCTGATCAGATCCAGCTCCAACAGCAGGCCCTCGGGGCCGGCGCTGATCGGGCGGACCTTGCGCACCACCGAGATCTCCTGGAGGTGCCCCATCAGGCGGATGTAGTCGTCGGCGCTGTCGATACCGGTGAAGCGCACGCGGTACGCACCAGCCGGACCAGACGCGCCGCTGCTGCGGGCGTACCTCCGGATCAGCGCATCGGCGGTACCGTCGGCACCGGCGGACATCGCCGCGCGCGCATCGGCATTCTCGGAAGACCACTTCGACAGCACGCGGCCGCTATCGACGAAGATCCAGTCGGCCTTCCAGCCGGTTCCTTTGCGGTAGAGCTTGCCGATCAACTGCATCGGTGGGCTGTACTGCGCCGAGATGCGCGCGATGGCGCCGGTGTCGCCGCGCCAGATCGCGCCGACGGCGGCCTGCTCGGCGGCATTGCCCGACGGCAGTCCGAGGCGGTAGCCGCGCTCGATCGCGCGGTCGAGCACCGAACGCGCGGCGTTGCTCTGGCTCACCGCGACCAGGCGCGGCCCCTTGCCATCGTCGATCGCCAGCCACAGCACCGGCTTGGGTCGCGGCTGCGGCCAGATCGGCAGGCCGAGCGCGCCGATGATGCCGTCGACCTTGGCGCGGTCGAAGCGCACCACCAGCATGGTCTTGAAGGTCGGCGCACCGGTCGAGGAGACGCCCTGATCCTGGCGGTAGTCGTAGCCGCTGACGTATTCCTTGGCCCGACGCAGCTCCTGGCCGACGCCGGGGCGCCCGGTCGCAGTGCGGTCGCCGCTGATCTTCGCCAGCACCTGCGCCAGACCGCGGGCGAAGCCGTTGTTGCGCTCGGTGTCGGTCTGGCTGTTGACCGGAACCTCGGCCTCGTAGATGCCGCTGGCTGCGGCGCGGTCGCCCTCGACCCGCTGCGCGTGAACAACCGGCACCACCAGCGCGAACGCGAGGCCCAGAGCCAACATCCTGGCGATTCCACGGTGCTTCCCGACCGACCAACGCACCGACCATCCACTCGACTGCCGCATTTTCACATCCCGACCCATGGCTATCGGCGGAAATGGTGCCACAAGTAGGGTGGGCCGGCCCATGTCGCACCTGCGCCGCGACCACATCGAAGCCGCGCCTGCGGCTGGCGAGGTCGATTCACAGGGCGTTTTCGGCAATCCAGGCATTCCGCGGCGCCTGCCGGATACAATTCCGTTTTCCGCGCCTGCAGCCTCGCCGTGACCCAGCCCCCGCCCCAGACACCGAACGCCGCCACCGCAATGACCTATCGCGACGCCGGCGTCGACATCGACGCGGGCAACGCAGTCGTCGAACGCATCAAACCGCTGGTCAAACGCAGTTTCCGCCCCGAAGTGATGGGCGGCCTCGGCGGTTTCGGTGCGCTGTTCGACCTCTCCGGCAAGTACAGGGAGCCGGTACTGGTCTCCGGAACCGATGGCGTCGGCACCAAGCTCAAACTCGCGCAACAGCTCAACCGCCACGACACCATCGGCATCGATCTGGTCGCGATGTGCGTCAACGACGTGCTGGTGCAAGGCGCGGAGCCGCTGTTCTTCCTCGACTATTTCGCCACCGGCAAGCTCGATGTCGAGACCACCGTGGCCGTGGTCGGCGGCATCGCCAAGGGCTGCGAACTGTCGGGCTGCGCGCTGATCGGCGGTGAAACTGCGGAAATGCCCGACATGTATCCGCCGGGCGAATACGACCTCGCCGGTTTCTGCGTGGCCGGCGTCGAGAAATCGAAGATTCTCGACGGCGCCAGGGTGCGCCAGGGCGACGTGCTGATCGGCATCGCCTCCAGCGGTCCGCATTCCAACGGTTATTCGCTGATCCGGAAGATCTACGACCGCGCCGGTCGACCGGCCGATCTCGACCTCGGCGGCGTGACGCTTGTCGATGCGCTGATGACGCCGACGCGGCTGTACGTCAAACCCATCCTCGAACTGCTCGCCGGCCCGCACGGCAGCGACATTCACGCGATGGCGCACATCACCGGCGGCGGCCTCACCGAAAACATCATCCGCGTCGTACCCGACGGCCTTGGCCTGAACATCGACGCGGCTTCGTGGCCCTTGCCGCCGGTGTTCCAGTGGCTGCAACGCGAAGGCGACGTGTCGCGCGAGGAGATGTGGCGCACCTTCAACTGCGGCATCGGCTTCGTACTGATCGTGCCGCAGGCCGGAGTATCCGCGCTGGAAGGCGAACTCGACCGTCTCGTCCTGCCGCACTGGCGGATCGGCGAAGTCACCGCCGCAGACGATGGCGAGCGCGTACGGATCGGTTGAGTCCCGGGTTTGGCCGCCATCAAACGCACCGCCTTCGGCCTGACCCTCGCGATCTTCGCGATCACCTGGATCGCGCCGCTGTGGCCGGTGGAACAGGCATTGCACAGCTCGCTCACCGTCGTCGGGCTGATCTGGCTGTTGCTGCACGATCGACGTTGGCCGATCCGCAGCGGCGACTTCATCGCGGTCTGCGCCTTCATCGTGGTGCATTCGATCGCCGCACGCTGGCTCTATTCGAACGTGCCGTACGACGCATGGCTGCGGGCGGCGTTCGACTGGTCGCCGCAAGCGGCATTCGGCTGGGAACGCAATCATTTCGACCGGCTCATCCACGTGCTGTTCGGTCTGTGCTTCACGCCGATGCTGGCCGCACATGCGCGCCAACGCTGGCCCTTGAGCGTGATGCAGGGATTCGCACTGGCCGTGCTGGCGATCATGGTGGTCGGCCTGATCTACGAATGGCTGGAGTGGGCCATCGCGCTGCTGCTCTCGCCCGATCAGGCCGAAGCCTACAACGGCCAACAGGGCGACCCTTGGGACGCGCACATGGACATGCTGCTGGCGACGATCGGCGCCCTGGTCAGCTGGCCCTGGCTCGATCGCGAGCCGCCAAGGCTGCGTACACCGGCAACAGCACGCGATGGCTGACCGCATGCGCATCGCCGTGCTCGCCTCCGGCGCCGGCACCAATCTGCAGGCGTTGATCGACGCCATCGCCTGCGGCGAACTCGTGGCACGGATCGTCGGCGTGTTCTCGGACAAGCCGGATGCCCATGCCCTCGTCCGCGCGCGGGATGCCGGCATTCCGGCGGTATCGCTTTCGCCGAAGTCCTTTCCGTCGCGCACGGCGTTCGATGCCGCGTTCTTCGCCCGAGTCGATGCCGCGCAGCCCGATCTGATCGTCTGCGCCGGCTACATGCGGCTGATCTCAGCGACCGAAGTCGATGCGCGACCGGACCGCATGATCAATCTGCATCCCTCGCTGCTGCCGGCGTTCAAGGGCCTGCACACGCACCAGCAGGCGCTGGAGGCGGGTGTGCGCGAACACGGCGCCAGCGTGCATGTGGTCACTGCCGATCTCGACGGTGGCCCGGTCATCGCCCAGGCACGGGTGCCGGTACTGCCCGCCGATACCTCCGAAACCCTGGCGGCGCGGGTGCGCGAGCGCGAACACCCGCTGCTGGTCGAAGTCGTCGCGCTGTTCGCCCAACGGCGGCTGCGCCTGGAAGGTGGCCGCATTCGCCTGAACGGCGAAGCGCTGCGCCCCCCCCTTCAGCTGGGAGCCAACCGGCAACTCGCATGATGCCGCTCGCCATGCGCCCACTTTTCGCCCTCGCCGCAGTGTTCTTGTTCTGCGCACTGCCCCAGAGCCGTGCGCAGGACATCTCCACGACACCCGCACTCGAATTTCCCGCACCGGTACTGGAGCCTTTCCTCGCCAGCTACGAGGCCCAGTACCACGGCAAACCGGCCGGCAGCGCAACCATGCGGGTCGTTCACGAACGCGGCGCACAGTGGCGTGTCGATCTCGGTATCGAAGGCCGTCGCGGCATGGCCGGCGTGCTGGGCCTGAATCTGCAGCAGAGCACCGCTTTCGATGTCATCGGCGATGCCTACCGCCCGCTCGGCCAGAGTACGGTTCGCAAGGGTTTGTTTCTGGGCCGAAAAACGGTGGGAACCTACGACTGGGCCAACGCCAGCGCGCGCTGGAAAGGCGATTTGAAGCCGAAGCATCGACAGTCCGTGGCACTGCAGCCGGGCGACATGAGCGGGCTGTTGATCAACCTCGCAATCATTCGCGACGCACGCCCCGGGGCTGTCCTGCGCTATCGTTTCGTTGAAGGCGGTCGCGTCCGCGATCATCTTTATCAGGTCTCGGCCGAACCGGAGACGGTCACGCTGGGTGAACTGAGCTACACGACCCTGCGCGTCGCCCGCACCAACGGCGGCAACGACGATACCGTCGTCTGGGTCGCCCAAGGCGTACCGACCCCGGTGCGTATCCTGCAGCGCGAGGATGGCGAGGACGCCGTCGATCTGCGTCTGATCGAATACAAGTAAAGCAACCCCAAGGAACGCCATGACCTCCGCACGCGTCACCGCCCTCGTCCACAGCCTGTTGCTTTCAGCAACGCTCGCAGCATCCACGCTGGCCGCGCCCGCGCACGCGCTCGAGCCATTCGCTGCCGACTACGAAGCCAGCTATATGGGCCTGTCCGCCAGCGGCCGAATGACCATCGAGCCGCAGGGCGGCAACCAGTGGAAATACACGCTGAAGATCGCCAATCAAGTCGCGCAGTTGACCCAGACCACCGTGTTCGAGGACCGCGACGGCCAGTGGCGCCCGCTGTCGGGCACCGACGCCTCGCTGCTGCTGATCAAGAAAATCCGCCGCGAAGCGGTCTACGACTGGGCCAAGGGCGAAGCGCGCTGGAGCGGCGACGTCAAACCCGATCGCGTCGGCCCGGTGCCGCTGCTGACGGGCGATGTCGACGGACTACTGATGAATCTGGCGATCGCACGCGACGCCATCGCCGGCAAACCGCTGCGCTATCGCCTGGTCGACGAAGGTCGGGCCAAAGCGATGGCCTTCACCGTCGCCGGCAAGGAAACCATCAGCATCGGCGGCAAACCCCGCCAGGCCACCAAACTGGTCACTACCAACGGCAGCAAGCAGATGCTGGTCTGGGTGGTCGAAGGTCTGGCCCTGCCGGCGCGCATCCTGCAGCGCAAGGACGGCAAGGACGATATCGATCTGAAGATCGTGTCGGTGCGCTGATCGAACGCACATCCCGCACAGCTCGATCGGGTCGGAGATCAATCGATCCGCTTGATCTTCGCGCCCAGCGCCGACAGCTTGGCCTCGATCCGCTCGTAGCCGCGATCGAGATGGTAGATGCGGTCGATGATGGTCTCGCCGTCCGCGACCAGTCCGGCAAGAATCAGCGATGCCGATGCGCGCAGATCCGTCGCCATCACCGGCGCGCCGCTGAGCTGCGGTAGACCGCGCACGATCGCGGTATGGCCTTCGATGCGGATATCGGCACCCAGGCGGTGAAGCTCCTGCACGTGCATGAAACGGTTCTCGAAGATCGTCTCGCTGATGACGCTCACGCCGTCCGCCACGCAGTTCAAGGCCATGAATTGCGCCTGCATATCGGTCGGGAATCCCGGATGCGGCGCCGTGGTGATGTTCACCGCTTTCGGCCGCTTGCCGTGCATATCGAGGGTGATGCTGTCGACGTCTTCGGTGATTTCGGCGCCGGCTTCGGTCAATTTGTCGATCACCGCATCCAGCGTTTCCGGGCGTGCGGCACGGCATACGATGCGGCCGCCAGTCATCGCGGCGGCGACCAGGAACGTGCCGGTTTCGATGCGGTCGGCGACGACATCGTGTCGACCGCCGTGCAGACGTTCGACGCCGTGAACGGTGATACGGTTGCTGCCGGCGCCGTCGATCTTCGCGCCCATCGCGATCAGACAATCGGCCAGATCGACGATTTCGGGCTCCATAGCGGCGTTTTCGAGCACGCTGACGCCATCGGCGAGCGCCGCCGCCATCATCACGTTCTCGGTCGCACCGACGCTGACCATATCGAACACCACGCGACCACCCTTCAAACGTTCGGCCCTGGCCTTGATGAAACCGTGTTCGACGCTGACTTCCGCGCCCAGCGCCTGCATGCCCTTGATGTGCTGATCCACCGGACGCGAACCGATCGCGCAACCTCCGGGCAGCGACACTTCGGCGGCGCCGTAGCGCGCGAGCAGCGGCCCCAGCACAAGCACCGACGCGCGCATGGTCTTCACCAGTTCGTAGGGCGCGACGTGACTGTTGACGCTGCGCGCATCCACGCGCACATGGCCATTGTCGATATCGTGCTCGACGCTGGCGCCCAGCTCGCGCAGCAGCTTGATCGTAGTCACCACGTCGTGCAGATGCGGCACGTTGCCGATGTCCATCGGCCCATCGGCGAGCAGGGTTGCGCAGAGGATCGGCAACACCGCGTTCTTCGCGCCTGAGATACGGACTTCGCCCTGGAGCGGCACGCCGCCGGTGACTACGATTTTCTGCATGGTCGTCTTTATGTAGGAATGGCGGAAGCCGCGATTCGTGGAATGATGGGAGCGACGCAAGTCGCGACGGGCAATGAAAATGCTTCCGGAAAGCGGTCGCGGCTTCCGCCGCTCCTACAAGAGCGGTTACCCAGCTTCTTCGGGCGTCAGCGTTTTCAGCGCCAAGGCATGGATCGCGCCGCCCATCAGCTCGCCGAGGGTCGCGTAGACCATGCGATGGCGGGCCAGCGGCAGCTTGCCGCGAAAAGCGTCGGCCACCACGAGGGCTTCGAAATGCACGCCGTCCTCGCCCTGCACTTGGGCTTGGGCACCGGGCAGGCCCTGTTCGATCAGCTGGCGGATGGTATCGGGGGTCATCGGGGGGCTGGGTCCTGCGCAGCGGGACGCTGCGTTCATGGGCGGTGCGGGCAATCCCGGGGTCGGGTGCGTAGAATTGCCCGCTTAGCGTAACGGAAAGCAGTCTGGCCCCCAATGGCGAACGCCTCACTTCAAGCCCGCGTCGCAACTGCCGATGCTGTGACCGACGCCGCGTTGGCCGATAGCGGTCGGCGTGTGTTCGGGATCGAACGCGACGGTCTGGCGGCGGTTGCGGCACGGATCGACGGCGAATTTTCCAGCGTCTGCCGAGCACTGATGGCCTGCCAGGGCCGCGTGGTCTGCATCGGCATGGGCAAATCCGGACACATCGCGCGCAAGATCGCAGCGACCTTCGCCTCCACCGGTACACCTGCTTTTTATGTACATCCGGGCGAAGCCGGCCACGGCGATCTGGGCATGATCACCGACCGCGACGTGGTGCTGGCGCTGTCCTATTCGGGCGAATCCGATGAAATCCTGACCCTGTTGCCGGTGCTCAAGCGCCAAGGCAACGTGCTCATCGCGATGACTGGCCGTGCGCAATCGACCATGGCGCGCGAGGCCGACCTCCACCTCGACGTCAGTGTGCCGGCAGAAGCCTGTCCGCTGGCACTTGCACCGACCGCCAGCACCACCGCCTCGCTGGCGATGGGCGACGCGCTCGCGGTTGCGCTGCTGGAAGCGCGCGGCTTCACTTCCGAGGATTTCGCGCGATCGCACCCGGCCGGCGCGCTCGGCAGGCGTCTGCTGCTGCACATCGCGGATGTGATGCACGCCGGCGACGACATCCCGCGCGTCGGCGCCGATGCCACGCTGAGCGATGCGCTGCTGGAGATGAGCCGCAAACGTCTGGGCATGACCGCCGTGGTCGATGGCGATGGCCGCTTGCTCGGGTTGTACACCGACGGCGACCTGCGCCGCTCGCTGGCGGACCCGTCCACCGACGTGCGCGAGACCCGCATCGACAAACTGATGACCCGCACTCCGATCACCATCGACGCCGGCGCGCTGGCGGTGGAAGCCGCGCAGCGCATGGAAACGCACAAGATCAACGCGCTGCTGGTGATCGATGACGAACGCCGGGTGGTCGGCGCACTCAACATCCACGACCTGCTGCGGGCGCGGGTCGTCTGATGCCATCCTCGTCTGTCGAGCACACCCCAATCGAACACTTGTCGCTGACGCAACGCGCCAGCCGCGACAGCATGCTGATGACCCGCGCCGGCAACATCCGTCTCGCCTGTTTCGATGTCGACGGCACGCTCACCGACGGTCGCCTCTATTTCGACAGCGAAGGTCGTGAAATCAAGGCTTTCCACGTCCATGACGGCCAGGGACTGGTGCTGCTGCGTGCGGTCGGGATCGAAGTCGCGCTGATCACCGCCCGCCACAGCGAAGTCGCACGTCGCCGCGCGCAGGAACTCGGCGTGCGCGCCCACATCGGCATCAAGGACAAGCTCGCCTGTGTGCGCGATCTCTGCGCCGAACTCGGCATCGGACTCGATGCGGTCTGCTTCATGGGCGACGACCTGCCCGATCTGCCGGCGATGCGCGCGGTGGGCCTGTCGGTTGCGCCCGCCAACGCGCATGCCTTCACTGCAGCACAGGCGGAGCTGCGCACCCGCTCCGATGCGGGCGCGGGCGCCGCACGCGAGCTGTGCGACCTGCTGGTCGCCGCTCAGGGCGGATTCGACGATCCGATACGTTCGCCGCCCACCGGGGAACTGGCATGAGCTGGCGCGGGATTCTGATTCTCCTGCTGCTGGCCGGCGCGATGCTCAGCGGCTGGGCGGTGTGGAAACATCGCCGCCCGCCGCCGCAGACGGCACCCCCCGTCGACCGCCCGGATTATGTCCTGCACGATTTCGAGCTGACCGCCCTCGATGGCGAAGGCAAGGAATCCTTCACCCTGCGCGCGCCGAATCTTGAGCGCCGCCCGGGCGACGATACGATGTCGCTGGCGACGCCGGTGTTCCAGGTGCCCGACGGCACCGGCAAATATTGGGATATCCGCTCGAAACAGGGCTGGGTCAGCGCCGACCAGGACGAAATCCGCCTGATCGGCGAGGTCAAGGCCAACAGCCCGGCCGACGATCTGCGTCCGATCACCATGAATACCGAGCGTTTGAACGTGTTTCCGCGCCAGAACCGCGCCAGCACCGACGCTGTGGTGACCATCGTTCAACCCGGCTCTATACTTCGCGGACGCGGCTTTGCGGTGTCCACGACCACCAAACGCTATGTGTTCCGCTCCGAGGTCAAGTCCCGCTATGTCACCGTACGCCGCTGATTCCATGCCTGCCCGTCGCAGGCGCCTCCCGATAATGGCGCTGTTCGCAGCGATCGCTGTCTTCGCTCTCCCGGCAATGGCCCGCGACTCGGATCGCAACCAGCCGATGGATATCGATGCCGGCCGTCAGGAAGGCACCCTCGACGGTAATAGCGTCAATGTGCTCTCCGGCGGCGTCACTATCACCCAGGGGACACTGGATATCCGCGCCGACCGCGCCGACATTCACCAG
>JBIITV010000197.1:0-7112 GCA_044340325.1 Lysobacteraceae bacterium
TTGCGCGCCACTTGCCGACGGTCGCCTTGCTGAGGCCAAGACGTGAGGCAATGGCCGAGTTGGTCTGCCCGTCGGCGCTGGCCAGCACAATCCGAGCACGCTGACAAAGTGATGCCGGAAGCGAACGTCTTCGTGCGAAAGACTGCAGCTGGGCAGCTTCCGAGGCAGTGAGTTCCAAAAAGTGGCTTGGGTCGTCCGTTTCGCAGCGCAAACACACGCATTATCTATGCCACCTATTTGCGGGACAGGACACTAGGAAATCGCCGGAAACGAAAGGGCAAACCACTGATCGGAAAGAGAGTTTCATGTCAACTGATGCTGATTCGACCCACTGTCTTTCATGAAGACCCTCTTTTACGATAGGGTGAGCCTTACTGTCGGCCGTTGACATTACAGTCAGCCCCGATCCGGAAACGCGCCGTCGCTCCGTCTGGAATCTGTGTTGGCGCCCGTGAGCGGCTGAAATTCTTCGATCCTGCCCGCAGGATGTCGAGAATCTGCCGGGGCGCACCCGGGCAAGCAAGGACAGGCAATGGAGAGATTTCGACGTGAATGAAGCAGCCAGCATCGAAGATCGCTACATGGATCAGCCCTATGAGCTTGCGGGTCGACTGATCAATCCGATCCGTGGGTCAGTGACCTACGCCGGCAAGTGCAGCCCGCTCAAGCGCAAGCACTTGGAAGTATTGGCCTGTATGGCAGGGGCCAAAGATGCGGTGGTCAGTCGCAAAGCGGTGATCGATCGGGTCTGGAACGGCAATGCGCTGATCGGCGACACGGGATTGACCGATGCTGTCTACGCGCTGCGGCGAGCACTGCAGGACGCCGATCCGGACAAGCCGCTGATCCGCACTATCCCGCGCCGCGGCTACATGCTCACGGCACAGGCGAGGCTGGCCGACAACAAGGCAGCAGCATTTTCTGCAGGTTCGCCAGTGATCGGCAAGCCGGAGTGGTATCTATCGCGCCAGTTGGGCAGCAGTCCGATCAGCGAGACCTGGCTTGCGCAGTCACAGGGCACGGAGGCGCATGACACCCGGGCGCAGCGCGTGTTCCGTTTTTGCCGCAGCGAGCAGCATCTGCGATCGCTGCAGCGCGAGACCGCAGTCATGCGCTATCTGCGCGAAGCGCTGTCGGGTCGCAAGGACATCGCGATCATTCTCGATTGGCAGTTGGAGGAGCCGCCGTATTTTCTTGAAATGGACTACGCGCGTCACGGCAGCCTGCCGCAATGGGCGGTATCGCGCGGTGGGCTGCATCGCATCGCGTTGGCGGAGCGCATGCGTCTGGTCGGCGAGGTGTCCAGTGCGCTCGCGGCGGTGCATGCGGCGGATGTCGTGCATCGCAACGTGAGTGCCGCGAGCGTCCTCATCGACAGTGATCACGACGACGGTCACGACCATGATCGGGTTCACGCCCGGCTGGGCGAATTCGGATGGAGCGACCTGAGCGACCGGACCCGCCTCGATGCGCTGAAGATCACGAGCGCGGGGCTGACTCTGATCGGTGAGGAAGGTATCGGCGAGCAGATCTACCTGGCGCCGGAATGCGCGGCAGGGCAGGCGGCGACAGCCGCCAGCGATGTCTATGCGTTAGGCATACTGCTGCTGCAGATGGCCGTCGGTGATCTGCAGCGCACCCTCGAAGCGGGAGAGGAGCGCTATGTCGATGCAAAACCGCTATGCGACCTGATCGCCGCCTGCACCGATGCGCAGGCGGAACGCCGTCCCACTGCGGCGGACGTGTCCGAGCAACTGCGTGTCTTCGAGCAATTGTGTGTCATCCATGCGGCCGCCGATCAGAACAAGCTGGATGAAGCATCAGCCGAGGTTTCGCCGCCTGCGGTGTCGGCTGTCGCGACACCCGGTCTGCCTGCATCAATGATCGGCCAAACGATCGGCCCCTATCAAATCCTCGATCAGCTCGGCGAAGGTGGCATGGGTCTGGTGTATCTGGCCGAGCAAACCGAACCGGTGCAGCGCAAGGTCGCGTTGAAGCTGATCAAGAGCGGTATGGACAGCAAACAGGTGCTGGCCCGCTTTGAAGCCGAGCGGCAGGCGCTGGCGCTGATGAATCATGCCAACGTGGCCACGGTCTACGATGCCGGAAGCACGCCGTCGCAGCAGCCGTATTTCGCGATGGAGTATGTGCGCGGTGTGGACATCGGCGCCCACTGCGATCGGTTGGATTTGGACTTCCGCGAACGCATCACACTGTTTCTTCAGGTCTGTGAAGGCGTGTTGCACGCGCACCAGAAAGGCCTGATCCATCGCGACATCAAGCCCGGCAACATCCTGGTCAGCCGTGCGCAAGACCAGCCGGCGACGGTCAAGATCATCGACTTCGGCGTGGCCAAATCGCTCTCGGGCGTGCTGACGGGCCATGCGGCGCACACGCGCCTGGGCAGCTTCGTCGGCACGCCGGCCTACAGCAGCCCGGAGCAAGTGTCCGGGCCACTGGTGAGTGTGGATACGCGTGCGGATATCTATTCG
Source organism: Lysobacteraceae bacterium (assembly GCA_044340325.1). Lineage (GTDB taxonomy): Bacteria > Pseudomonadota > Gammaproteobacteria > Xanthomonadales > Xanthomonadaceae > Lysobacter_I. The sequence continues at coordinate 2,493 of JBIITV010000197.1, forward strand.
CTGGGCGTAGTGCTGTATCAACTGCTGGCGGGCGTCACGCCGTACAGTGAAGAAGAATTGGATCGCAAGACCCCGATCGAACTGGCGCGGCTGTTGAGCACGGAGCGAGCGCCGAGCCTGCTGGCGCGCTTCTCCAGCCTGAGCGTCGAAGACGAGGGCGAGATCGCCAGGCACCGATCGCTGTCGGTCGAACAGATGAAAGCCTTGTTGGGCAGCGACCTGTCGTGGATCGTCGGCAAGTGCCTGCGGAACGACCCGGACGACCGCTATCCCTCTGTGCTGGAACTGGAAAAGGATCTGCGCCGCTGGCTGAACGACCAACCGGTCGAAGCGCGTCCGGCGTCGCGGACGTACCGGATGCGCAAGTTCGTGCGACGCCATCGGGCCGGAGTCGCGCTGGCCAGCGTGATGACATTGGCTCTGCTGACGGCGACCACCGCCGCCGTGATCGGTTTTGTGCGCGCAGAGGATGCGCTGAAGGCCGCACGCAAAGCCACTGCCGAAGCGGAGATGGCGGCCGATTTCCAGGTCAAGCAGTTGCAGTCCATCGACCCGGCCGCGATGGGCTTGAGCTTGCGCAGCGCCTTGATCGAAGCGGTCCAGACAGAAGCCGCCGGGCACAGAGGTGTTTCGGCGACTGTTGCGCAGCGCAGGCAGCAACAAGAGACCCTGCTAATAGGCGTGAACATGACCGATCTGGCGCTCGGTCAGCTGGACGCCCATTCGATTCAACCGGCATTGGCCACGATCAAAAAGGACTTCGGTAACTCGCCGTTGCTGCAGGCGCGCCTGTGGCAAACCATGGCCGATACCCAATTCAAGCTGGGCCAATATAAAGCGGCGGTCGAACCTCAGCAGCTTGCGCTCGAGCAGCGCCGCCGCTTACTCGGCGCCGATGACCCACTGACGCTCATTTCGTTGCGCAGCCGTGGGAATCTGCGTGGCCACATGGGTCAGTTCGAAGAGGCCGTAACCGATCTGCGCGCGGCAACGGCAGGGATGCGCCGTATTTTGGGCAGCGATCATCCGGAAACAATGAAATCGATCTCCGTTATGGCTGGCGCCCTGAGTAGTCAGGGCAAAACCGACATGGCATTGGCGCTGCATCGCGAGTCTTATACCCGTCGGCGTCGCGTGCTGGGTAACGACCACATCGACACGCTACACTCAGCGCGATCTCTGTCTTTTGTGCTTTCGCAGTCCGGAAAATACAAAGAAGCGCTGCCGTACGCGGAAGTGTCGTTCAACGGGCTTCGCCGAGCGCTGGGCATGTCTGATGCGCGTACCCTAGATGCAGCCAACAGTTTGGTTTACGCGTATTTGGGATTGAACCGGATGGCTGACGCCGAGGCGCTCATGCGCGAAGCGCTCGAAGAGGCGCGGCGGTTATACGGCGACATGCATCCGTATACCTTGATGTTCATGAGTAATCTTGGCAGGGTTCTGTCGGATATGGGCCGACTGGATGAGGCTGAAACTTACTTGCAGCAGGCGCAGGGAATGATGCTCGCAATTCACGGCCCCGAGCATCATGATGTACTCCTCGGAAAATCTGAGATTGCAGCAGTGCTGGCAATGCGGAAAAAATACGCTGAAGCCGAGGTGATGCTGCGTGAGACACTCACCGATTATCGGCGGCTGTATGGAGAGGACACCTTGGAGATAAGTCTCATTGTCCAGAGACTAGGGCCTGTCTTAGCCGATCAAGGTGAATTTGATGAGGCGGCTGCAGTCATTGGCAGGCAGTTGGCGATACAACGCCGTGTCTATGGAAACGAAGATCGCCTCACGTCGTCGATGATGTATACCTTGGCGTCGATATGGCGGAAGAAGGGCAAGCTCGGCGACGCCAAAGCGATGCTTCAGGACGCGCTGAAAATACAGCGTCGGACGTTGGGCGACACTGACTCGGATACACTGTTGTCGATCAGTGAGTTGGGCGAAGTCGCGCACGCACAGGGCGATCTCGCTCGGGCCGAGACGCTGTTGCATGAAGCCCTCGCTGGTCAGCGAAAAGCGCTTGGCGACGGTGACAGGAACACGTTGATCACCATCGAACGACTCATTCAGGTGAAGCGCAAACGCGGCGCACTTGACCTAGCCGCCACATTGGAGCGAGAGCTGGTCAAGGCCTCGCAACGCGCGTCCAGCGCCAAACAGTGACAGGCCGACACATGGCTGGCCCATCACGGGCGAGCGTGGCTGAGCCTGTGCCAATTTGAAGACGCTTGGCTCCGGTTCGATCCGCCGAGAATCAACGTCTGGCAGAAAGGCGGACTCGACAAGCCGACTGCCGGAAGAAACGACTGAACCGCTCCGAGAACCCTGGAGACGATTTTGTGTGAGTCACGCCGCCATCGGCAGCGTGACCTGTTGCCGAAGGCAGGCCACTTCGGCCTCCGCTGGCCCGCCTCTGCGGCTGTGATGTTCCCGATCGGTCCCGGTGGTCGCCTGTGGTTGAAGTGGTCTGGTTGAACCGGTTCACCCAGTCCAGCGTGGCCAGTTCCACCTCCGGCAGCGTCTTCCAAGTATGGCGGCGGATCACCTGCGCCTTCGAGGAGGCAGACACCTTCCAGCCGGGGATCCGCAGCGCGAAGACCTCGACCAGGAACGCCACGTAGAGGCAGCCCGTCGAGGTGGAGGCGTAGGTAGCGGGTTCGACGGCTCCGCCCGAGACTGCCGGTTCACCCAGTCGTGCGGACACGCCAGCGCCTTGTTCGTGATCGTTATCTTCACGCCCTTGCTGCGGACCGCGCGTTCCCGGACTACCCGGAAAGACTGCGCTGACGTCTTCATGACCCCATCCTCTCAAAGGAAAGCGTCTCCGGGAAAGGCGGGGCAGTTCAGCGCAAATGCGGGCGGCGGCCCTTCCATGGACATCGAACATTCTCGATTCCGAAGCCGGAAAACGCGTCGAATCAACGGCTTGCGTCTCGATTCTTCTCGACTCCTCCCGGTTGTCCTTGATTCCCGTCGATTCGGCGCGCAGGCGGATCAATTGATCCGTTCCAGGCGCTAGAAAGACAGCGCGGAAGCAATCCAACGGTCAACAGCAACCCGTTTCATCCAAGCCGAAATGCGAAGGACGAAACATGAAGGGAAGTGTCGTGGGGACCATGGGCGGCGTCCGTAGGGATGCATTCGGCTTCCGATAAGCACATTCCGTGCGCTCCGCACCAATCAACCATCTTGAGGACACCATGAACGTTCAATCACCGAAAAACCGCATCGCCCATTCGATTCTTGCGCTGAGCATCTGTGCGATGGTGCCGCTGCCGTCGCTCGCAACGGATTTTCTCGACCCGCCGGGAACCTATGATTACTATCATTGGTACGCTAAAACCACCAATGTGCCGCAAGAACCCACGCGGCCTAATTACACGACCGGCACAAGTGCGATCAAGCTGGGAGAGGATTACTACATTTCCGGCAAGGTGATCGGGAAGAAATTGGCTTCCTCACTGAACTCCGATGACTTTGGCTACCGAAGCGACGACGACTACGGCATCTTGGTCTACAAGACCGATACTCCAGTCAAGGGTTGCAGCAATTCATGCACCATTACCGTAGAAGCTTCAGATGAAGCTTGTGCATCGTTTTCATTTCAATTTGGTGTCGAAAGCGAGAACATGCCCAGCGTGCCAGGTTTGTCAATTGGTTTTGAGTCCAGCTCCAGCGTGTCCGGGTGCATCGCGCGGACCAATAGTTGGAGTTTCACTTCGGGTTACAAACCGTCCTCAATCTATATTCAGGCTGTGAGAGGCATCGAATACAAATTCGCGCGGGTTGTTACCAGGACCAGAGCGATTCATTTCAGACCGAGCATCGTAGACGCATCCACGTCGAATACAAAGTTGATTGCGGCGCATCAGCTTTGCCTGCAGCAGGGGTGGGCAAAATCGCAAGGCAGCACCTTCAGGAACAGCATTACTTTGTTCAAGCAGGCAATCAAGGCTGCCAAGGGATCTTGCTATGTGCCGAATTCGGACCTGACGGTATATGTGTACGGGCCGCATCCCTATGGCGCTGTCAACGCCGAAAGCTATGCCACGAAGCGGGTCTATGCCGGGAATTTCATTACGTCTTATGAAGACGCGGAAGATATCGATTGATCAGCGACGGGGCGTCTCTAGCCATACGTCGAGGCCGACTCGCGAGCCCGGTTCGCCGGGCTCGCATCGTATTCGGCGCCCGGAGGCGCATTCAGTGCGGTCGAATCCCGTGAGGGCATGGCGCGCACGCGATTCATGGATTCCGGCAGAATTTCACATGCGCATCACCGACAGAGGTTGTCCCGTCATCTCGCTGGCCGTACTCGGTCTGATCGGGCTTTCGTTCGTGTGGTTCCAGTACGTATCGAGTGGTTCGGTCGCGCGGACTGATCGCGCTCGGCTGGATGGAAAGCCCGAACCCGCGGACATGGACAGCGAAAACCCATGCTCCAGCACGTCTGTGCGAAGTGGTTGCGTTTCGTTGCGGAGAAGCGATGCGGGATTCGCGCGCCGCCCCTTCGCTTACGACGAGAAAGCGAGTCTGTATTCGCAGCTGCACTCGCTGGAAGCGAAAGCGGATCGGGGCGATCCTTACGCATCTTGTGTATTGGCGAGGGCACTCGACATC
>JBIITV010000134.1:0-12204 GCA_044340325.1 Lysobacteraceae bacterium
AAGACGCGCTGATCATCTACGACGATCTGTCCAAGCAGGCCGTGGCCTACCGCCAGATCTCGCTGCTGCTGCGCCGTCCGCCGGGCCGCGAAGCGTATCCGGGCGACGTGTTCTATCTCCACAGCCGTCTGCTCGAACGCGCCGCCCGCGTCTCGGAAGACTACGTCGAGAAGTTCACCAATGGCGCGGTGAAAGGCAAGACCGGTTCGCTGACCGCGCTGCCGATCATCGAAACCCAGGCCGGCGACGTGTCGGCGTTCGTGCCGACCAATGTGATTTCGATCACCGACGGCCAGATCTTCCTCGAAACCGATCTGTTCAACGCCGGTATCCGGCCGGCCGTGAACGCCGGCATCTCGGTCTCGCGCGTCGGTGGCGCCGCCCAGACCAAGATCATGAAGAAGCTTTCGGGCGGTATCCGTATCGCGCTCGCCCAGTACCGTGAGCTGGCGGCGTTCGCGCAGTTCGCATCGGACCTCGACGAAGCCACCCGCAAGCAGCTGGAGCGCGGTCAGCGCGTCACCGAGCTGATGAAGCAGAAGCAGTACGCCCCGATGTCGGTCGCCGAGCAGTCGCTGTCGATCTACGCTGTGGACAAGGGCTACATGGACAACGTGCCGGTGAACAAGATCGGCGCGTTCGAAGAGGCCCTGCACGCGCATTTCTTCAACACCAAGGGCGACGTGCTGGCCAAGATCAATGAGAGCGGCGACTGGAACGACGATCTCGAAGCCGCGTTCAAGGGCGGCATCGAAGAGTTCGTGAAGACCGGTTCCTGGTAAGCGTTCGTAGGGTGGGCTTTATGCCCACCACATGCGGAATCGAAATCATGGCGGCGGTTTGAAGTCACGATGGTAGGCATAAAGCCTACCCTACGGGAAGAAAGAGATGGCAGGCGGCAGAGAAATCAAAACCAAGATCAAGTCGGTGCAGAACACCCGCAAGGTGACGCGCGCACTCGAAATGGTCTCGGCTTCCAAGATCCGCAAGGCGCAGGACCGGATGAAGGCTTCGCGTCCGTACGCGCGCGCGATGAAGCAGGTCATCGGCCATCTCGCGCAGGCGAACTCCGAGTTCCAGCATCCGTACCTGATCGAGCGCAAAGAGATCAAGCGCGTCGGTTATGTCATCGTCTCCTCCGACCGCGGCCTCGCCGGCGGCCTCAACAACAACCTGTTCCGCAAGCTGCTGGGCGAAATCCGCAACTGGCAGCAGCAGGGTGTCGAAGTCGACGTCGTTACCATCGGTCAGAAGGCCACGGTGTTCTTCCGCCGGATCAAGGTCGACATGCTCGCGTCGGTGACGCATCTGGGCGACACCCCGCACGTGGACCAGTTGGTCGGCGTGATCAAGGTGATGCTGGATGCCTACAGCAGCGGCAAGGTCGACAAGGTCTTCATGGTCTACAACGACTTCGTCAACACCATGACTCAGCGCGCGGCGTTCGATCAGCTGCTGCCGCTGCCGGCATCCGAAACCGCCGTCGCCCACCACGACTGGGACTACATCTACGAACCCGATGCGCAGACCGTGCTGGAGCACGTGCTCACGCGCTACATCGAATCGCTGGTGTATCAGGCAGTGATGGAGAACGTAGCGTCCGAACACGCGGCGCGCATGGTGGCCATGAAGGCCGCCAGCGACAACGCGACCAAGATGATCGACAGCCTGAACCTGATCTACAACAAGGCGCGTCAGGCGGCGATCACCCAGGAAATTTCCGAAATCGTCGGCGGCGCTGCGGCTGTTTAATCCAAAATTCCTTGTGGGAGCGGCTTCAGCCGCGACCAGACATGTTCGGGGCTGAAGCCCCTCCCACAGACAAGCAAATTCAAAAGTTCCAGAGGACACAGTGATGAGCAACCAGGGCAAGATCGTTCAGATCATCGGCGCCGTCGTCGACGTCGAATTCCCGCGCGAGAGCGTGCCGAAGGTGTACGACGCGCTGAAGGTGCAAAACACCGAGATCACGCTGGAAGTGCAGCAGCAGCTCGGCGACGGCGTAGTGCGCACCATCGCCCTCGGTTCCACCGACGGCCTCAAGCGCAACCTGATCGCCGACAACACCGGCCGCGGCATCTCGGTGCCGGTCGGTATCGGTACGCTGGGGCGCATCATGGACGTGCTGGGTCGCCCGATCGACGAAGCCGGTCCGGTGAAGTGCGACACCACGTGGGAAATCCACCGCGCAGCGCCGTCGTACGAAGATCAGGCCTCGACCACCGAACTGCTGGAAACCGGCATCAAGGTGATCGACCTGATGTGCCCGTTCGCCAAGGGCGGCAAAGTCGGCCTGTTCGGCGGCGCCGGCGTCGGCAAGACCGTGAACATGATGGAACTCATCAACAACATCGCGACCGAGCACTCGGGCCTGTCGGTGTTCGCCGGCGTCGGTGAGCGTACCCGCGAAGGCAACGACTTCTATCACGAGATGCAGGAATCGGGCGTCGTCAACGTCGAAGAGCACGCCAAGTCGAAAGTGGCGATGGTCTACGGCCAGATGAACGAGCCGCCGGGCAACCGTCTCCGCGTGGCGCTGACCGGTCTGACCATGGCCGAATACTTCCGCGACGAAGGCCGCGACGTGCTGCTGTTCGTCGACAACATCTACCGCTACACGCTGGCCGGTACCGAAGTGTCGGCGCTGCTCGGCCGCATGCCGTCGGCCGTGGGTTACCAGCCCACACTGGCCGAAGAAATGGGCGTGCTGCAGGAGCGCATCACCTCGACCAAGACCGGCTCGATCACCTCGATCCAGGCCGTGTACGTGCCTGCGGACGACTTGACCGACCCGTCGCCGGCCACCACGTTCGCCCACTTGGACGCGACCGTCGTGCTCAGCCGCAACATCGCATCGCTGGGTATCTACCCGGCGGTCGATCCGCTCGATTCCACCTCGCGTCAGCTAGACCCGAACGTGATCGGCAACGAACACTACGATACCGCGCGTCGCGTGCAGTCCACGCTGCAGAAGTACAAGGAACTGAAGGACATCATCGCGATCCTGGGCATGGACGAGCTGTCGGAAGACGACAAGCAGGCCGTGGCCCGCGCCCGCAAGATCGAGCGCTTCTTCTCGCAGCCGTTCACCGTTGCCGAAGTCTTCACCGGTTCCAAAGGCAAGTACGTATCGCTCAAGGACACCATCCGCGGCTTCAAGATGATCTGCGACGGCGAATGCGACCACATGCCGGAGCAGGCCTTCTACATGGTCGGCGGCATTGAGGAAGCGATGGAAAAAGCCAAGAAATTGGCCGCCTAAGCAGCTGTTGTAGGGTGGGCCTTGTGCCCACCATTGCGGGATATCAGGCCTTCGCGAACGCCTGATGTTGAGAAAAAGCGGTGGGCATAAGGCCCACCCTACAGGAACCGAAAGACATGGCCACCATCCGTTGCGACATCGTCAGCGCCGAAGCCGAGATCTTCCACGGCGAGGCTACGCTCGTCGTCGCCACCGGCGAGCAGGGCGAGCTCGGCATCGCGCCGCGCCATGCCCCGCTGATCACCCGCCTGAAGCCGGGCAAGGTCGTCGTGACCCAGCCGAACGGCGAAGTGCTCGATTTCGCGATCTCCGGCGGCATTCTCGAAGTGCAGCCGCAGGTCGTGACCGTGCTGGCCGACACCGTGATTCGTGCGCAGGATATCGATGAAGCGGCCGTCCGCGCAGCGATGGAAGAAGCGCAGCGCGCGCTGCAGCACAAGGACCCGAAGATGAGCGCCGAAGAGGCGCAGACCCAACTGGCGATGAGTCTCGCCCAGCTGAGCGCGCTGGAGCGTCTGCGCAAGAACCTCAAGCACTGAGATCTGCGCAATTGTGTGGTATCGAGACGCCGGCGCAAGCCGGCGTTTTCGTTTGCGAGAAAGCTTGTGTGGTAGGGGCTTTAGCCCCGACTGAAGATAGCCACTATTTCCAAGAGCGTCGGGGCTAAAGCCCCTCCCACAAGTTCAGGCCTTGTAGACCCAATGCCGCGACAGCACGAAGCCGAACACACCGAGCAACAGCTCGACCGCAGGCTTCGCCAGCCATGCCCACTGCAGGCCGAAGACATCGTCGATATGGCCCATCGCCCAGGTACTGGCTGCGGTGGTGCACAACCACATCAGCACGAAGCGCCGCAGCTGGGTGCCGCCGATGCGGGTGTCCTCGGCGGCGAAGGTGAATCTGCCGTTGAGCCAGAACCCGAGCATCGCGCCGCTGATGCGACCGCAGACGTTGGCCGCTTCGATCGCCATGCCGAGATGGCTGAGCAGCACCATCACGCCCCAGTCGAGCAGCCACTGCACGCCGCCGATCAGCAGATAGTGACGGCCCTGCCGATGCAGACTCATCGCGAGGCCTCACCTGTCATTGGCCGACGCCATAGTTCGATCTGTTCGAGCGTAGCATCGCGCTCGGCGCCAGTCCGTGAGAGCCCCGCGCGCAGCGCAGGGGGTGCGGTATCGGCGTTCAGCAATATCCAGCGGATGCGCTCGCGCGCGAACAGTTCGGCCCACGCCGCGCCGGAAGCATCGGTGTTCGCACGCAGTGCCGCGGCCGCCAACGAAGGATCGTGCGGCGACACCGTGCGGCCACGTCCCGCCAATTCCGCGATATAGCCGCGCGCCGCGTCTGTGGCCAGGACGATATCGTCCGCGCTGTCCGGAATCCGTTTCAACAGCAGACGTTCCGGCAGATACGCTGGCAGGATCTCTTCCGCATCGCCGCCGCTGCGGATCGTGCGCTTGAGCGCGGCGGAATGGTGCAGCCAGCTCGCATTCGCCTGATAGGCGAGATTCAAGGTACACAAGCCCACAACCAGCCAGAGCAGCATGCGCCGACCGACGGCGGTTTCCGCGCCGATCGGCAACAGCACCACCAGCAGCGCGACGCCGGGAAACGCATAGCGCGCGTACTGCATGGGCATCAGCGGCAGCAGCACGGCCGCAGTCACGGCGAGCATCAACAGACGCCGACCCGGTCGCAGCAGTTGCATCATCCACAGCCCCGACAGCGCGATCAACGCGAAGCCGAATCCGCCATCCCAGCCTTCGACATAGCGATCGGTGTCGAACGTCATTCGCCACAGCAGATCGGGGCCGAAACCCGCATGCCAGCGTGGATCGCTGAATTCTTGCGGTGGAAAATAGGCCGACTGGAACACCGAATTGAAGATCGGCAGCACAGGATTGCCGGTCGCCAACCACGACTGCATGTAGCTCGACAGCGCCAACGCGGCGAAGAGCAGGGTTGCCGGCAGCAGCCGACGCCATGGCCACGGTGGCGAACAGGCCCAAGCGGCATACAGCAAGAGCGGCAGCGCAGCGATGCCATGCACCAGTTTCAGCGCGAACAGGCCTGCGAACAGCACGGTACCGGCCCAGAGCCGTCCGGGGGCATCGGCGACGATGACCGCCATCAGCGCCAGCGTGACGGCCGTGGCGGCAAGTTCGGTTTGCATGCCCGCAGCGATCCACACCAGCGGTGGCAGGCTCGCGAACAGCGTGAGCGATGCCCAGCGTTCGGCGATGTTCGCGCGCAGGCTCGACTGGATCGACCAGACCGCACCCGCCGCCAGGATCAGCCACAGCGCGTTGACGGCGCCGTGCGCTTCGCGTCGCGCCAGCAGCGAAGCGATCCCTTGCAGTACGTCGCCAGCCCACGGCGCGTAAGACCACACCTGGAATTCCGGTGCGGGTGCATAGCGGGCATGCAGCATCATCTGCGCGGGAAGGCCGAGGTGATAGGTCAGGTCGTCCATCTGCATCGCCGGCAGCCAGCAGGCAGTCGAGACCAAGCCGAGCAGAATGACGCAAAGCATCGCAGCGCGCGGAGCGCTCGAGACCGCCTGCTGCCATCCGTCGATGATGGTGCGTAGCGTGCGCAGCAGGGCATGCCGCTGCGATGCGATCACCACCAGCAGCGCCGCCGACCACACCCAGATCGTGTGGATCGGCATCGTGATCACCCAACCGGTCAGCCCGGCGATGACCATCAGCCCGACGATGCTCGCCACCGCTGCGCGCGCGGGCAGCGCATCCGACGTGAGCCACAGCCCGATCGACAGCGCACCGAGCCCGAGCAGACCCGCCGCAAGCACCGGGAGCGGCCCGACATAGATCGTGAGCGCGATGAGCCAGACGACGCCCAGCGCGGTGGCCCATGACGCATGCAGCAGGCGCTTGAGCGGCCACGCCAAGCCCCAGGCGATCAGCGCCAATATCAGCGATAGGGCGAAGCGTTCGACCGGCAGCACGCGCCAGGTCGCATGGATGATGAAGCCCACCAGGGTCGCGAGCGCGCCAGCGGCGACCAGCAATCTCGGCCATGGCCCAGTCATGGTGGGGGGCGAAACGACGGACATACGGTGCCGGGGAGCGGAATACAAGTGGGAATCCGGCCGGCATCGTAGCAGTCGCTACCGCTAAAATGCCCCGAACCACGGCACCGGAGTCTTCATGAGCGCACCTCTTCACGTCATCGTTCTGGCCGCAGGCGAAGGCAAGCGGATGAAGTCCGAATTGCCGAAGGTGCTGCAGACCATCGCCAGCGTGCCGATGCTGGGCCACGTCATCGCCAGCGCACGCGCGTTGAACCCGGCCGGCATCCATGTGGTCTACGGCCATGGCGGCGAGCGGGTACGCGCAGCCTTTGCCGATCAGTCCGATCTGCACTGGGCCGAACAGACGCAGCAGCTCGGTACCGGGCATGCGGTGCAGCAAGCGATGCCCGGCGTGCCCGAGGACGCGCGCGTGCTGGTGCTCTACGGCGATGTGCCGCTGATCCGCAGCCAGACCCTGCAGCGTCTGCTCGATGCGCCGGGTCGCCTTGCCGTACTCGCCGCCGAACTCGCAGATCCCACCGGTTACGGCCGCATCGTCCGCGATGCGCAGGGCCGCGTCGCGGCCATCGTCGAACACAAGGATGCCGATGCCGACACGCGTCGGATCCGCATCGTCAATTCCGGGATCATCGCCGCCGACGCGAACGCCCTTGTGCCGTGGTTGCAGCGACTGTCGAGCGACAACGCGCAGGGCGAGTACTACCTTACCGATGTGTTCGCGATGGCGGCGGGTGAATTCGTGCCGGCGGAAATTGTTGCCGTCGAAGATCCGATCGAAACCGAGGGCGCCAACGACCCGTGGCAGCTTGCCCAGCTGGAACGCGCCTTCCAGCTGCGCGCCGTCCGCGCACTGTGCGTGGCCGGCGCGCGCTTCGCCGACGTGAATCGCGTCGATGTGCGCGGCGAAGTAACCGTCGGGCGCGATGTCGAGATCGACGCCAACGTGATCTTCGAAGGCCGCGTGGCGCTGGGCGACGGCGTGCGCATCGGCCCGTTCTGCCGATTGAAGAATGTCGAGCTTGCCGCCGGCACCGAAGTGCGCGCGCACTGCGATCTCGAAGGCGTGAAGACCGATGGCACGGCGACAATCGGTCCGTTCGCGCGGCTGCGCCCCGGCACGGCACTCGCCGATGGCGTACACATCGGCAATTTCGTCGAAACCAAGAACGCGAAGATCGGCATCGGCAGCAAGGCCAATCATCTGACCTATCTCGGCGACGCGGTGATCGGCGCGGGCGTCAACGTCGGCGCCGGCACCATCACCTGCAATTACGACGGGGCCAACAAGTTCACGACTGTCATCGAAGATGGTGCCTTCATCGGTTCGAATGCGGCGCTGGTCGCACCGGTGCGCATCGGCAATGGCGCGACCATCGGCGCCGGCTCGGTGATCAGCAAAGATGCGCCGGACGGCAAACTCACCGTCGCGCGTTCGAAGCAGATCACGCTCGACAGTTGGAAGCGGCCGATCAAGAAATTGTAGGAGGGGCTTTAGCCCCGATTTTTTTTCAGCAACATGCTCGACCGAGACCAGGGTTTCATTCCCTTCAGCCGTGGGCACGGCCCGGTTGTCGTCGCACTTCGAATTCTGCTTGGGCCGGGCTAAAGCCTCTGCCATACAAAAAAACCAAAACCAAAAAAATCACCGTGCGGGCAGCGTCAAACTCACCCACAGCCCGCCGCCTTCCCGGTTCTGCAGCGCAATGCGGCCGCCGTGGGCCTCGATGATGTCGCGGGTCAGCGCCAGTCCCAGCCCGGTGCCGTGCCGTTTGGTCGAATAGAAGGGCAGCAGCGCCTGCGCCAGCACGGCGTCGCTCATGCCGCTGCCGCGGTCGAGGATATCGATTCGCCATTCTTCCGGCAGTTTGCGAAGCACGAGCTGTACATCGCCCGCTGGCGAACCCGATTCATGGGCATTCTTGACCAGATTCAGCAACGACTGCTCCATCTGCGCAGCATCGATGTAGACAACCCCATCATCGTACTGGCCATTCCAGGCGAACTCGACCTGGCTGCGCAATTGATCGAGGAAGCGCCCCCATTCCAGCGGTTCCAGTCGCGGTGCCGGCAGCTTCGCGAAGCGTGCATAGTCGCGGATGAAACCTTCGAGGTGGCGCGCGCGCTCTTCGATCGTCGCCAGTGCGGTGGGCAGCCTTTCCAATTGCCCGCGCTTCAACAGTTCGGCGCTGGAATGCGCCAGCGACGCGATCGGCGCAAGCGAGTTGTTCAACTCGTGGCTGATCACGCGTATGACTTTCTTCCAGGTCTGCACTTCCTGACGGCGCAGTTCGGCGGTCAATAGACGCAGCAGCACCAGCTCGTGACGCCGGCCGTTGAGCCGGAATCCGCGACGCGAGAGATGGAAAATGTCCTCGTTGTCTTCGTCGCCGACCGCGAAAATGCCGTCGCCGCCATGCTCGAACGCATCACGCAGCGCCTGTGGCGTGCCTTCGATCAACTTGCCGAAGTCGCGGCCTTCCAGCCGTCGGCCTTCGCCCAGCAGTTTGCGTGCGGCGAGATTGCCGAGCACGATGCGCTGCGATTCGTCCACCAGCACCATCGCCACTGGCGTGTTCTGGACCATGGTGTCGAGCAGCAGCTCGCGCTGCACCAGCGACAGCCGCTGTTCGCGCAACGCATCGCCGAGCGCGTTGTGCGCGTTGACCAGTTCGACCAGATCGCTGTACTTGTCCCAGGTGATGCCGAAACTGAAATCGCCGTCGCGATAGCTCGCCACCGTGCCCGCGAGCGCGCGGAACAGCGCGCGCAGCGGCGACACCGTGCGCCAGATGACGGTGGCCACCAGTGCGCCGACTGCGGCGGCGGCGATGGCAGCTGCGGCCCATGCGGGCAGCCACTGGGTCAGCAGCGCGGTCGATACCGCCGCCAATACAACGCAGAGCGTTGCCAGCACGATCAGGCGTATCGCCAGCGGCAGGATGCGCAGGAGTTGCATGGTCAGTCGCGCTTGATGCCGAGCCGTTCGAGACGCCGGTACAGCGCCTGTCGCGACATGCCCAGCTCGTGCGCGGCCTGCGCGAGCACACCGCCTGCGCGCGCCAGCGCAGTCTCGATCGTGGCGCGATCCGGTTCGGCGACATCGCTGATCTGCGCCGATGCCTGTACGGCCGCAGCCGGCAAGCCCAGATCGACGACGCCGATGCGCACGCTGCGCGCGAGCAGGGCGGCACGCTGGATGGTGTTGCGCAGTTCGCGCACATTGCCGGGCCATCGATGCGCCAGCAGCGCCTGCTCGGCGGCGGGTTCGAGCGATTTGTCCAGCGGCAGGAAATGCCGCGCCAAGGGCAGGATGTCGTCCGGTCGCTGCGCCAGCGCCGGCAGCCGCACTTCGATCGCGTTCAATCGATAGAACAGATCCTCGCGGAACTGTCCGGCGGCGATCAGGGCTGGCAGGTCGGCGTTGGTGGCGCTGACCACGCGTACTTTCACCGCGCGCTCGCGATTGCTGCCGAGGCGCTGGAACTGCCCGGTTTCGAGCACGCGCAGCAGTTTGACTTGGCCCGCAAGCGGCAACGTGCCGATTTCGTCGAGAAACAGGGTTCCGCCGTCGGCGGCCTCGAACTTGCCTTCGCGCGCGCGGTTGGCGCCGGTGTAGGCGCCGGCTTCGGCGCCGAACAGTTCGGCTTCGATCAGGTCCGCCGGCAGCGCGCCGCAGTTCAGCGCGACGAATGACGCGTTGCGGACGGCCGAATTCGCGTGCACGATCTCGGCGAGTTTTTCCTTGCCGCTGCCGTTGGGGCCGGTGATCAAGACCGGCAAGTCGGAACGCGCGACCTGGCAGGCAAGGCCGAGGGTTGATTCGGTAAGCGGATCGGCATGGATGAAGCCGCGCAGATCGTATTCGTCCAGTGCCGCGCGGCGACGGCGGTCTCCGGCATCGCGGCGTGCGAGCTGCTGCCGCGTCTGCGACAGCTCCAGCAGATTGTTGACCGTCACCATCAGCTTGCGGTCGTCCCACGGTTTGGCGAGGTAATCGGCGGCACCGGCCTTGACCAGTTCCACCGCCGATGCAAGATGCGTCCACGCGGTCAGCAGGATCACAGGCAGATCCGGATAGCGCGCGCGGATCTCGCCGAACAGCGCCTCGCCTTCTTCCCCCGAGGTGGTATCGGTCTCGAAGTTCATGTCCTGCACCACCAGATCCACCAGCGACTGCGCGAGCGCAGCCAGCCCCGCTTCCGGACCGTCTGCGGTGAGCGTGTCGATGTCGTGCAGCGAGAACAAGGTCTCAAGCGCAGTGGCGACGGCGGGGTTGTCGTCGATGACGAGGATGGTGGGCATGTGAGAAGCGTAACTCAGGGTGGGGGTGAATTGCTTTTGCAGGCGGCGAGAGCTGCTGACAGACGTGCGCTGAGCGTGAAAAAGCTGTCATCCCGAGCAAAGCGAGGGACCTGCTTTTACGCAACAGGCGGAGAAGGAGGTCCCTCACTCCGATAAGGCAGGGGTTCGGGATGACAACTGTTTTTTTATGTCTGTGGGTATTCCCTCACACACTGCGCGTCGCCACCGCAGGCGGTACTGCGGCCGCGCGCTTCGCGGGGCCGTAGACCGCGATTTGTCCCAGCACCCACAGCGCGACCGCACCGATCGGCAAATAGATCGCGGGCAATCGCGGCAGTTCGTAGTGTGTCATCA
This sequence comes from Lysobacteraceae bacterium, assembly GCA_044340325.1. GTDB lineage: Bacteria > Pseudomonadota > Gammaproteobacteria > Xanthomonadales > Xanthomonadaceae > Lysobacter_I. The sequence goes on from JBIITV010000134.1 coordinate 10,977, forward strand.
GCAGCTGATTCAGACCGAATGCGCCGAGCATGCCCAGCACGATGCCGATGCTGGCGAGCAGGAAGTTCTCGGTCTGGAAATAGCGCAGGATCTGGCCGCGCGTCGCACCGAGCGCGCGGCGCACGCCGATCTGCTTGGTGCGCTGTTGCACCCAGAAACTGGCGAGGCCGACGATGCCCAGTGCAGTGACCACCATCAGTGCGATACACACCGCGCCGAGCAGCCAGGCCATGGCTTTGTCCTGCCGGTAATACTCGGCGGTGACATCGGTGAACGTGCCCTGGTCCATGATGATGCGACTGCGGTTGACCTTCTCCAGCGCTGCGACCGCAGCCTTCAGCACTTCCTCGCGCCGTTCCGGGCTGGTGCGGATCACGAAGCGGCTTGAGGTCGGGCGGATCGGGAAGAGCATCGAGTACTGCGCATTGGCCGGGCCTTCGTTGTCGTTCGGACGGATCAGCGTTTCGATCACGCCGACGATCTTGACCGGCTTGCTGCCCCAAGTGTCGTGGAGCAATTTTCCCAGCGCGCTTTCGCCCGGGAAGAGTTTTTCCGCCATCGCGCGCGAGACGATGGCAGATGGCACCGACGAATCGGGGCTGAGCGTGCCCATGTCGACATATTCTTCCGGCAGGAAATCGCGACCGGCGATGAGCTTCAGGCCGAAGGTTTCCAGCAACTGTTCGTCGCCGAGATAGACGCCCGCGTTCATGCTCGGAATCTGCTGATCGGCTTTGATGCCGACCGAAGAGTTCCACGACGAATTGTCGAACGGCACATGATTGGTGCTGGTCGCGTATTTGACGCCCGGCACTGCGCGTAGCGCCGCGACATCGATCTTCATCGCCTGATCGATATTGTCGTTGCTGCCGATACCGGCGGTGTTGATCCGTACGATCTCGTCGTTGGCCATGCCGGTGTCGCGATCTATGCGATCCAGGCGGATGCCGATCAGGAACAGCGCGTTGCAGACGATGGCGCAGCTGAGCGCGATTTCGATCACGATCAACGCCGACGCGGTCTTGTGCCGGCGCAGCGTGGAAAAGATGGGGCGGATGTCCATGGTGGGCTCCGGAACTTGCATGCGTGTAAAAATGAAAGGGGCGATACGGAGAGAGAGAAGGGGTATCGCCCCTTTCGCGAAAGTGCGGTTATTGCGATTTCAGCTGGATGGCCGGTGCGATCTGACATGCGCGCCAGGCAGGCAACAGTCCTGCGATCAGGCTTG
>JBIITV010000126.1:0-13028 GCA_044340325.1 Lysobacteraceae bacterium
CGACCAGACTCAACCCGACTGCAGTCAGCAGCATCGTGCTGTTGAGATGCGCGAGTTCGGCGTAGTCCGTCGGCTGTTCGCGCACCGCCCACAGCCCCAGCAACGCGAAACACAGACCGAGCGCACCGCCGGCGAGACCGATCACGCCCGCTTCGATCAGGTATTGAACGAAGATCGAACGCTTGGTCGCGCCAAGCGCGCGACGCACGCCGATCTCGGCCGAGCGGCGCAGGAACTTCGCCAGCAGCAGGCCGATGGTGTTGACCAGGCAGACGAACAGGAACCCGAAGGCCAGCCAGCCCTGCAGGCGCACGTCCTGCGGCACCACACCGTTCTCATCCATCCATCCCATCACATCGTCGAGGCGGACGTTGTTCGGGCGCTCGAAGCGTCCAGCCGCCCGCTGCTGATCGGAATAATTGTTCAGATACTGGCGGTAGGCAGCGGCTTTCGCCGGCGATCCCAGTTCGACCCAGTACTGCAGCCAGGCACAATTCGCGTTGACGCCGTAATTGCCTTCTTTGTCCTCTTCTTGCTGGTCGTCGGGGCTGGCCCAGCAATTCATGTTGCCGTTCGGCGACATGTCCAGCGCGCGCGACGTCCAGAATGGAACGAAGACCTGTTCATCCGAACTGAACCGGCTCTGGGTGAGGTCGTAGAACCGCGGCCTCGGGCGCCATTCCTTCAGCACGCCGATGATCTTGAATGCGGTCTGTTCCAGACGCACGGTTTTGCCGACACTGTTGCCGCCGCCGAACAGTTTTTCGTTGAGTTCCGACGAGATCACCGCGACCCGCGCGCGGGCCTGATCGTCTTCGCTGGTCCAGGCGCGACCGTAGGCGAAAGGCACCTCGAACATCGGGAAGAAATCGGCGGTGGTAAAGCGCGCATCGGCCACGAACGGATTCATTCCGTCGCGGTCCGGCTCGATCGCGACGCCACCGGCAGTCATGATCGCCTGGCGATCGCCGCGCTTTTCGCGCAACAGCGCCTCGGCGTCGAAGCGGGCCATCTGCGACTCGGGATCCTGACCGGGCTGGTAACCCCTTTTGCTTGCAGGGTCGAGCCTCGGATAGAACAGCTTGTCGCTCTTCTGCGGAATCGGGTTGCCGGACAGCACATGGAACACGGTCAGGGTGGTCATGCTCGCGCCGATACCCAACGCGATCGCCAGCACCATCAGCGCGGTCAGGGCCTTGTTGCGCTTGAAGCTGCGTATCGCCAGCGACACGTAGTAAGCGAACATTGAATTGGATGACATGACGATGCCCTCAGGCCGTGGTCGTGGATGTCTGCGTGCCGGGCGCGCGGAGCAGGCTGCCGTCGTTGCGCAGATCGGTGACCATGCCGTCGACGATGTGCACGTTGCGCTGCGCCCGAGCGGCGAGTTCCGGGTCGTGGGTGACCATGACGATCGTGGTGCCCTGGCCGTTGATCTCCTCCAGCAGCTCCATCACGCTGCGCGCCATCTGCGAATCGAGGTTGCCCGTGGGTTCGTCGGCGAGCAGCAGCTTCGGACTGCCGGCGAGCGCGCGCGCGATCGCGGCGCGCTGCTGCTGGCCGCCGGAGAGTTCCGATGGATAGTGCTTCATGCGCGAACCCAGACCGACCCGGGCGAGCGATTCCTCGATCCGCTTGCGGCGATCCGCCGCCGACATGCCGCGATAGCGCAGCGGCGCGTCGACGTTGTCGAACAGATTCAGGTCGGGAATCAGATTGAAGCTCTGGAAGATGAAGCCGATCTTGCGGTTGCGCAGCTTCGAGCGCGCGTCGTCGCCGAGTTTGCTCACGTCCTCGCCGTCGAGCAGATAGGTGCCGCCGGTGAATTCTTCCAGCAGCCCGGCGATATTGAGGAACGTGGTCTTGCCCGAACCCGACGGCCCGGTGACCGCCACGAACTCGCCTTCGCGCACATGCAGATCGAGCGCGCGCAGCGCATGGGTTTCGACCAGTTCGGTGCGATAGACCTTGGTGACGCCTTGCATGTGCAACATGGGAGACTCCAGCTGACTGTAGGAGCGGCTTCAGCCGCGAATCGGGGAGCGGCGGAAGCCGCGAAGAAGTCGAATCAGAAAATAGAATCGGAAATGTCAGCCGCCGACACGGAAACGCGGCGGTAGCGGCGGCACAGCGAGAAAGCGCGTGCGACGGCGCGAGCGATGCAACGCCGCATCGTTGGCCGACGGCGCGAATCCGAAGCGGCGCAGCGGCGGCAGCCACCGGCACGCGGCATCGGTCAGTTCCTGCGCGGACCAGTTCAGATCGAACAGGAACGGATCGGGCACGACATCGAGGGCGATGCTGGCGTCGAAAATGCTGTCGAGAGACGGTTGCATGATCATTCTCCAGAGATGCGGATGCGTTCGGCGTCGCCGAACTGGTCGCTGCCGGACACCACGATGCGGTCGCCGACTTTCGCGCCGTCGAGAATCTCCACGGCGCCGAGGCTGCTGACGCCGGTGCGCAGCGGGCGCTTCACGGCGATGTTGTCGTCCATGACGTAGGCGAACCGGCCGCCACCCTCTTCCATGAATGGGCCGCGCTCGACGTTGAGCACGTTCTTGCGGGTATCGAGCACGATGCGCGCGCTCAGGCGCTGGTTCTGGCGCAGGCCCGGCGGCTGTTTATCGGTGAACCGGAGGCGTGCGGCGACTTCGCCGTTCACCACTTCCGGCGACACTGCGGAGATCGCTGCTGCGAAAATGCGGCCGGTGCTGGTCACCTCGGCCGGGATGCCGATGCCCAGATCGCGGGCGAAACTTTCCGGCACCTTGATCTCGACTTCGAACACCGACAGATCGACCAGGCTCAGTACCGCGGCATTCGCGGCGACGTTCGCACGCTGGGCGATCATCAGCTGACCGACCTGGCCGTCGAACGGTGCGCGCAGCGTGAGTGCATCGACCTGGCGCTGCAGCTCGACCACCGCCGAACGCTGGCGATCGGCGAGCAGATGTTTGTTGCGGGTGTCGAGCCCGGCGCCGCGACCCTGCAGCGTGTATTCCTGGCGTGCTGCGGCGAGGCCGAGTTCCGCTTTGTTCAGCGTGTCCTGCGCGCGGGCGACGTCGATCTGCGCGACCGCACCGCCATCGAATGCGCGGCGGTTGCGCTCGAGATCGCGCTGCGCGGCGACATGATCGATCGTCGCCTGATCCAGCAGCTTGCGCGCGTTGGCGCGGGTCAGCTCGCCGTCCAATCCCGCGCGGCCGGCCTCGGCCTCCAGACTCGCGAGCGTCGATGCTTCCTGCGCCAGCCGGCTGCGCAGCTCCGGGCTGTCGATCTCGGCCAGCGTCTGCCCCTGTTTCACCACGTCGCCTGCGACCACCTTCAGCGTGACCGTGCCGGCGGCGATGGTGTACAGCGTTGGGCTGTTCGCGGAGATCACGCGGCCCTCGGCGGACAGATCGCGGACCAGATCGCTCTGCTGCACGGCCGCGATGCGTACCCGCGCCGCGTCGACCGAACGACCGCCGCCGCTCCAGGACGACAGCACGCCGACGATGGCGGACGTCAGCGCGGCAGCAATGCCGCCGACGATCAGCCAGCGGCGCCGTTTTGCGGACAAAGGCGAGGCGCGGAGGACTTGATCCTGGCCGGAAGTATCGCGGATGGTCATGGGTTCGAGCGCCGGAATGGTGTGTGGATAGAAGGCGGAGCGGTCAGTTGACGATGCGGAACAGCGACAGCGTCGACTGCGCGGCGTAGCCGCAGGTCGTGCGACGGCTCGGGCGGTGCAGTTGTGCTGCGTTCGCCGGCAGCTTGAATTCGAAGGTGTGCAGCGGCGGCAGTGCCGTGGGGAAGGCAGCGACCAGGTCGTCGGCCGACCATTGCGGGAAGAAAGCGGTCTCGGTGGACTTGGACATGACGGACTCCATGGACGAGGTAGGGGATGCGGTTCGTGCGGCTCGGGAGTGCTCTCCCGCAGATGTGATCAAGCAAACTGCGTGCCAACTGCAACTATTTGTTTTTGAAGTACTATCTGTGTCGGCGGCGGTGTCCGCACGCTGTCCGGACGTGTCCGCGCGGACGCTCTACCGGGCTTTCGCCGTTACACTACGCACACCAATCAGTCAGTGGTGACTTGCACATGTGCGGAATTGTCGGCGCGATCGCGGATCGCGATGTGGTACCGGTGTTGATCGAAGGGCTGAAGCGGCTCGAATATCGCGGCTACGATTCCGCTGGCATCGCCATCGTCGATCGAAATGACGTCGATCGGAATACCGTAGACGGCAGTACCAACGGCCATGATGTACGTCGCGTGCGCCGCACCGGCCGCGTCGCCGAGATGGAATCCGCCGCAGGGTCTGAAGCGTTCAGCGCTGGTCTCGGCATCGGCCACACCCGCTGGGCTACCCACGGCGGCGTCACCGAGTCCAACGCGCATCCGCACATCAGCCACGGCGTGGCGCTGGTGCATAACGGCATCATCGAGAACCACGAGCAGCAGCGCGAGCGTCTGCGCGCGCTCGGCTACAGCTTCGAGTCGCAGACCGATACCGAAGTCATCGCACATCTCATCCATCACTATCTGACGAAGGGCGACGATCTGCTGCGCGCCCTGCAGCGCGTGGTGAAGGAACTCGAAGGCGCCTACGCGCTGGCGGTGATCAGCCGCAAGGAACCCGAGCGCATGGTCTGTGCGCGCATGGGCTGCCCGCTGTTGATCGGTCTGGGCGAGGGCGAGAATTTCATCGCTTCCGACGTCTCCGCGATCATCCAGGCCACGCGCCGGGTGATCTTCCTCGAAGAAGGCGATACCGCCGAGGTCGCGCGCACCGGCGTGCGGGTCTTCGATGCGACCGACACCGAAGTCCAGCGCGATGTGCACGTCTCCGACGTGTCGCTGGCATCGCTGGAGCTGGGTCCCTATCGCCACTTCATGCAGAAGGAAATCCACGAGCAGCCGCGTGCGATTGCCGACACCATCGAGGCGATCATCGACCACGGCAGCTTCACGCCCGAACTGTTCGGCAAAGACGCCGATGCGATTCTGCGCAACATCGATGGCCTGCAGATCCTTGCCTGCGGCACCAGCTACTACGCTGGCCTGACCGCGCGCTACTGGTTCGAGGCCATCACTGGCCTGCCGTGCAACGTCGAGATCGCCAGCGAATACCGCTACCGCAAGGTCGTGGCCAATCCGCGCCAGCTGATCGTCACCATCTCGCAATCGGGCGAAACCCTCGACACGATGGAAGCGTTGAAGTACGCGAAATCGCTTGGCCACGATAAGACGCTGTCGATCTGCAACGTGCCCGAAAGCGCGATTCCGCGTGCCAGCAAACTGGTGTTCTACACCCGCGCTGGCGCCGAGATCGGCGTGGCGTCGACCAAAGCCTTCACCACCCAGCTGGTCGCACTGTTCGTGCTCACCGCCACGGTCGCGAAAGCGCAGGGCAAGCTGTCGGCCGAACAGGAAGCCGAGTTGATCGACGCACTGCGTCATCTGCCGGGAAGCGTGCAGCATGCATTGAACCTGGAACCGCAGATCGTGGTGTGGTCCGATCGTTTCGCGCCGAAGCAGCACGCGCTGTTCCTCGGCCGCGGCATCCACTATCCGATCGCGCTGGAAGGCGCGCTCAAGCTCAAGGAAATCTCCTACATCCACGCCGAAGCCTATCCGGCCGGCGAACTGAAGCACGGCCCGCTCGCACTGGTGGATTCCGACATGCCGGTGGTGGTGATCGCACCGAACGACAGCCTGCTGGAAAAAGTGAAGTCCAACATCCAGGAAGTCCGCGCCCGCGGCGGCGAGATGTACGTCTTCGCCGACGCCGACAGCCACTTCACCGAATCCGAAGGCGTCCACGTCATCCGCACCCCGCGCCACGTCGGCGTGCTCTCGCCGATCGTCCACGCGATTCCGGTGCAGCTGTTGGCGTATCACGCGGCGCTGGCGCGGGGTACCGATGTCGACAAGCCGCGGAATCTGGCGAAGTCGGTGACGGTGGAGTAGTGCATGCGTGTCGCCGTCGATGGGCGACACGCGTTTCTCGACGGCGGTGGTCGCGCCGGAAGGCCACCTTGGCCCCGATGCCTGGAAAATACACCCCTATTGCCGTTGCGGTTATGGCACCGCGTGCCACGCGCGGACGTTGTGTTTCGCCCAGTCGCGTATGAAGACGCCCAGTTGGCGGAAGGTGTCGCCGCGCGGCGAATCCCTGCGCCAGCACAGCCCGATGGTCCGTGCGCTGGCATCTTCGTCGAGTGGCCGCACGACGACGCTACTGCCCTCCAGAATGCCGCCGGTGATGGCCAGGTCGGGCAGAAGGGTCGATCCCATACCCTCCGAAACCATCGCCACCAGTGTGGGCAGGCTGGTCGACGCATAGCTGGCATGCTGAGCTTCTGCGGCTTGTCTGAGCACGGGTAGTGCGTGGCTGTGGAGGCAGTGGTCGTGCTCCAGCAATAGCATGTCCTGCCCTACAAAGTCCGCTTCCGTGATCGCCCGGGCTTTTCCTTTCGGCGGGTGGGCCAGTGGCGACGTTGTCGATGCGACGAAACGATAAGCATCGTCGAACAGCATGAAGGTCTCCATGCCCGGTGTCTCGTACGGGAACGCCATCATCACCAGCTCAAGGCGCCCTTCCGACAGCCACGTCAAGAGATGACCGGTCTTGTCCTCGCGCAGGCTCAGGCGCAGTCGCGGGAAGGTCTCGCCGATGCCGCGGATCAGGCGCGGCAGCAGATACGGGCCGATGGTGGGCAACACACCCATTTCGATCATGCCGGACATGGGCTGACTCTGCTCTTGTCCCATCGCCATCAATGCCTCGGCATCGCGCAAGAGCAGCCGCGCGCGGGCCACGATGCGCCTGCCGATGGGCGTGATCATCACCGAGCGTTTGGTGCGTTCGGCTACCGCCACTCCCAACGCATGTTCAAGCTCCCGGATACCGGCGCTCAGCGTCGATTGGGTGACGAAACTGGCATCGGCGGCCTTGCCGAAGTGTTCGTGGTCGTGCAGCGCCACGAGGTAGCGCAGGTGCCGCAGGTTGGGCAGCGGTTTCATCGCTGGGATCTCCGTTCGGCCAGGTTGCCGGATTGAGTGATATCGGGATAAGCGATCACAGAATCCACTTTTATTCGTTTTACACACTTTTTCGTCGGGCGTAACGTGCCGTCATCAATCACGGGCACGGCCCGCTCAGGAGCCAGCAGATGACAAACTCAGCCGCCAGCGCCGATTCTACGGTTCGCCCCGAGGTGACCGGATTCTTCGACGAAGCCACCAATACCATCAGCTACGTAGTGAGAGATCCCACGGGTGATGCCTGCGCGATCGTCGACTCGGTCATGGACATCGACTATGCCGCCGGGCGCATCGCGTTCGCGCACGCTGACCGCATCGTCGAGCACGTCCGCACCCAGAGTCTGCGTGTCGAATGGTTGATCGAAACGCATGTGCACGCCGATCACCTGTCGGCCGCGCCGTATCTGCAGCGTCAGCTGGGCGGTCGCATCGGCATCGGCGAGCGCATCGTCCAGGTGCAGGAAACCTTCGGCAAAGTGTTCAACGAAGGGACCGAGTTCAAGCGCGACGGCAGCCAGTTCGATCGTCTGTTCGCCGATGGCGAGACCTATCGCATCGGTAACATGACTGCGATGGCGATGCACACGCCCGGGCATACGCCAGCCTGCACGACGCATGTCGTCGGCGATGCCGCGTTCGTCGGCGACACGCTGTTCATGCCCGATGGCGGTACGGCGCGGGCGGATTTCCCCGGCGGCGACGCGCGGACGCTGTACCGCTCGATCCAGCGGATCCTCGCGTTGCCGCTGCAGACACGTTTATTCATGTGTCACGACTATGGCCCGAATGGGCGCGAGATCCGATGGGAGACCACGGTCGCCGAAGAACGCGCGAAAAATATCCACGTATGCGAAGGCGTCGATGAAGACGATTTTGTCCGTATGCGGACCCAGCGCGACGCCACGCTGTCGATGCCGCGGCTGATCCTGCCGTCGCTGCAGGTCAACATGCGAGCGGGTCAATTGCCCCCCGCCGATGCCGACGGACGTCGCTTTCTCAAGCTCCCGCTCAATGCACTCTGAGCAGGATATCAACCCTGCCTCTCTTTCTCTCTCACCTTCAAGGAGTCACCAATGAGCTGCGCCAATACCGAACCGAACACCACACCCGCCGCCAACACTCTCATCGCGGTCGCCGCCCCCGCAGTCGTCTTTCCGCAGATCAACGAACACGCTCCGGACTTCCACGCGCAGACGACATTCGGCCCGCGCTCGCTCGCCGATTACAAGGGCAAGTGGCTGGTGCTGTTCTCGCATCCGGCGGACTTCACCCCGGTCTGCACCACCGAGTTCATCGGCTTCGCCAAGGCAGCGGACGAGTTCCGTGCGATCAACGTCGAATTGCTTGGCCTCTCCATCGATTCGATCTATTCGCACTTGGCTTGGGTCCAGAACATCAAGGAGAAGTTCGGCACCGAAATTCCTTTCCCGATCATCGAAGATCTGTCGATGAACGTGGCGCGCGCCTACGGGATGATCCACCCCGGCGCGTCGGATACCTCGGCGGTCCGCGCGACATTCATCATCGACGACAAGGGCATTCTTCGCGCAATGGTCTACTACCCGATGACCAACGGCCGATCCGTCGACGAAATCCTGCGGCTGGTGCAAGGGCTCCAGTACAGTCTCGCCAACGGCGTTGCCACGCCCGAAGGCTGGCGTCCGGGCGATCGGGTGCTGATGGGCGCGCCGAAGACCACGGCCGAGCTGGAGGCGCGTCTCGCCGAGGGCCTGGAGACGACCGATTGGTATTTCTCGATGAAAAAGACGGACTGATCGACGCTACATCGATGCTGGCGCCGCAGGTGGCTCACGCCGCCTGCGGCGCACGCGTTGGTGAATACCTGGATGGCTCGCATCTCGTCAGTAAGGGGATATCGTGGAGACCTTGTTCGCATCGCTCGCTTCGATCGCGTCTGGCGCGCTGGTCGGATTCGTGCTCGGCCTCATCGGCGGTGGCGGCTCGATCCTGGCGACACCGCTGCTGTTGTACGTGGTCGGCATCGCTCAGCCGCATGTCGCGATCGGAACGGGCGCTCTGGCGGTCTCGGTAAACGCCTACGCGAACCTCATCGCGCATGCGCGCAGGCGTAACGTCTGCTGGCGATGCGCTGCAGTGTTTGCGTTGGTCGGTACGCTCGGGGCGATCGGTGGCTCCAGCCTGGGGAAATCGCTGGATGGAACGCTGCTGCTGTTCCTGTTCGGCTGGGTGATGATCGCTGTCGGCATCGCGATGCTGCGGACGCGGCGCGAGCGCGACGCCACCGGTCCGGTCACGACGACTGAGAACTGTGTGCGCGCCGCGCTGGCGGCGCTGTTCGCTGGCGGCGCGTCGGGCTTCTTCGGCATCGGCGGCGGGTTCCTGATCGTACCGGCGCTGATGCTGGCCACCGGCATGACCATGTCGAATGCCGTGGGCTCGTCCCTGCTGGCGGTCGGTACGTTCGGTCTGGCCACTGCGCTCAATTACGCGGCTTCGGACCTGATCGACTGGAAAGTCGCCGGGCTGTTCATTCTGGGCGGCATCGGTGGAGGCTTGCTCGGCACCCGGCTGTCGTTGCGCCTGGGTCGCCATCGCAACGCGCTGTCGCGGATATTCGCCGGCGTCGTGTTCGTGGTTGCGCTGTATCTCCTTTACCGCAGCGGGGCCACGCTCATGGCTTGACTGTAGCGGGTCGATGACCGCTGGCACGTCACCGAATCACCCCTTGTCCGGCCGATTTTTCAGCCTTCGATACAGGGTCCGCTCGCTGATACCCAACTGCGCGGCGAGTTCCTTGCGGCTGCCCGGGTGTGCGGCGAGTGCGGTGTTTAGCAGTTCGGACTCGGCATGTTTCAGCGTCCGCGCCGTCACTGCAGTTGAGGCATGGGTGTCTTTAGCGTCGAACGCAGGCGCGGATACCGTGTGCTGCAGGCCGCTGAGCGCGAATTCGATGTGCTCCTGCGTCAGTCGCGTACCGTCGGCCATGATCGCGGCCCGTTCCAGCACGTTGCGCAATTCGCGCACGTTGCCGGGATAGTGGTAGTGACGCAGGCGATCGAGCGCGGCGGGCGCGAGGCTCAACTCGCGCTGTCCCGGCAACCGCCGCAGCAGGGCGCGGGCCAGATGCTCCAGGTCTTCCATGCGTTCGCGCAGTGGCGGCATGCGGATCGGGAACGTGCTCAGCCGGTAGAACAGATCCTGGCGGAAAGTACCCTCGCCCACCATCCGCCGCAGGTCGCGATGGGTGGCCGAAACGATGCGCAGATCGGTGTGCCGCAGCTCGGTGCTTCCGACGCGCCGATAGCAGCCGGTTTCGAGTAGCCGCAGCAGTTTGACCTGCATCGACAGCGGGATGTCGCCGACCTCGTCCAGGAACAGGGTGCCGCCATTCGCGGATTCGACCAATCCTCTGTGCGCCGAAACGGCGCCGGTGAACGCGCCTTTTTCATGGCCGAAGAGTTCGCTTTCGAACAGGGCTTCCGCGAAGTTGCTGCACTCCACCACCACGAACGGACGTGTCCGCCGTGGGCCGATTTCGTGCAGGGCGAGCGCTGCGAGTTCCTTGCCGGTGCCCGATTCGCCTAGCAGCAGCACGCTCGCTTCCGTTTCGCCGACGCGGGAGAGCAGTTCGAGCATGGCCTGGAACGCAGGGGCTCGGCCGACCAGGCTGCGATCCGCATCGCCCGAAGTCGCGATGCGCAGCGGATCTATCTTCTCGACGAAATAAGCGGTCTCGCCGTTGGCATCCCGTATTGGGGTGAGTTCGACATTGACGTATTCCTGCCCGCCCTGGACATGGTGGAGATGGACGACCCGTTCGCGCTGCGCACTGCGTCTGGCGGCGGCCAAGGGGCAGGATTCGCCAGCTTTGTCGCAGGGCACGTGCGAGTGGTGCGAGACGAAATGGCAGGTCTGGCCGATCACGGAGGCGTTCGGCGAATAGCGGGCGCGGTAGGCGGCGTTCGCCGCCACGATCCGGTAGTCGGGGTCGAACAGGATGTGCGGTTCGGGCAAGCCATCGAGATAGGTCACCAGCATCTCGGTGGAAAGGCCGGGTCTGCGATGGGTCATGGTCGGTGCCCTCTGTCATTGCTGGCTGCCATATTGGCATTCAAATCGATTCAATGCCGCCACTATGGCAGTGAAAATGCCGGCCGATTTCAATGTGTCATATTCAAGTTATTGAAATAAAAGAATTTTTGACCGAATCGCAGGCTGGCACATTCCATGCGTATTGGAAGGGGTCATGACGCATTCCGCCCTTCGCCGCCACCTACTTCTGATCGTCGTCGTCAAGTTGACGATGCTGTCGGCGATCTGGTGGCTGTTCGTGAAGGACGCCCGGGTCGAAGTCGTTCCCGGGGACGCCGCGTCGCACATCCTGTCCACACCCGGGGAGCCTCCGCAGTGATTTCCGAACAATTGGTCGACCTGTCGCGACTGCAGTTCGCAGCGACAGCGATGTATCACTTCCTTTTCGTGCCGCTCACGCTGGGCATGACCTGGCTGCTGGTGATCATGGAAAGCGTCTACGTGATGACCGGAAAGACCATCTGGAAAGACATGACCCGGTTCTGGGGGAAATTGTTCGGGATCAATTTCGCGCTGGGCGTGACTACCGGCATCACCCTCGAATTCCAGTTCGGCACCAACTGGGCGTACTACTCGCACTATGTGGGCGACATCTTCGGGGCGCCGCTGGCCATCGAGGGGTTGATGGCGTTCTTCCTGGAATCGACCTTCATCGGCCTGTTCTTCTTCGGGTGGGATCGGCTCTCCAAGACGCAGCACCTGCTGGTGACGACGCTCATGGCGGTGGGCACCAACCTCTCCGCGCTGTGGATCCTGATCGCCAATGGCTGGATGCAGAACCCGGTGGGCGCCGAGTTCAACTGGCAGACCATGCGCATGGAGATGCAGGACTTCTGGGCCGTGGTCTTCAACCCCGTGGCGCAGGCCAAGTTCGTGCACACGGTGTCGGCGGGCTACGTGACGGGCGCGATGTTCATGCTGTCGATCTCGAGCTGGTATCTGCTGCGCGGGCGCGACGTGGAGTTTGCGCGGCGCAGCTTCCGCGTGGCGGCGGCGTTTGGCCTGGCCAGCGTGTGCTCGGTGATCGTGCTCGGCGATGAATCCGGCTACACCGTCGGCGAAGCGCAGGAAACCAAGATGGCCGCCATCGAGGCCATGTGGGAGACCGAGCCCGCGCCGGCCAGCTTCAACATGATCGCGTCGATCAACCAGCGCGCACAGAAGAACGACTGGGCGATCGAGATCCCGTGGGTGATGGGCCTGATCGGCACGCGTCACCAAGCAGATCCCGGGCATCCGCGACATCAAGACGCGCAACCGCGGCCGTATCGTGAGCGGCATCGAGGCGGTGGCGGCGCTGGAGACGCTGCGCCAGCATCCCGATGACGCGGCGGCGCGTCAGATGCTGCAGGCCCATCAGCAAGACATGGGCTTCGGCCTGCTGCTCAAGAAGTACATCGCCGACGTGCGGCAAGCCACGCCCGAGATCATCGACCGCGCCGTCGATGACACCGTGCCGCGCGTGTGGCCGATGTTCTGGGGCTTCCGGCTGATGGTTGGCCTGGGCTTCCTGATGCTGGCGCTGTTCGGGTTGTCGTTCTGGACCACGCTGCGGCCGCAGCGCAAGGCGCCGGCGTGGCTGCTGCGCTGGGCGCTGTGGATGCTGCCCGCGCCGTGGCTTGCGGCGGAACTCGGCTGGGTCGTGGCGGAATACGGCCGCCAGCCGTGGACGATCTACGGCGTGCTGCCCACGCACCTGAGCGTGTCGACGCTGAGCGAGGCCAGCCTCTACGGATCGCTGGCGGGCTTCGTGGGCTTCTACACGCTGCTGCTGATCGTCGAGATGTATTTGATGATCAAGTTCGCGCGCCAGGGCCCCGGCAGTCTCGGCACCGGTCGCTACCAGTTCGAACCGGTCCACGCCTGAGGAGGACGACATGCTCGACTACCCAACCCTCAAGGTGATCTGGTGGGTGCT